>DALZZG010000070.1:0-10595 GCA_031987665.1 Stenotrophomonas sp. | reverse complement strand
GCCGGCTGCCGCCCAGCCGCCTGCGCCGCGTCCGGTAATGCCCAGCGATGCCTCGCGCGTCCGCATGCAGCCGGGCATGCGCAACCTCGTGGTTGCGATCGACCCTGGCCACGGCGGTCAGGATCCCGGTGCCATCGGCCCGACCGGCAAGCGCGAGAAGGACGTGACCCTGGCGGTCGCGCGTGAGCTGGCTCGCCAGGTCAACGCCACCCCGGGCCTGCGCGCCTACCTGACCCGCGACACCGACGTGTTCATCCCGCTGCCGATGCGCGCCCAGCGTGCGCGCGCTGCCAAGGCGGACATCTTCATCTCGATCCACGCTGATGCCGCCGAGAACCGTTCGGCCACTGGCTCGTCGGTCTATGTGCTGTCCACCAAGGGTGCGTCCTCGCAGCGTGCGCGCTGGCTGGCGGACAAGGAAAACGCGGCCGACCTGATCGGTGGTGTCAGCCTGAACCGCACCGAGGGCACCCTGGCCAACGTGCTGCTGGATCTGGCCCAGAGCGGTTACATGAAGGCGTCCGAAGATGCTGCCGGCCATGTGCTGGGCGGGCTCAAGCGCATCGGCAACAACCACAAGCCGAACCTGGAGCGCGCGAACTTCGCGGTGCTGCGCACCTCGGACATGCCGGCCATGCTGGTGGAAACCGCGTTCATCTCCAACCCGGACGAAGAGCGCCGCCTGATCGACCCGGCCTACCAGCGTCGCATCGCCGGTGCCGTACTGGACGGCGTGCACACCTTCTTCAGCCGCCAGCCGCCTCCGGGCACCCTGTTCGCCGCACGCGCACAGGCGGAAATGGACGCTGCCGCAGGCACCGTGGCCGGCGGCAGCAAGTAAGCCGCCGGCGCGGAACACGACGCTGCAACTGCCAGCCCGACACGGCGACGTGGCCGGGCTCGGCTATCATCATGCGCATGCATGATGCCTCTCTGATTCGCCCCGACACCGTCACCCTGTCCCACGCGCTGCGCCCCACGGGGGCGGCCGCATGAGCACGATCCGTCCACTTCCGGAAATCCTGATCAACCAGATCGCCGCGGGCGAGGTGGTCGAGCGGCCTGCGTCCGTCGTCAAGGAACTGGTGGAGAACGCGCTGGATGCCGGCGCCACCCGCGTTGACATCGATCTGGAGGAAGGCGGCGTGCGCCTGATCCGCATCCGCGACAACGGCGGCGGCATCGCTGCCGAGCAGCTGCCGCTGGCGGTATCGCGCCATGCCACCAGCAAGATCGCCAGTCTGGATGATCTGGAATCGGTTGCCACGCTCGGCTTCCGTGGCGAGGCATTGCCGTCCATCGCTTCGGTCAGCCGCTTCACCATGGCCTCGCGCCGCGCGCAGGACGAGCATGGTTCGGCTTTGCAGATCGAAGGCGGCAAGCTGGGCGAAGTGGCACCACGCGCGCATGCGCCGGGCACCACCGTGGAAGTGCGCGAGCTGTTCTACAACGTGCCGGCGCGGCGCAAGTTCCTGCGTGCCGAACGTACCGAGCTGGGGCATATCGAAGAGTGGTTGCGGTCGCTGGCGCTGGCACGCCCGGACGTGGAGCTGCGTGTCTCGCACAACGGCAAGCCGTCGCGCCGTTACAAGCCCGGCGACCTGTATTCGGATGCGCGTCTGGGCGAAACGCTTGGCGATGACTTCGCACGCCAGGCCCTGCGCGTGGACCACAGCGCCGCCGGCCTGCGCCTGCATGGCTGGATCGCCCAGCCGCAGTATTCGCGCGCCAGTGCCGACCAGCAGTATCTGTACGTCAACGGCCGCTCGGTGCGCGACCGCAGCGTCAGTCACGCGGTGAAGATGGCCTATGGCGACGTGCTGTACCACGGCCGTCAGCCGGCGTATGTGCTGTTCCTCGAGCTGGATCCGTCGCGCGTGGACGTCAATGTGCATCCGGCCAAGCACGAGGTGCGCTTCCGTGATTCGCGGCTGATCCATGATTTCGTCTATCGCACGCTGAAGGATGCCCTCGCCGAAACGCGTGCCGGCATGGAGGCGTCCGCGGTCGGGCAGCCGCAGAGCGCGCCCGACGCCGCAGGCGGCATGCCGTCGGCGGCATCCACCGGCGGCTACGGCGGTGGTTATGTACTGGGGCGACCGGCAGGCAGTGCTGGCGGCGGCAGTGGCAACTGGCAGGCGCGGCAATCGCCGCTTGGCCTGCAGGTGGCCGAAGCGCCTTCGGCCTATGCGGCGCTGTACACGGCACCTGCGGGGCAGGTGCAGCAGGTGGGCGGTGAAGGCGGTCCTTCGTTGCCATCGACGGCCAGTGACAGCGGCGTGCCGCCGCTGGGCTATGCGGTCGCGCAGCTGCACGGCATCTACATCCTTGCCGAGAACGCCGAAGGGCTGATCGTGGTGGACATGCACGCCGCGCACGAACGCATCGGCTACGAGCGCCTGAAGAACGCACACGATGGCATCGGCCTGCACGCGCAGCCGCTGCTGGTGCCCATCACCCTGGCGGTGGGCGAGCGCGATGCCGATACCGCCGAGCGCGAAGCGGCGACGCTGGCCGAGCTGGGTTTCGAGATCACCCGTTCCGGCCCCGGCTCGCTGCATGTGCGCAGCATTCCGGCATTGCTGGCCAATGCCGAGCCGGAAGCGCTGCTGCGTGACGTGCTCACCGACCTGCGCGAGCGTGGGCAGAGCCGCCGCGTGGCCAGTGCCCGCGACGAACTGCTCTCCACCATGGCCTGCCATGGCGCGGTGCGTGCCAACCGTCGGCTGACGCTGCCGGAAATGAACGCCCTGCTGCGCGACATGGAGATCACCGAGCGTTCGGGACAATGCAATCATGGTCGCCCTACGTGGGCGCGTTTTTCTCTGGCTGAAATCGACCGCTGGTTCCTGCGGGGGCGCTGATGAACAGACACTTGGGGGGCGCGGCCATGCTGGTCGCGGTGTTGCTGGCCGGCTGTGGCGGCGCGGATGACGCGGCGAAGGCACCGGCAGCGAAGGTGGATCCATCCTTCGCCCACGACAACGAACTGTGGCGCGAGCAGCGGCTGACCGAGCTGCTCGCGGTCGATGGCTGGACCAGTCTCGTCGGTCTGCATTGGCTGGAGCTGAAGGCGCATTACATCGGCAGCGGCAGCACCAGTGGCGTCCGCATGGCGATGGGGCCGCCGCGCATGGGGCTGGTACAGCGCGAGGGCGGGCAGGTCTGGTTCACACCGGAACCGGGCGTGACGCTGCAGACAGACGGGCAGACGATCAAGGGGCGCATCCCCTTCCTCAGCGACGATGCCGAGGTGCCCACCGTCATCACCTTCGATGATGGCAAGGGCCTGCTGACCCTGATCCACCGTGGCCCACGCTACGCGCTGCGGCTCAAGCATGCCGATGCACCTGCGCGGACGCACTTCGGCCATCTGGAGTATTGGCCGGCCGACCCGTCCTGGCGCATCCATGCGCGCTTCGTGCCGCACGATGCCAACAAAACCATTCCGGTGGCCGACATCACCGGTCTGGTGACGGACCTGCCCAATGCGGGCGCGGTGGAATTCGAGCGTGATGGCCGCACCTGGCGGCTTG
The DNA here is from genome assembly GCA_031987665.1 of Stenotrophomonas sp. GTDB lineage: Bacteria > Pseudomonadota > Gammaproteobacteria > Xanthomonadales > Xanthomonadaceae > Stenotrophomonas. The sequence goes on along the minus strand of DALZZG010000070.1, from coordinate 7,059 downwards.
AAGCGCTGGGTGAGCCGGGCCGGCCGCTGCAGCTGATCTTCGCCGACCGCACCAATGGCCGCACCAGCTATTCGGCGGGCCGTTTCATCGACGCCGACGTGCCCGACGACAAGGGCATGGTGGTGGTGGATTTCAACCGCGCCTACAACCCGCCGTGTGCGTTCACACCGTTTGCCACCTGTCCGTTGCCACCGCCTGAGAACCGCATGGACTTGCTGGTGGAAGCCGGCGAGAAGACCTACGCCAAACCAAAAATGGAGACTGCCCCATGAAATGGATGACCCGTGCTGCGATGCTGTTGATAGGCGTCGCCCTGGCGTGTGGTGGCGTCATGGAGCCGGCGCAGGCGCGTCAGGCCGAACCTGCGGCAAAGCCCGCCGCCAAGCCTGCGCATGTGCCGCCGGTGCCGCTGCTGTGGAAGGTGACCGGGAGCAACGGTGCCGAGCTGTACCTGCTGGGTTCCTTCCACCTGTTGAAGCCTGACGACTACCCGCTGTCGCCGGATGTGGATGCCGCCTTTGCCGCGGCAAGCCGGCTGATGTTCGAGCTGTCGCCGGAGGAAATGACCTCGCCGCAGCTGGCCACGCAGATGATGCAGGCCGCCATCCGTCGTGATGGCCGCGCACTGAAGGACGAACTTGACCCGGCGACCTGGCAGCAGCTGGAGACCTGGAGCGCGGCCAACAACATGCCCATCGAACGTCTGGCTGCACTCAAGCCGTGGTTCATCGGCCTGACCATCAGCCTGAGCCAGATGGCGCGACAGGGGCTGGATGCGCAGGCGGGTCTGGATCGCCACCTGATGCAGCGTGCCGCGCAGGCAGGCAAGCCGGCGGGCGGGCTGGAAAGTGCCGCCTCGCAGATCAGCATGCTTGATGGCATGAGTGCCGATGAGCAGCGCCAGCTGCTGCGCGAGTCGCTGGAACAGGTCGCCAAGGGCGATGAGCAGACCCGTCGCCTGCACGATGCGTGGCGTCGTGGCGATGATGTGGTGCTGTGGCGTGACATGGCCGGGCAGATGAAGCGTGATTATCCGGGCCTGTACCAGCGCATCAACGTGGACCGCAACGACAGCTGGCTCCCCGCGTTGCAGCAGCGCCTGCAGGCAGGGCAGGGCAGCACGCTGGTGGTGGTTGGTGCCCTGCACCTGCTGGGCAGCGATGGCGTGGTCGAAAAGCTGCGCGCCAAGGGCTACACGGTTGAACGCATCTGTTCGGCCTGTGCGGCACCTGCGCGGCCTGCGAAGCGTTGAGCGCACGGCACACAGCCGCCGCACGCGTTACCTCTGTTTTCACTCAAGCCCTGCAACCTTTGCTGAGCGACGCCCGCACATGGCGGCGGTCGGGTCGGCACGTAGGCGCTGCTTTCCAACTTCGGAATCTTCCATGAAATCACTGATCTTCATCGCAGTAGCGACACTGGCCTTCTCCGTACCGAGCATGGCGCAGGAGCAGACGTACGGCGGTTATGGCGGCAAGGGCGGAATGGGTGCGCGCTCGATCAAGGCCAATGTGTACGAGTACCACTACGACAAGGGCTTTACCGGCGGGGACGCGATGGGCTGGGATCCCAACCTGCAGTACGCCTGGTCGCGCATCGCCGCCGCCGATGCCTGTGGCGTCAGCGTGGACCAGGACAAGGCCCTGGCCGTGCTGGAAACGGCGTACGGGCAGGAAAAGATGATTCAGGAAATCGTCGGCGTAGGCTTCCATGGTGCGCAGATCAAGGCCAACAAGGCGTTCTGCACCGAAAGCCGGGTGAAGGAGCTGACCGACGTGATCCCGAAGATCGAGGATGGTACGTTCGAGCGGCCCTTCAAGTAAGAACCTGAGACGCCCTTCAGCGGATGTGCCTGCCGTCAGTGGTGATCCAGACGTCAGGCCGAAGCGAGATGATCGTGAGTACCACAACACTGCTGCTGGGCGTTCTCTTTGGATCGTTGGGTCTGGGCTATTTCGTGTATGGCAGGAAGCAGAAAGAGGGCATTCCCCTCGTCTGCGGACTCGCCTTGATGGCGGTTCCCTGCTTCACCTCGAACGTGATCGTGATGCTTGTCGTGGGGGCGGTCCTTGGCGCTCTGCCGTGGTTCGTGAGGCTGTAAACCACGCCGTGCGTGAGGGCTGAGCACTACCCCGGCAGATTGGAGCGGATCAGCCGCACGGTTTCGGTCAATGTCTCGATGGAGGGATGGACCCGTTGCAGGCGCAGTGCATCGTCAGCCGGGTTGTGCGCCGTACCGCGCTCGCGCCCGGCGCCGTCAAAGGTGGCCAGCTGTGGCGGACCGATGCCCCAGTCACTGCCTTTCTGGCGGGGCACGACGTGGAAGTGGAAGTGCGGCGTTTCCTGCCCGCTGTACACGCCGTTGTTCTGGAAGGTGAGGATGCCCAGCGGCTGGTAGGTTGCGACGAGTGCTGCGGCGACGCGTTGGGCAGCGGAGAGAACGGCGGTGCATTCCTGTGGGGAAAGGTCGAGCAGCGTCGCCACATGGCGGCGGGTGATGACGCAGCACTGGCCTGTTTCAAACTGCCGTGGGTTGATCACCGTCAGCGTGTGTTCGCATACGTCGATGATCTTCCACTGCTCATCGCGCGCGGCAATGCACAGGTCGCAGGGGTCTCTAACGGGAAGCTCGATCATGTGTCCTCTCGAGAATGGGAGAACACGTTGTCGCGCTCTCCAAGCGCCACAATCAAAAAGGCCGACATTGCTGCCGGCCTTTTCATTCAGCGGTTACCGCGGCTCTTGCCGCTGCCCGGAGGCGGCGGGTCGGCGGGCTTGGCGCCCGGTGCGGCCGGGCGGTTGCCGAAGCCGGCACCCATGTTGCGCTGGAATTCCTGCCACAGCTCCAGGTTGCGCTCGGTGAGCTGGTTCATCATGGCCCACGGCGTCTGGCCGAGCAGGCTGCCCATCTGCTGGCGGAACTGCTGCTGCTGGTCAAGGAACACCTGCATGCTGCGCTCCAGGTAGTTGCCCATGAAACCCTGCAGCGAGTCGCCGTAGAAACGGATCAACTGGCTCAACAGCTGCGTGGACAGCATCGGCTCACCGTCCTGCTCCTTGTCGGCGATGATCTGCAGCAGTACCGAACGGGTGAGGTCCTCACCGCTCTTGGCATCCCGCACCTCGAAATCCTCGCCGTCGAGGATCAGCTGGCGCACGTCCTCGATGGTGATGTAACTGGAAATCTCGGTGTCGTAGAGCCGGCGGTTCGGATACTTCTTGATGATGCGGGTCGCAGCCATTAAGCAGTCACTCGTCACGGTAGGCGCCCAGCATGGCGCAGTGCAACAGGGCTTGCAACCGCCAGAAGTAGGGGGTGCAAGAAGAAGGGGAGTAAAAATTCGTGTTGCGCAACACAGGCCGCCATACCCTGCAGCATGGCGGCCGTGTCCGGCGCGTGTCACCAGCCCATGTGGTGGCCGCCGTTGATGTCCAGATTGGAGCCGGTGATCCACGACGCCTCGTCGGCGACGAGGAAGGCCACCGCGTAGGCGATCTCCTCCGGCTTGCCGAGGCGGCCGGTGGGAATGTCGGCGATGATCTTGGCGCGCACTTCTTCCGGCACCGCCATCACCATGTCGGTAGCGACGTAGCCCGGCGAGATGGTGTTGACGGTGATGCCGAAACCGGCGTTCTCGCGTGCCAGGGAGATGGTGAAGCCATGCATGCCGGCCTTGGCCGCCGCGTAGTTGGCCTGCCCGTACTGGCCCTTCAAGCCGTTGATGGAGCTGATCTGGATTACCCGGCCCCAGCCGCGCTTGCGCATGCCTTCGATCACCGGGCGGGTGACGTTGAACACCGAGTTGAGGTTGGTGTTGATCACCTCATGCCACTGCTCGGGGCTCATGCGATGGAAGGTGGTGTCGCGGGTGATGCCGGCGTTGTTGACCAGGATTTCCACCGGCCCCAGCTCGGCCTCGGCAGCTTCGATCAGGGCACGGCCACTGGTGGGGTCGGCCACGTCGCCGTGGAACAGGGCGATGTCATAGCCCTTTTCGCGCATCTTCTGCTGCCATTGCTGCGCCTTTTCGGCGTTGCGGAAGTTGGTGGCAACACGGTGCCCCTGGTCGGCCAGGCGTTGGCAGATGGCGGTACCGATGCCGCCGGTACCACCGGTGACCAGTGCGACGCGGGATGTCATGGGCTGTAGCTCCAGGGCGAAAGCGCGGTGAGCGGATGATTCTAATGAAAGTGGGCGCCGGCCGGGGGCGGGTGGCTTGCCGGCAGGGACGCCCTGCGCAGCCGTTCGGGGCGGAAGGCCGCCACGGCATGCTGCAGCAGCTCGGGGACGGTGGCTGCAGCATCCAGCTCGCCTGGCGCCTGCCCCAGTGCGGACCAGAGCCAGCGCAGCACCGGCAATGGCGCTTCGGTGCCGACCGGCATGGCGGACAGCGACTTGGATAGCTTGTGGCCGCTGTCATCCAGCAGCAACGGAAGGTGCAGGTAGCGCGGCGTGGGCAGGCCCAGTGCCTGCTGCAGCAGGATCTGCCGCGGGGTGGAGTCCACCAGGTCCGCGCCGCGCACCACGTCAGTGATGCCCTGGTCGGCGTCATCGACCACCACCGCCAGCTGGTAGGCCCAGCAACCATCGGCACGCAGCAGCACGAAGTCACCGACCTCCTTGTCCACCTGCTGCGCGATATGGCCCTGGAGGCCATCGTCGAACGCAATCTGGCTGCCGTCGGGCACCCGCAGGCGCACGGCGGGATGGGCACGCTGCTGGTGGGCGGCACAGTGACGGTGGATGCCGTGCTGTTCGGCCAGATCGCTGCGGCTGCAATGGCAGGCGAAGGCCTTGCCCTGCGCCAGCAGCTGGTCGAGCGCGGCCTGGTACAGCGCGTGCCGCTGGCTCTGGTACTGCACGGGCGCATCGGCATGCAGGCCATAGGCGGCCAGCGTTTCCAGCTGGAGGGCCGCGGCGCCGGCCACCTCGCGCGGCGGATCGACATCCTCGATGCGTAAGAGCCATTGGCCGCCGGCATGACGCGCCAGCAGCCAGCTGCCGAAGGCAGCCAGCATCGACCCAAGGTGGAGCGGGCCGGTCGGGGAGGGGGCGAAGCGCCCACGGTAAGGAGTGCAAGACATCTAAGCTGAATCGTCGGTCAGAAATGCGCTTGAATTCAACCTGTCGGCACCGCAGATTTACCCTGTTTTCCTCTCACACACGGTTTATCCCATGTTTACCCGTATCGGGCTGTTCCTGTTGACCAACTTCGCGGTGCTGATCCTTGCGAGCATCGTCATGTCGCTGCTGGGCGTGAACCCGTCGCAGATGAGCGGCCTGCTGGTCATGGCGGCCATCTTCGGTTTCGGTGGCTCCATCATCTCGCTGCTGATGTCCAAGTTCATGGCCAAGCGCGGTACCGGCGCGGTGGTGATCACCGAGCCGCGCAACCAGACCGAGCGCTGGCTGCTGGACACCGTTGCGCGCCAGGCCAAGGCCGCCGGCATCGGCATGCCGGAAGTGGCGGTGTACGACGCTCCCGAGATCAACGCCTTCGCGACGGGTGCCAACCGCAACAATGCGCTGGTGGCCGTGTCCACCGGCCTGCTGCACAACATGAGCGAGGATGAGGCCGAAGCGGTGCTGGGCCACGAGATCTCGCACGTCGCCAACGGTGACATGATCACCATGGCGCTGCTGCAGGGCGTGCTCAACACCTTCGTGATCGTGCTGGCGCGCGTGGTGGGCGGCGTCATCGACAGCGCGCTGTCGGGCAACCGCGAGGGCGGTGGCCGTGGTTTCGCGTACTACATCATCGTGTTCGTGCTGGAGATGGTGTTCGGCCTGTTCGCCACCATGATCGCGATGTGGTTCTCGCGCCGCCGCGAATTCCGTGCCGATGACGGTGGTGCGTCGCTGGCGGGCCGCCAGAAGATGATCGCCGCGCTGGAGCGCCTGAAGCTCAACCACGGCCAGAGCACGCTGCCGACCCAGATCGCCGCGTTCGGCATCGCCGGCGGTGCGGCCAAGAAGCTGTTCATGAGCCACCCGCCGCTGGATGAGCGCATCGCTGCGCTGCGTTCCAGCACCGTGATCTGATCGACCCGGCTGCCGCAGGACCCAGAACGCCCGGCCCAGTGCCGGGCGTTCTGCGTTTTGGGCCCCGTAGCCCGGGTAAGCAAAGCGCACCCGGGGCTTCCAGCGGTAGCTGCTCAGACGCCAGGCCTTCCATCCCCCACAAACAAAAACGGCACCCCGAAGAGTGCCGTTCTGTCTGTACCGATGAGCGCGGGAACACCCCCGCAGCATCCATCAGAACTTCGGGTCGAACTCCGCCGCGTAGCCAGTGTTGACGATCACCTTCTGCAGCGCCTCGCAGACCTTCAGATTGCCGGCGACCACCTGCTGCGTCTCCGGGCCCTTGTCGTCCATGCGGGCCAGCGTCGCGCCACGGTAGTTGCAGACCTTGCCGCCAGCCTCGCGCACCAGCAGCACACCGGCGGCGATGTCCCATGCCTTCACGCCGGCCTCGAAATAGGCATCGGCGCGGCCGCAGGCCACATAGGCCAGGTCCAGCGCCGCCGAACCCGTGCGGCGCACGTCTTCAGCCTGCGTCAGCAGCGTATCGACCGTCTTCAGCTGGGTGCTGGCACGGGTACGCTCGCGCGGCGCGAAGCCGGTGTGGATCATGGTGCCTTCCAGATCCTTGCGCTCGGCCACACGGATGCGGCGGTCATTGAGCACGGCGCCGGCCCCCTTGGAGGCGGTGAACAGCTCGTTGCGCAGCGGGTCGAAGATCACCGCATCGGTCGGCTCGCCGTTCTCGACCAGCGCGATGGACACGCAGTAGTGCGGGAAGCCACGCAGGTAGTTGCTGGTGCCGTCCAGCGGGTCGATAACCCACATGTGGCGGCCGCTGCCCTGCAGGCCGCCTTCCTCGCCGTAGATGCCGTATTCCGGATAGGTGCGCTTGAGTTCCTTGACGATCACCTTCTCCGCATCGCCATCGACTTCGCTGGCGTAATCCATCCGACCCTTCTGCACCACGTTCAGCGCTTCGAGCTTGTTGATGTTGCGGAGCAGGACGTTGCCGGCGAGGCGGGCGGCCTTGACCA
>DALZZG010000069.1:0-10842 GCA_031987665.1 Stenotrophomonas sp. | reverse complement strand
TGCGCTGGGCGATACGCGCGGGTTGGACGAAGCCGACTGGCAACGGTTGCGTGCTACCGGCCTGACCCATCTGATCGCCATCTCGGGCTTCCACGTCGGCATGGTCGCGCTGTGCGGCGCGTGGGGCATGGCGGGCCTATGGCGGCTGTTTCCGATGCTGGGACGACGCTGGCCGCGACCGCAGGCCGCAGCGGCAGGCGCGTTCGGTGTCGCGCTGGGCTATGCCGCCGTCGCCGGCTTCGCCCTGCCCACGGTACGCACGGTGGTGATGATCGGCGTGGTCGTGCTGGCGCGGTTGTGGCGGCGCCCGTCCGGTGTGCTGGGAGGGCTGGCATTGGCGGCGGTGGCGGTGCTGCTGGTCGATCCGCTGTCGATCCTGCTGCCCGGCTTCTGGCTGAGCTATGCGGGTGTGGCATGGTTGGCCGCATGCCTGCCGGAGCGCAGCCATTGGCTGCGTGGCTTCTTCTCGGCGCAGTGGGTAGCGACCTTGGGGCTGCTGCCGCTGACCGTACTGCTGTTCGGGCAGGCGTCGATGGTGGGACCGCTGGCGAATCTGGTGGCGATTCCCTGGTGGAGTCTGGTGGTGGTGCCGTTGGCCTTGCTGGGGACGGTGCTGGAGGCGCTGTGGGCCGGTGCGGGTGCCTTGCCGTGGCGGTTGTCAGCCTGGTGTTTCGATCTGTCGTGGCCGCTGTTCGAGGCATTGGCGGACAGCCGGTTCGCGCTGTGGTGGTTGCCGGAGCCAGCGTGGTTCGCGCTGCCACTGGCTCTGCTCGGTGCGCTGTGGATGCTGCTGCCGGCCGGTGTGCCGGGGCGCGCCTTGGCGGTGCTGCTGTGGCTGCCATTGCTGCTGCCGGCTGGGGAGCGCCCGGAGGTTGGCGCGTTCCAGATGGTGGTGCTGGACGTGGGGCAGGGGCTGTCAGTTCTGCTGCGCACCCGTGAGCATGTGCTGCTGTACGACACCGGCCCTGCGGCGCGGGATGGTTTCGACGCCGGTGAGCGGGTGGTCGTGCCGGCGCTGCATGCGCTGGGCGTCCGGCATCTGGACCGGCTGGTGCTCAGCCACGGCGACATGGATCACGCCGGTGGGCTCGGGGCGGTACGTGCCGCGCTGCCGGTGGCGCATCTTGCAGGGCCACCTGGTCTCCCGCTGGGCGACGGCGCCGGTCACTGTGCCTATGGTCAGTCGTGGGAGTGGGACGGGGTGCGCTTCAGCTTCCTGCATCCCGGGCCGGCATTCCCGTACCTGCGCAACGAATCCAGCTGCGTGCTGCGGGTGCAGGGCCGGCATGGCGCGGCCCTGCTGACGGGCGATATCGGCGATGTCATCGAACAGGGGCTGGTACGCCGTATGGCCGACGCACTCCGTGCCGACGTGGTGCTGGTGCCGCATCACGGCAGCGCCGGTTCATCCACGCCGGCGTTCGTTGCAGCCAGTGGTGCCAGGCTGGCACTGATCGGGGCAGGGCACGGCAACCGTTTCGGCCATCCACGGGCGGACGTGGTCGCGCGGTGGCAGCAGAGCGGGGCAGAAGTGCTCAATACCGCCGACAGCGGGGCGGTACGGGTATGGCTGGGGCCGGACGGGCTGCAGCTGCGTGAACAGCGGCTGTGGCGGCGGCGTGCATGGGATGCAGCGGAGCGGGCGCGGCCGGCTGCTATCCTATCGGCCGACTAACAGGCGGCCGATGAGCCGGAGGGTTGAAACGTGTGGGAACTGGTCAAGGCCGGCGGTTGGCCGATGCTGCCGTTGTTGCTGTTGGGTGTGCTGGCTTTGGCGATCGTCCTGGAGCGTTTCTGGAGCCTGCGGCGTAACGAGGTCCTGCCGCCGGGGCTGGGCGAGGAAGTCCGCAACTGGGCCGCACGCGGCAAGCTGGATGCCTCCCATATCGCCTCGCTGCGTGCCAACTCGCCGCTGGGGGCTCTGCTGGCCGCCGCGCTGGAAGCCCGCAACCGCCCGCGCGACCAGATCCGTGAGCGTATCGAAGACACCGGTCGCCATCTGGTGCACCGCATGAGCCGCTTCCTCAATGCGCTGGGCACCATCGCCTCGGCCGGTCCGTTGCTGGGCCTGCTGGGCACCGTGGTCGGCATGATCCAGATGTTTCTGGGCATCCTCGACCACGGCGTGGGCGACGTGAACCAGCTGGCCGGTGGCATCGGCAAGGCGCTGGTGTGCACCGCCACCGGCATGATCGTGGCGATCCCGGCGCTGATGTTCCATCGCTACTTCCGCGGCCGCATCGATGGCTATGTGATCGAGATGGAGCAGGAAGCCTCGGCCCTGCTGGACGCACTCGATGGCCGCCCGGCGGTGATGGCTGCCAGCAAGGGCGCCAACGCCAAGCCTGCCGCCACCGCAAAGGCCTGAGCCGACGATGCGTATCCGCGACGACCGCAGCCAGGATGAGCCGCATATCGATCTGGTTCCGCTGATCGATGTGATCCTGGTGCTGATCATCTTCTTCGTGGTCACCACGACGTTCGATGCACGTTCCACCCTGCAGGTGCAGCTGCCGACCGCCAGCGACCAGAAGACCACCTCGCCGCCGCGTTCGCTGAGCGTGCTGGTCAATGCTGACGGGCGCTACTTCATCAACGACCAGGAAGTGCTGCGCACCGATGTGGAATCGTTGAAGCAGATCATCGGCCAGGTGGCCGGTGACGACCGCGAGCAGACCGTGCTGCTGCGCGCCGATGCGCGTACCCCGTACCAGGCGGTGGTCACCGCGCAGGACGCGCTGGGCCAGCTGGGTTTCCGCCGCATCGCGATCGCCACCGCGCCGGAAGTGAAGCAATGACAGCAGCTGCCAGCCCCTGGCAGACGTACAAGCGCCTGCTCGGTTACGCCAAGCCCTATCGCGTGCTGCTGTTGATGGCGCTGCTGGGCATGCTGATCGAAGCCGCCGCCGGCATGGGTTTCCTGGGCCTGATGAGCCCGATCACCAACAACCTGGTGAACCCGGAAGACATCAACCCGTGGATGCCGCTGGCCATCATCGGCCTGTTCCTGGTGCGTGGCATTGCCGGTTATCTCACCGACATCGGCATGGGCAAGGCGGCACGCAGCATCGCCCGCGACATGCGGGTGAACGTGCTGCGCAAGTACCTGCGGCTGCCGGGCCAGCGTTTCGATGCCGAGCCGGTGCCGTCGATGCTGGTGCGGCTGGGTTCGGACAGTGACCAGGTCGCGCAGGCCGCCGTGGACGCGATGAAGGTGGTGCTGCAGCAGTCGCTGCAGGCGCTGGGTTCGCTGGCCATGATGTTCTATTACAGCTGGCAGGTGACGCTGGCGATCTTCGTGCTGGCGCCGCCGCTGGCATGGGTGATGAACAAGGTCGCCAAGCGCTACCGCCGTATCAGCCATCGCATCCAGGAGAGCAGCGCCGAACTGCTGCAGGCGGCAGACCAGACTCTCTCCAGTCAGCAGGAAGTGAAGATCTACGGTGCGCAGACGCGCGAGATGGATGAGTACACCGCGCTGGCCAACACCAACCTGCGTCTGGCGATGAAGGTGGAAGCGACGCGCAGCATTTCGTCCGGCATGGTGCAGCTGATCGGTGCGATCGGGCTGGCCGCGCTGTTGTTCATCGCCGGCCATGAGGCTGCCGAAGGACGCCTGACCGTGGGTGATTTCGTCGCGCTGATGATGGCGATGCTGACCATCATTCCTGCGCTCAAGCAGCTCACCAACGTGCAGAACATGACCCAGCGCGGCATCGCCTCGGCGCAGCGCCTGTTCGCGGTGCTGGATGCCGAGGACGAGCCGGATACCGGCACTGTGCCGCTGCAGCGCGCCACCGGCCTGCTGGAGTTCCAGCAGGTCACTGCGCGTTATCCGGGCCAGCCGAAGCCGGCGCTGGAGGACATCAGCTTCACCGCCGCGCCGGGCACGGTCACCGCCATCGTGGGCCGCTCCGGCAGCGGCAAATCGACGCTGATCAAGCTCATTCCGCGTTTCTACGAAATCGAAGCGGGCAGCATCCTGCTCGATGGTCACCGCCTGCAGGACTACAAGCTGGCCGACCTGCGTCGGCAGATCGCACTGGTGGGCCAGCAGGTCACCCTGTTCAACGGCAGCGTGGCCGAGAACGTCGCCTTCGGTGAACTGGCCGAGCGCGGGCCGGAAGCCATGCAGCGTGCCATCGCCGGTGCCAACGCGCTGGAATTCGTGCAGCAGCTGCCCGAGGGTGTGGATGCGCAGGTGGGTGCAAAGGGCGGCCGCCTGTCGGGTGGCCAGCGCCAGCGTCTGGCCATCGCCCGTGCCATGCTCAAGGATGCCCCCATCCTGATTCTGGACGAGGCCACCGCCGCGCTGGACAACGAATCCGAGCGTCTGGTGCAGGAAGCCCTGCAGAAGCTCATGCCTGACCGCACCACGCTCGTCATCGCCCACCGCCTGTCCACCATCGAACATGCTGACCAAGTGCTGGTGATGGACCAGGGGCGCATCGTCGAACGAGGCACGCACCAGCAGCTGCTGGAGCAGGGTGGGCTGTACGAACACCTGTACCGCATGCAGTTCCGGGAGAGTCAGGACTGATGGAAAAGCGTGGCCCGCAGACGCCGGCCTGGTGGTACGACAACGCTCCGGTACCGTTGCCCGCTCGCCTGCTGGCGCCCCTGTACGGCGCCGTGGTCGGCCTGCGCCGCCGGCTGTACAAGCGTGGCTGGCTGCGTCGCCGGCAGGTGCCTGTGCCGGTCATCGTGGTGGGCAACATCACCGCAGGCGGCACCGGCAAGACGCCGCTGACCATCGAGCTGGTCACGCGCCTGCGCGAAGCCGGCTGGAAGCCGGGTGTCGCCAGCCGGGGTTATGGTCGCGACGAGGCCAGTACGCCGCGCTGGATCACTCCCGAGCTGGAACCCAATCTCGGTGGCGACGAGCCGGTGCTGATCGCGTGGAAAACCGGCGTGCCCGTGCGCGTGGACCGCGACCGCGTGGCTGCCGCCAAAGCCCTGATGGATGCCGGCTGCGACGTGGTGGTCTGTGACGACGGCCTGCAGCACTACCGGCTGGAGCGCGACATCGAAATCGAAGTGGTGGATGCCGCGCGCCGCTATGGCAATGGCCGCATGATGCCGGCTGGCCCGCTGCGCGAACCCGCCGCCCGCGCCGCTGACTGCGATTTCCGCGTCATCAACCTGGGCCAGGCCAGCGATGAAGGTGAGCAGGAGGCCGGTTGTGGCTTCGGCGAATGGGCGATGCGCCTGCGCATCGATACCGCGCGACCGTTGCGCGGTGGCCGTGACACGCCCCTGCAATCCTTCGCAGGGCAACGTGTGCATGCGGTGGCCGGCATCGCCAACCCGCAGCGCTTCTTCCAGATGCTGCGTGCGCGCGGCATCGGCGTGGTGCCGCATGCGTTCGCCGACCATCATCGTTATGAGCCGTCGGATCTGTCCTTCGGCAGCGAGTTGCCGGTGCTGATGACGGAAAAGGACGCGGTGAAGTGCCAGCGTTTCGCCACGCGCTGGCATTATGCGGTGCCGTTGCAGGCCGAACTACCCGCTGCCTTCTGGGTAGCGCTGCTGGACCGCCTGCAGAAGCTGGCGCGCGCCTGATCGCCCATCAGGCGGCTATGGTGTGAACGTGGCCCAAGGGGCCACCGCAGCAAGGAGTGATATGACGACGCTGATTCCCGAATTCGTGGTGGCCATTCCCGCCCGTTACGCCTCCACCCGTCTTCCCGGCAAGCCGCTGGCGCTGATCGACGGCGTGCCGATGGTGCAGCATGTGGCACGCCGTGCACTCGACGCCGGTGCGCGCGAAGTGTGGGTAGCCACCGACGACAGCCGCATCGCCGATGCGCTGCGCGATGTCGAAGGCATCCAGGTGGCGATGACCCGCGACGACCATGCCTCCGGCACCGATCGTCTGGCGGAATGTGCGCGTCTGGCGGGCTGGGGCGACGAGCTGATCGTGGTCAACCTGCAGGGCGACGAACCCTTCGCGCCGGCAGCGGGCATCCGCGCGGTGGCCGCGGTGCTCGAGCGCAGTGGCGCGCCGATGTCCACGCTGGCCACGCCGGTGGAAGACGCGCACACCCTGTTCGACCCCAATGTGGTCAAGCTGGTGCGCAGCGCACAGGGCGACGCCCTGTATTTCAGCCGTGCGCCGATTCCGTGGCACCGTGATGGCTTCGCACAGTCCACGCAGGCGCTGCCGGCCGGCGTGCAGTGGCTGCGTCATATCGGCATCTATGGTTACCGGGCGGGCTTCCTGCAGCAGGTGGCGGCCATGCCGCCTGGCGTGCTGGAGCGCATCGAATCGCTGGAGCAGCTACGGGTGCTGGAGGCGGGCTGTCGCATTGCGGTGGAAATCTCGCCGGAGCCGTTCCCGCCCGGTATCGATACCCCCGAAGACCTGGAACGGGCACAGGCCCGCATGCGGGGCGCGCGTTGAAGCTGCTGGTGATCTGTCTGGGCAACATCTGCCGCTCGCCGATGGGCGAGGGCGCGCTGCGTGCGCGCATCACCGAGGCTGGGTTGGAGGGCTGGCTGAGCGTGGATTCGGCAGGCACCTCCGGCTGGCACGCGGGCGACCCGCCGGACCGCCGCGCGGTAGCCTGCGCGCGCGGCCATGGCGTGGATATCTCGGGCCTGCGCGCACGTCAGCTGCGGCGCGAGGACTTTCTGGATTTCGACCATATCCTCTGCGCGGATCGTAACAATCTGGCCGAGGCGCGGAAGCTGGCGCCCCCGCAGGCCGCCGAGCGCGCCAGCCTCTGGCTGCCCTGGGCCGGCATCACCGAGGCCGACGTGGTGCCCGATCCCTATTACGGCGACAGCCGCGATTTCGAGCACAGCTGGGCGCTGGTGGATGCTGCCGCCCGGGCCACGGTGCAACGACTGTCTCGGCGCGGTGACTCCGGCATAATCAGCCCATGAACGAAAACCGCGCCCCCGAATTGCCCAAGACCGGCATCTGGCTCAACGCCGTGCCCGCCACGCTGCACGACCTGCGTGGTTGCCCCGTGGCCCTGGCCTTCGTCAATGGTGCTTCTGTGTGGAGCATGCAGCGTGTGGCCGAAGTGACGCGCTGGCAGGCGCGCAATCCGGGCCGCCTGCAGCTGATCGTGGTGCAGGTGCCGCGTTTCGAGTTCGAGCGCGAGCCGCAGCAGGCGCTGAAGCTGCTGCGCCGGCAGGGTGTCACTGCGCCCATCGTGCTGGATGCGCAGTGGGATGCATGGCGCGAATACGGCGTACAGGCCTGGCCGACTCTGGTGCTGCTGGACGTGGAAGGGCGCGAGCGTGAGCGGCTGGTCGGCGTGACCGGTGAGCTGGAGCGTTCCCTGAACACCCTCTGCGAGGGCGTCATGGCGCCGCTGGACGGCGAGATTTTCGGCGCCCGTGAGATCAACCCCGAGCCGCGCCTGCCGTTGCGCTTCCCGGCAGGGCTGGTGGCCACCGCCGAGCGCCTGTATGTATCGGACACCGGCAACCATCGCGTGCTTGAGTGCACCCATGCAGGGCGCGTGCTGCGCCAGTTCGGTCTGGGCAGCGCCGACCTGATCAACGGTGGCGTCGGCGAAGCAGCATTCAACCGCCCGCAGGGTCTGGCGCTGGTGCGCGACGCGCTGTATGTCGCCGACACCGGCAACCATGCCCTGCGCCGCATCAATCTGGTCAGTGGCCAGGTCGATACCCTGTGCGGCACCGGCCGCATGGGCGACCCGCGCGCCGGCGTGCTGGAACAGCCGTGGGACAGTCCACTCAATCATCCCGCCGACGTGGCCGTGGCCGACAACCAGGTGCATATCGCCATGGCCGGCGACAACCACATCTGGAGCTACGATCTGGGTACGCGCGAGCTGCGCTGGCGCTCGGGCGCCGGTGCGGTGGAAGTGCGCGACGGCAGCGGCCACATGGCGGCTTTCGCCCAGCCCACCGGTGTGGTGGCGGTGCAGCAGACGCTGTACGTGTGCGACTCGCTGGGTTCGGCCATCCGTTCGGTACAGCTGCGGAACGATCTGGTGCAGACACTCGTCGGGCAGGGGCCCTGGGAGTCCGGCAATGTGGACGGCCCGCGCCTGAACGCCCGCCTGCAGTACCCGCTGGCGATTGCCCTGGGGCCGGATTCGCCCATGCTCTGGATCGCCGATTACGGCAACGGCACGCTGCGTACCCTGCGTCTGGGCGGTGGCGACCTGACCACCGTCAACCTGCCGCGTCGCCTGCATGGGCCGCGTGCGCTGGCGGTGGCCGCCAACGCCATCTGGATCGCCGAATGCGGTGCCCATTCCGTGCTGCGCTTCGATCCGGTCAGTGGCGAGCTGAGTGACGTGCCGATAGAAGGATGACGCAGGACCCGACCAACGCGTTCGATGGCAAGGCCTTCGCCGCGGCGCTGAGCACCGCTCCGGGCGTGTACCGCATGTATTCGGCCGACGACACGCTGCTGTACGTCGGCAAGGCCGGCGCGCTGCGCAAGCGCGTCGGCAGCTATTTCAATGGTTCGCCCAAAACCCGCCGCATCATGATGATGCTGGCGCAGGTAGCGCGGATGGATGTCACCGTCACCCGCACCGAGGCCGAGGCGCTGCTGCTGGAAAACCAGCTGATCAAGTCGCTGTCGCCGCGCTACAACGTGTCCCTGCGTGACGACAAGAGCTATCCGCAGGTGCTGCTGACCCGCGAGCAGTGGCCGCGCATCGCATTGCACCGCGGGCCGCGCTCCGTGCCGGGGCGCTACTACGGGCCGTATCCCGGGGTGGGCGCGGTGCGCGAAACGCTGAACCTGATGCACAAGCTGTTCAAGCTGCGCAGCTGCGAGGACAGCGTGTTCCGCAACCGCTCGCGGCCCTGCCTGCAGTATCAGATCGGCCGTTGCAGCGCGCCCTGCGTCGAGCTGGTGCCGCAGGCCGAGTACGACGAATCCGTGCGCCGCGCGGCGCTGTTCCTTGAAGGCAAGAGCGACCAGTTGGCCGATGAGTTGGTGCAGGCCATGCAGGCGGCCAGCGATGCGCTGGAGTTCGAGCGCGCCGCACGCCTGCGCGATCTGGTGGCTTCGCTGCGCAGCATGCAGAACCGCCAGTACGTCGATGGCCGTGCCGCCGATCTGGACGTGCTGGCCTGCGCCACGCAGGGCGCCAGCGCCTGCGTGATGCTGCTGGCCTTCCGCGATGGCCGCAATCTCGGTACGCGCGCGTTCTTCCCGCGCACCAATGGCGAAGACAGTGCCGACGAAGTGCTGGCGGCGTTCGTGTCGCAGTACTACATCGAACACGGCCCGCCGCCGGAAGTGATTCTGGACCGCGAGATTCCCGACGCCGAAATGATCGAGGCCGCGCTCAGCGCGTCGGCCGAGCGCAAGGTGGCGCTGAAGTGGAACGTGCGTGGCGAACGTGCCGGCTACGTCGAACTGGCCAGTCGCAACGCGCAGATCACCCTGGTCGCGGAAATGGACAGCCGTGGCGCACAGCACGCGCGCAGCGAGGCGCTGCGCGAGATGCTTGGGTTGGCTGAGCCGGTCAAGCGCGTGGAGTGTTTCGACATCAGCCATACCATGGGCGAGGCCACCGTCGCGTCCTGTGTCGTGTTCGACGCCGCCGGCCCGGTGCGGGCTCAGTACCGCCGGTACAACATCAGCGGCATCGAACCGGGTGACGATTACGCCGCCATGCACCAGGCCATCGACCGCCGCTTCCGCCGCGCGGTGGAGGAGGGCGGGGTGCTGCCGGACGTGCTGCTGATCGACGGTGGTGCCGGACAACTGGCGCAGGCACAGGCCGCGCTGGCCGATCTTGGCGTGGAAGGTGTGATGCTGGTGGGCGTGGCCAAGGGCGTGGAGCGCCGCGCCGGTCATGAGGCGCTGGTATTGCCGGACGGTCGCGAGCTGCGCCCCGGTGCGGCCTCGCCGGCCCTGCAGTTCATCCAGCAGGTGCGTGATGAGGCGCACCGTTTCGCCATCACCGGCCATCGCGGGCGTCGTCAGAAGGCGCGCATGACCAGCAAGCTGGAGGATATTCCGGGTATCGGCCCGCGCCGCCGTGCCAGTCTGCTGAAGCATTTTGGCGGCATGGCAGGGCTCAAGGCTGCCGGTGAAGCGGAGATCGCGCGGGTGGAAGGCATCAATGACGCCCTCGCTGCACGTATCTACGCTAACCTTCATGGTCTGTCGGTGCCTGATCCGGCAGCGGAGTAATGCTGCAATGAAATTGACCATCCCCACCTGGCTGACGCTGCTGCGGATTCTGATGATCCCGGTGCTGGTGCTGGTGTTCTACCTGCCTTACGGCTGGACCAACTTCGCCTCGGCGGCCATCTTCGGCCTGGCGGCGATCACCGACTGGCTCGATGGCTGGATCGCGCGGCGTTACGAACTGCACTCGGCATTCGGTGCCTTCCTGGACCCGGTGGCCGACAAGCTGATGGTGGCGGTGGCCTTGTTTCTGATCGTTCAGGGCCATCCCACGCCGTGGATGGCGTTCTGGGCGGCGGTCATCGTTGGTCGCGAGATCGCGGTATCCGCACTGCGCGAATGGATGGCAGAGATCGGCCAGCGCGCCAAGGTGCGCGTGGCGATGATCGGCAAGATCAAGACCACCGCGCAGATGATCGCGCTGCTGTGCCTGCTGTACTCGGTATCGCCCAACGTACCGTTCACCGACATCTGGATGGGCGTGCCTGTTTTCCACATCGGTGACTGGATGCTGGCTGCCGCCGCGCTGCTGACACTGGTGTCTGGCGTGCAGTATCTGCACGCCGCGTGGCCGAGTCTGCGCGAGGATGAAAAAGCCGCGCGCCAGCGGGCTGGGAAAAGCTGAAAAAGAGTGTTGACAGGTAGACGAATGCATGTAGAATTTCGCCTCCCAAGCGGGAATAGCTCAGTTGGTAGAGCGC
>DALZZG010000068.1:0-10900 GCA_031987665.1 Stenotrophomonas sp. | reverse complement strand
GGCCACGCCCGCACCGGGACAGGCCGCCAACACCCGTGCGCTGGACACCGTGGAGCCGCCGGAGGCCGACGCGCAGAGCCGCGCGGTGATCCGCCGTGGCAACGGTACCGTCATCAACCGTGCCGCCGCGTCGGCACCGCCGCCGTCGCTGTCGGCAGCGGGCAACGGCACGGCGGTGTTCAACTTTGAAGGCGAATCGGTGCAGGCGGTGACCAAGGCCATCCTTGGCGACATGCTGGGCCAGAACTACGTCATTGCGCCCGGTGTGCAGGGCACGGTGACCCTGGCCACGCCCAAGCCGGTCTCCCCGGCGCAGGCGCTGAACCTGCTGGAGATGGTGCTGGGCTGGAACAACGCCCGGCTGATCTACAGCGGTGGCCGCTACAACGTGGTGCCTGCCGACCAGTCGCTGGCCGGCACGGTTGCACCCAGCACCGCCCCGGCATCAGCGGCACGCGGCTACGAGGTGCGCGTGGTGCCGCTGCAGTACATCTCCGCCAGTGAAATGAAGAAGGTGCTTGAGCCGTATGCGCGGCCCAACGCCATCGTCGGCGTCGATGGGTCGCGCAACGTCATCACCCTCGGCGGCACCCGCACCGAGCTGGAGAACTACCTGCGCACGGTGGAAGTGTTCGACGTGGACTGGCTCTCCGGCATGTCGGTGGGCGTGTTCCCGCTGCAGTCCGGGCGCGCGGCGCAGGTGGCGGGCGATCTTGAAAAGGTGTTCGGCGAAGGCAGCAAGACGCCGAGCGCGGGCATGTTCCGCTTCATGCCGCTGGAGAACGCCAACGCGGTGCTGGTCATCACGCCGCAGGCGCGTTACCTGGATCAGATCCAGCAATGGCTGGATCGCATCGACAGCGCGGGCGGCACCGCGCGCCTGTTCTCGTATGAACTGAAGTACATCAAGGCCAAGGACCTGGCCGACCGTCTGGCCGAGGTGTTCGGCAGTGGCAGCGGTTCGCGCGGGCAGGGCGACAGCAACGCCTCGCTGGCACCGGGCGCCACGCCGATCAGCATGGGCGCGCAGACCGTGGACCCTTCCGCCGGGCCGGACAGCAAGCTCGGTGGCAGTGACGGCAGCAGCTTCGCCGGCAACGGTGAGGGCGGGAGCCTGGGAAGCACCGGTGGCAGCAGCGGTTCCAGCGGCATGGGCGATGGCATGTCGCTGCCCAACCGTGCCTCGGGCAACGGCAGCGTCACGCTGGAAGTGGAGGGCGACCGCGTCGGCGTCTCCGCCGTGGAGGAAACCAACACGCTGCTGGTGCGCAGCACGCCGCAGGCATGGCGCTCCATCCGCGAAGTGGTCGAGAAGCTCGATGTGATGCCCATGCAGGTGCACATCGAAGCGCAGGTGGCCGAAGTCGCGCTGACCGGCGAGCTGAGCTACGGCGTCAACTGGTACTTCGAGAATGCAGTGACTGATGCTGGTCTGCCTTCGGCGCTGGGTCGTGGCATCTGGGGAGATATCGCCGGTTCCATCCTGCCGGTCAACAAGGACGGTGGCGGTGGCCTGAGCTGGACCTTCCTCGGCAAGAACGCCGCGGCGGTGATCTCCGCGCTGGACCAGGTCACCGACGTACGCCTGCTGCAGACGCCTTCGGTGTTCGTGCGCAACAACGCCATCGCCACCTTGAACGTGGGCAGCAAAATTCCGGTGTACTCGGTGTCGATGTCCGGCATCAACGACAACCAGTATTCGCAGGTGCAGTACCTGGAAACCGGCACCATCCTGAAGGTGCGCCCGCGCGTGACCCGCGACGGCATGGTGTTCCTGGACATCGTGCAGGAAGTCAGCTCGCCCGAAGGCGAACCCGATGACAACGGCAACGTGCGCATCAACACCCGTCGCATGAAGACCGAGGCGGCGGTCAACGCCGGCGACACGGTGATGCTTGGCGGTCTGATCGAAGACAGCGCCAGCAAGGGTTCGTCCGGTATGCCGGGGCTGAGCCGGCTGCCGGTGATCGGTGGCCTGTTCGGGCGCAAGACCCAGAACACCCGCCGCAGCGAAGTGATCGTGCTGCTCACGCCCACTCTCGTGCGCAACCCGCAGGAAGCGCGGAACCTCACCGACGAGTACGGCAGCAAATTCCGCGCGCTGGATCCGCTCAAGCCAAAGGCAGGCCGCTGAGCATGGCGCTGCCTGTCGTCCTGTTGCCGGTAGGTGTGGATGACGCGGCGCTTGATGCCTGCCTCGGCGCATTGGAGGCCTCCACGCCCGCCGGCACGCCGGTATGGCTGGCCGACGACGGCCAGGCGGGGCCGCGCGGCCAGGCGGTGATCGAACACTGGCTGGCGCATACCCAGCTGCAGGCCGAATACACGCGCCGGCCACGCCCCATCGGCGAGGCCGCACATCTGGACCAGATGCTGCAGGCCTGCGGCGATGCCGACGTGGCGGTGCTGGCACCGAATGCGGTTCCCACCCCCGGTTGGCTGCAGGCGCTGAGCGAATGCTTCGCGCGCGATGCCGCCATCGCCACCGCCACGCCGTGGAGCAATGCCGGCGAAACCGTGTCATGGCCGCGCGTGGGCGAACTCAACGCCATGCCGGCCGATCCGCAGCGGCTGTTGCAGGCCTTGGCCGGCATGCCGCTGCTGCACCCGGAGCTGCCCTCGGCAGTGACCCATGCCGTGCTGATCCGTGGCACCGCGCGCCGCCGCGCCGGTGGGCTGGACGTACACAGCTACAGCTCGTGGTACGCCGCACTGGTGGACCTGAGTCTGCGCATGAGCGGCCTGGGTTGGCGCAACGTGCTGTGTGACAACGTCTTCGTTGGCCGTGGCGCGGAAGGTGAGCCGGGCGAAGGCGACATGGAAGTGCTGGGCAACCGCTGGCCCACCTGGACCGCACGCCTGGCCGGCTTCCTGATGGACGACCCGCTGGATGCGCACCGCATACACCTGCAGCAACTCGCCGAGCAGGCGATAATGCCGCAAGCCCAGCGCGACCTGTTTGACGCCAGTGGTTCCCTTCCAGGCGTGGAGCCGGTGTGAGTTCGATTGCCGTTGTCGTTGTCAGTTACCAGAGCGCGAGTACCTTGGACGAATGCCTGCAGCGCCTGCGCGCCGCGCAGGATGTGTCCGAGATCCGCGTGGTGGACAACGATTCACGCGACGGCTCGGTGGCCATCGCCCAGCGCCATGCCGTGGCCGACAGCCGCGTGCGCTTCATCGCCAATCCCGACAATCCCGGCTTCGCCACCGGCTGCAACCAGGGCGCGAAGGACAGCCACGCGCCGTGGCTCGCCTTCATCAACCCGGACCTGATGGTGGAGCCGGACACACTGGTGCGCCTGCGCGCGCTCGGTGAACCGTTGGGTGATTGTTTGCTGGGTGTGGAGCAGGTGGACGAGCAGGGCCATGCCGATGCCGCGGTACGCCGCCGTGATCCGGATTTCGGCGCGATGCTGCGGCGACCCGGCGCGGGTTCGCGGCTGGCGGTGCCGTCCGATCCAGCGCAGCCACTGCAGGTGGTGCCGGCGTTGTCAGGCGCGTTGCTGCTGATGCCGCGCAGTCTGTTCGTGCGTCTGGATGGCTGGGACGCAGGCTACCGCCTGCATGCCGAAGACCTGGACCTGTGCAGGCGTGCACGCGAGGCCGGTGCCACCGTGGCCATCGCCAACGATCTGAAGGTGCTGCATGTACGCGGCGTCTCCAGCCGCTCGCGGCCATTCTTCGTGGAGTGGCACAAGCATCGCGGCCTGTGGCGCTATTTCCGCAAGTTCGAGGCACGGCAGCGCAGCCTGCCGGTGCGTGCGGCGGTGTGGTGCGCGATCTGGGCGCACGCCGCACTGCAGGTGCCACGCCTGCTGCTGAAACCCTGAAAACCCCATCCATGTAGCGCCGACCCATGCTCGGCGGGGCGTTCCCGGCAAGGCTTCAGCGGAGCATGGCTCCGCTCTACAAGCGTCTGCGTTCCGTGAACGCCTTCGGCGATCCTCACCGCATGCAGATGCCGGCAGCGCATAATGCGCGCATGATCATCCAGTCCCTGCTCGATACCGACCTCTACAAATTCACGATGATGCAGGCGGTGCTGCACCAGTACCCGGGCGCCATCGTCCAGTACCGGTTCAAGTGCCGTACGCAGGGCATCGACCTGGCGCGCTACATCGACCAGATCAACGACGAGATCGATCACCTGTGCAGCCTGCGCTTCACCACCGAAGAGCTGGACTACATGCGCGGGCTGCGCTTCGTGAAGCCGGACTTCGTCGATTTCCTCGGCCTGTTCCACCTCGACCGCAAATATATCGATCTGCGCCCCTCGGCCAGCGTGCCCGGTGAGATCGAGCTGGACATCACCGGCCCGTGGCTGCACACCATCATGTTCGAGGTGCCGCTGCTGGCGATCATCAACGAGGTGTGGTTCCGCAACACCAGCGAACCGGATTTCGCCGAAGGCGAACGCCGCCTGCAGGCCAAGACCGCGCTGCTGCGGGACACGCCCGGCTTCGAGAACTGCCGCATCGCCGACTACGGCAGCCGCCGCCGCTATTCGCGGCAATGGCACAGCACGATGTTGCCGATGCTGCGTGACGCGCTGGGCCCGCAGTTCGTGGGCACCAGCAACGTGCATTTCGCGCGCATCTACGGCATGACCCCGCACGGCACCATGGCCCACGAATACCTGCAGGCCTTCCAGGCGCTGGGTCCGCGGCTGCGTGATTCGCAGGTGGCGGCGCTGGAGTCATGGGCGCGTGAATACCGGGGTGATCTCGGCATCGCGCTGTCCGACGTGGTGGGGCTGGATGCCTTCCTGCGCGATTTCGATACTTACTTCTGCAAGCTTTTCGATGGCGTCCGCCACGATTCGGGTGACCCCTTCACCTGGGGCGACCGCATGCTCGCGCACTTCAAGGCCAACCGTACCGACCCGGCCAGCAAGATCCTGGTGTTCAGCGACGGGCTGAACATCGAGAAGGTGATGAAGCTGTATGACTACTTCCGTGGGCGCTGCCAGGTGGCCTTCGGTGTAGGGACACACCTGACAAACGATCTCGGCCCGACGCCTCTGAACATCGTCATCAAGATGGTCCGCTGCAATGGTCAACCGGTGGCAAAACTCAGCGATTCCCCGGGCAAAAGCATGTGTGATGACCCGGGATACCTCGCGTATCTACGTCAGGTGTTTGAACTGTAATCCACGTTCCTGCCCGACGCCGTCTTCACATAAACATACAAAGCTTGAGGCTTTGTGAATGACAGCGGGGTAGGGAAACTCCTGACTGACAACTGTGAGCCGTATCACGTTATCTTACGCGCGCTGGGCCATCTGGCGGGGGTGGGACGTGTAGCCGTGCCTGATGGAAAGATGGGGTGACTGTGTGACTGATCGGCCGTGGCGTGATTCACGTCATGGCGGCTGCGAATCATTCAGGCTGGAGCCCGGCCCATGCTTGAACCCGTTCTCGCACGCCCGGCTTTCCAATGCAACTACCGTTTTCCGACGCTCTGTTTTCCAACACCCGGCCTGCGGTCACCCGCTGGTCGCGGTTGATGGCACGCATTTTCCACTTCTTCGCCGCAGTGTCACCAGCGGTGCTGATCCTGTGGCTGATGCGCGTCAACGATCTCTCGATCATCCGCACCTACCTCGCGCTGGCCACGATGGCCGGCCTGCTGACGTTGCTGGTGTTCACCGCGTTCGGCATGTACGGGCGCGAGATGTTCAACAACCGACTGATGCTGCGTTCCACCGTGGTGGCGTGGTCGGCCAGTTTCGGTCTGGTACTGCTGCTGCACACCGTGTTCCGGGTGATCGCCTACCTGCCGCTGAGCATGGCGGTGCTTTGGTATGGAGTAACGCTGGTCCTGCTGGTGGTGGGACGCCTGCTGATGCTGGTCTTCTTTCAGCGGCGCATCCGGGAAGGGCGCTTCGTGGGCCGCTCGGTGATCCTGGGTGCCACCGAGAACGGTGGCCGTCTGGCGCGGCACATGCTGCAGAACGCGGACATCAGCTCGGGCCTGCTCGGCTTCATCGATGACCGCAAGCCCGAGCGTATCGACCCGAAGCTGCGCCCGCAGCTGATCGGCAACTTCGCGCTGCTGGAAGAACTGATCCGCAGCAACGAGGTGGACCAGGTGCTGATGGCGCTGCCGGTCACCGCTGAAAGCCGCAATCACTACTACGCGGGGCTGTTGCGCAAGATGCCGGTGCAGGTGTTCCTGGTGCCGGAAATGCAGGCGTTCAACTACGCGCTGCCGCGCGTCGCCGAAATCTCGGACGTGCCGATGCTGGTGGTGTCCGAGCCGCCGTTGAAGGGCTGGGCACCTGCCTACAAGCGCGCCGAGGATGTGGTGCTGGCTTCGCTCGCGGTGCTGCTGCTGTCGCCGCTGATGCTGCTCACCGCCATCGCCATCAAGCTGGATTCGCGTGGGCCGGTGCTGTTCCGCCAGCGGCGCTACGGCTACAACCACCAGCTGATCGAGGTCTACAAATTCCGTTCCATGTACCACGACCAGCGCGACATGAATGCCGCGGTGCAGACCCGTGCCGGTGATCCGCGCGTGACGCGGGTGGGGCGTTTCATCCGCAAGAGCAGCATCGACGAGCTGCCGCAGCTGTTCAACGTGCTGGCCGGCTCGATGTCGATGGTGGGCCCGCGCCCGCATGCCACCGCCACCAAGGCGGCGGACATTCCGTTCGAGGAGGCCGTGGCCGATTACGTCGCACGGCACAAGGTGAAACCCGGCATCACCGGGCTTGCGCAGGTACATGGTTATCGTGGCGAGACCGATACGCTGGAAAAGATCCAGAAGCGCGTGGAGTACGACCTTGCCTACATCGAAAACTGGTCGCTGGGCCTGGACATGTTCATCCTGCTGCGCACGCTGCCGGCCGTGCTGTCGATGAAGGCGGCGTACTGATGGCCGGTCCACGCGTGGCATTGGTGATACCCGTGCGCAACGGCGAGGCCTACCTCGCGCGGATGCTGCCGGCGCTGCGTGCGCAGTCGCTGCAGCCGGACGAGATCCTGGTGGTGGACAGCGCGTCGCGCGATGGCAGCGTCGCAGGCTGGCGCGAATACGGTGCGCGGGTGGAAGTCATCGACCCGGCGACCTTCAACCACGGCGGCACGCGTGGCTGGGCGGCGCAGCAGGTCGATGCGGATGCGCTGATCTATCTCACGCAGGATGCGATTCCGGTGCCGCCGGATGCCTTCGCCAATCTAGTGGCCGGCCTGTATGCGGCGGACGACGTGGGCGTGGCCTATGGCCGCCAGATTCCGCACCCGGATGCAGGCGTGCTTGCGCGCCACGCGCGTGCATTCAACTACCCGGCGCAGGGGCGTATCAAGCGTGTCAGCGACGCCGCCGAGCTGGGCATCAAGACCTGTTTCAGTTCCGATGCGTTCTGCGCCTACCGCGCCGATGCACTGGCCGCGGTCGGCGGTTTTCCTGCCGACGTCATCGGCAGCGAGGATGCGCATGTGGCCGGGCGTATGCTGTTGAAGGGCTACGCGGTGAACTACGTCGCCGATGCCCAGGCGTGGCATTCGCACGATTACAGCATCGCCGAGGAATTCCGTCGCTACTTCGACATCGGCGTGTTCTATTCACGCGAAACATGGATCGGCGAGCGCTTTGGCAAGGCAGGTGGCGAAGGGGGACGCTTCGTCAGATCCGAACTGGCCGCACTGCTGCGCGAGCGGCAGGCATTACGCATTCCCGGAGCGGTGGCACGCAGCGCCGCGAAATTCATTGGTTACCGATTGGGGCACATGGAGAACAGTTTGCCGCTGGGCATCAAGCGCAGGGTGAGCATGTTTCCAGGCTATTGGAGGCAGCAGTGAAGACGAGCAGGAAGATGGTGGTGGTGCTGCTGGCCGTGCTGGGCGCCGCCTGCGCGATGCCCAACGTGGTCAAGCTGCCTTCGGGCAAGGTGATGGCGGGGCGGCAGATCACCAACTTCAGCCCGGAGCAGCTGCCCGCGCCGGTGCTGCGGATCCAGAGCGGCGACGTGCTGCGCATCGTGCGCGACGCGCAGACGCCGGCCGAGAAGGACGAGGCCACGCTGTACCGGGTGCGTCCGGACGGCAACATCGCCTATCCCTTCATCGGCACGGTGAAGGCCAGTGGCCGCACGCCGGAGGACATCGGCGCCGAGGTGACGAAGCGGCTGGATGACATCTACCGCGAGCCCAGGGTGACGGTGAACATCGCTGAGGCGCCGGGCAACCGTGTCTATGTGGGCGGTGCGGTACGCAACCCGGGCGTCTTCGACCTCAATGCCGCGGTCAACGTGGCCCAGGCCATCACCGCCACCGGCGGCGTTCTGCCCACCGCAGACAGCCACCATGTGGCGCTGGTGCGGCAGGACGAGCACGGCATCCAGCAGGTGTACTTCTTCGATTACGCCGCACTGCTGGACCCGCGCACCAACGGCACCCGCAGCATCAGCCTGCAGCGTGGCGACCTGGTGTTCGTGCCCAGCTCGCGCATCGGCAACGCCATCCAGCGCGTGGACATGTACGTCAGCCAGCTGCTGCTGTTCCGTGGCTTCGGAGCCTCGGCCAATTACCAGATCAATGAACCGTCGTACCGGATCAACACGCCGGATGGGAGCAACCCGTGATCGAGATCCGCAGCCTGCGTGATGCCCTGCGCCTGCTTTTCATCTTCGCCCGTGAGTTCAAGTGGGCGTTCCTGATCACCATCGCGGTGGTGGTGCTGGGCGCATTCCTGCTGCCCAACCGCTATGTCTCCGATGCGCGCCTGCTGGTCAAGCCGACCGAGAGCGCCAGCGTGCAGCTGCCGGTGCAGCCGGGCCCGGACACCGGCTTCGTGCAGCAGAGCCCGCAGCGCGATCCGCTGCTGGACGAAGAGAAGATGGCCACCAGTGAACCGGTGATGATGAAGGTGGCGCAGACCTATCTGGCCATGTCGTCGGTGCCGCCAGAGGGTGCGTGGGCACGCTTCAAGTTCCGCATGGGCCAGGCGTTCTCGTGGTGCAAGGAACTGGTGCGCAACGTGCTGGTCGGCATCGGCCTGATGGACGAGGCACCGCTGGAGAACCGCTTGGCCGCACGTCTGGCCAAGAAGCTGGCGGTGAGCCACGACCCCGGCTCCAACGTGATGGAGATGCGCGTGACCTGGGGCGACCCGCACGTCGCGCAGGGCATTTCCCGTGCGTGGGTGGATGCGTATTTCGACGAGCGTGCCCGTGCCGCCGGTGGCGAGGCGCTGTTCAATTTCTACGAGCAGCAGAACCGCGAACTCAATGACGACATCGTCAAGCTCAAGCGCGAGCTGCGTGACAAGCTGCGCGTGATCGATGCCACCAGCATCGAGCAGCGCATCGACGATGTCACCGACCAGCTGCAGAAGCTCTACCAGCACCGCCGCGAGCTGCAGGCCGAGCGCGAGGCGCTGATGGGCATCCTGGGTGCCGCCGGACGCCAGCTGCCCGCCGTGGACGGCGAGGTGGTCACCGAGCGCGAAGTCAGCCTCAATCCGCAGCGTGAAGACCTCAAGCTGAAGTTGAACGGCATGAAGCAGCAACGCCTGGATCTGCTGCGCAACTTCAAGGAAGGCGCTCCGCCGGTGCGTGCACTGGACGAGAGCATCGCCGCGCTGGAGAAGCAGATCAGTGGCGTGGACGGCAACGTCGTGCGTTCGCGCAACATCGCGCCCAACGCGCTGGGCACGCGCCTGCGCCAGGACATGCAGGATGCACGCCTCAACGTGGCCAAGATCGACGCCAACGTGGCCGAGATCGACGCGCAGGTGAAGCAGCTGCAGGCAAATCGCGAGGAGATCATGTCCGCCGAGCCGTCGCTGTCGCGGCTCAGCCTGGAGCTGTCGTCGGCGGAAAAGACCTTCGCCCAGTATTCGGACTACCTGCTGCGTGCGCGGGTGATCCGCGACCTCAACCGCAACCGCCTGAGCAACGTGGCGCTGGTGGGGCAGTCGAGCTTCACCCCGTCGCGCGTGTTCCCCAAGAGCATGCTGATGCTGCTGCTGGCACTGCCGGTGGCGCTGGTGGTCGCGCTGGTGGTGGTGTTCCTGCTGTACCTGATGGACCAGCGCATCCACGACGGTGGCCGGCTGGAAGACACGCTCGGCGTACCGCTGCTGACCACCGTGCCGGAGGTCGAACACGAGGACGAAGGTTCGCGCGGGCTGCGCGCGGCCCTGTACCGGCTGTACTGCAGGTTGCCGCTGGAGCGGATCGCCACGGACGGGCTTTCCATCGGCCTGACCAGCAGCCGCGCCGACGAGGGCGTCAGCTTCATCGCCTCGCGCCTGGCCATCGTGCTGCGCCAGCAGGGCTATGACGTGCGCGAAGGCGAGCTGCCGGCACGGCCCGGCGAAGTGGTGCTGGTGCAGGCGCCACCGGTGAGCGACGAGCATGCGCTGCTGGAGCTGCGCGGCTGCGACTTCATCATGCTGGTGGTGCAGGCACGCAGCACCACGGTGCCCGCCGTGGACAGCGCGCTGAACCTGCTGCGCGACGCGCTGGGCCATGTGGACGGCGTGGTGCTGAACCGTCGCGTGTTCGAGATTCCGCTGCGCTTCTGGAGGCCGGTGAGCCGCTGGCTGGGGGCGTACTGAGTGCGTGTCGCCCTGCTCGCGCCGCTGCCGCCGTTGCAGAACGGCATTGCCGACTACGCGCAGGCGTGGATGGAAGCACTGCAGGGTGTGGGCATCGACGTGGTGGTGCCGCCGCGCACACAGGAGGGTGGCTGGGACACGCGCGATGCCGGTTTCTGGAATGACATTGATCTGGTGCACGCCGAGCTGGGCGGTGGCCGTGGGCCGGAGTTCATCGCGCTGGAACAGCTGCGCGCCGCTTGGCCCAGGCTGCTGATGACCGCCACCGTGCACGACCCCGAGCGGCTGATCTGGCGCTCGCCGGTGCCGGCCAGCGGTTTCGCGGCGCGCGTGGCGG
>DALZZG010000067.1:0-11319 GCA_031987665.1 Stenotrophomonas sp. | reverse complement strand
CCATGCGCGACAAGCTGCCGGGCGAGGTGATGCTGATCTTCCAGCCGGCCGAGGAGGGCGCGCCGCCGCCGGAGCAGGGCGGTGCCGACCTGATGCTGAAGGAAGGGCTGTTCAAGGACTTCAAGCCGGAGGCGGTGTTCGGCCTGCATGTGTTCTCCAACGTGCAGGCCGGCCAGATCGCGGTGCGTGGCGGCCCGCTGATGGCAGCCTCGGACCGCTTCGCCATCACCGTCAATGGCCGCCAGACCCACGGCTCGGCGCCGTGGAACGGCATCGACCCCATCGTCGCCGCCTCGGACCTGATCGGCACCGCGCAGACCATCGTCAGCCGCCGCGCCAACCTGTCCAGACAGCCGGCGGTGCTCACCTTCGGCGCCATCAAGGGCGGCATCCGCTACAACATCATTCCGGACTCGGTGGAGATGGTGGGCACCATCCGCACCTTCGATGCGGACATGCGCAGGCAGATCTTCGCCGACCTGCGCAACGTGGCCGAGCACACCGCCGCCGCCCACGGTGCCACCGCCACCACCGACATCTATGACAAGGACGGCAACCCGGCCACGGTCAACGACCCGGCCCTGACAGCGCGCATGCTGCCCAGCCTGCAGGCGGTGGTGGGCAAGGACAACGTCTACGAGCCACCGCTGCAGATGGGGTCGGAGGATTTCTCGCTGTACGCCCAGCAGGTGCCGTCGATGTTCTTCTTCGTGGGTGCCACCGGTCCCGGCATCGACCCGGCCACCGCCCCCAGCAACCACTCGCCGAAGTTCCTGCTGGACGAGACCGCGCTGGATGTGGGCCTGCGCGCGCTGCTGCAGGTGTCGCTGGATTACTTGAATGGCGGCGGGAAGGCGGGCAGCTAGGGATCGGCCGGGTGGGGGCAGGAAGGTTGGTGTGCCGACGCGGCATTTCCTGACCCCTCAATCGCCTGATCCCGTAAATCCGACGCTCAAGCTCGCCCCCTTACAATCGCGGCATGAACACCCCAAGCGATTCCAGCCTCGGCCGTGAGGTCGAGTACCCCCGCCAGTACGACCCCAGCCTGCTGTTTCCCATCGCGCGCGCCACCGCACGCGGGGAGATCGGGTTGGGCGGCGGCACGCTGCCGTTCCAGGGGGAAGACCGCTGGCATGCCTATGAACTGGGCTGGCTGGACGCGCGCGGCAAGCCCTGCGTGGACACCATCACCCTGTGGGTGCCGGCCACCTCGCCGAACCTGGTCGAGTCCAAGTCGCTCAAGCTGTACCTGAACTCCCTCAACAACGCCCGCTTCAACCGTGCCGAGGCCGTGCGCGAGTGCATCGCCAACGACCTGTCGGTCTGTGCCGGGGCCGACGTGCGCGTGGAGTTCGGCCTGCCGGCCATCGCCGAGGCGGCGGGGGAGAGCATCGACCACCAGGACCTGGACATCGACTGCTACGGCCCGCCCTGCGACCGCCTGCTGATGGCCGACGGCGGCAGCGTGGTCGAGGAGACCCTGACCTCGGCGCTGCTCAAGTCCAACTGCCCGGTCACCGGCCAGCCGGACTGGGCCAGCGTCAGCATCCATTACCGTGGGCCGCGCATCGACCGCGAAGGCCTGCTGCGCTATCTGGTCAGCTACCGCGACCACGCCGAATTCCACGAACAGTGCGTGGAGCGCATCTTCCTGGATCTGGTGCGCCGCTGCGGCCCCACCTCGCTGGATGTGGAAGCGCGTTACACCCGCCGGGGCGGACTGGACATCAACCCGCGCCGCGCCACCCCGGACCTGGCCGTTGCCGGCTCCGCGCCCATCCGCGATCTGCGTCAATAAGCATTCAGCCCCGTGTACCGGTTTTTACACCGGCGCGATGAAACCTTAACAGGGGGCGTGAGATGCTTTGTCCCAGTCAAGAACGGGAGAGGCTTGGATGGGTAACGACAAGAAGGCCGATTTTTCCGGTGTGACCTCGAAAGTGGACACCACCGCCGAAGTCGCGCCGCCCAAGGCGGATTTTTCGGGTGTGACCAGTTCGGTCGACACCACCGCCGAAGTTGTAGGTGAGCAGCAGTACACGGTGCAGAAGGGCGACAACCTTTCCAAGATCGCGAAGAACATGCTTGGCGATGCCAATGCATGGAAGCGCATTTTCGAGGCCAACCGTGACGTTCTGGATGACCCGGACAAGATTTTCCCGGGCCAGACGCTGAAGATTCCGCCGCGCGACGCCTGATCACATACACCAGCAGAAACGCTGTTCAACCACACAATGATTCCGGAGCAATCCATGAAGAAGACTTCGTTCAGCAGTGCCCTGATGATCGCCGTTGTCGGCACCGTGGCCCTGGTTGGCTGCAAGAAGAAGGAAGAAGCCGCCCCGACCCCGCCGCCGGCTGCCAGCACCCCGGCACCGATGGCTGAGGCACCGCCGGCACCTGCCGCCGTCAGCGTCACCTCGGTCACCGTGGGCAACGCTGCCGCTGCCGACAAGTCGGTCGCGCCGGTTGCCGTCCTCGGCACCAAGGACAAGATCATCGTCTCGGTGAAGACCGACGGCACCGCCAGCAACGTCCCCGTTGCAGCCAAGCTGACCTATCAGGACGGCCAGGTGGCCGGTGAGCAGAACGTCTCGCTCAACACCACCGCCGCTGAAACGACCAACATCGAATTCGCCAATGCCAACGCATGGCCGGCCGGCAAGTACACCGCCGACGTCACCGTTGACGGCAAGGCTGCGGGCAGCCAGCAGTTCGAGGTGAAGTAAGAGGTAGGGCGTCCGCCGACGCCTCTCTCTCCCGTCGGCAGACGCATGGGCGCAACCTTTCCGGTTGCGCCTTTTTTTTGTGCGTCTTTTCCGTGGCCGTGCGCCTGCCCGGGCGCTGTCCGCGCAATGGCGGCGCGTGTCCCGTGCCAATGGCGTCGGTTGCAGCGGTGACCACGCCACAGCCGGAGGGCAAAGTGCCAGCTGGCACAGGGCGCGGCATGCGGTTGCAGCGGAAACGTCCCGGTTCTCCCTACCTTTGCGTATGGCGCGTCTTTGCCGGCCCCGGTTGAAAACGCGACAATGCAGGGGTTTCCCCTCGGTGGCCCACCGGTGGGTCGCGGCCCGCGTTGGCCGCCGCCTTCACCCTGGCGCACGGCCACCCTCGTTCGTTGTGCAACGCATCCGTCAGCAAGAGAGTTCCTGCCCCCATGTCGAATACGCCGAAGATCATCTACACGCTCACCGACGAAGCTCCGTTCCTGGCCACCCAGTCGCTGCTGCCGATCGTCGATGCCTTTACCGCGACCGCCGGCATTGCCGTCGAAACCCGCGACATCTCGCTGTCCGGTCGCATCCTGTCGCAGTTCCCGGATTTCCTGAAGGACGACCAGAAGATCAGCGATGACCTGGCCGAACTGGGCGAACTGGCGACCAAGCCGGAAGCCAACATCATCAAGCTGCCGAACGTGTCGGCCTCGGTGCCGCAGCTCAAGGCCGCGATCAAGGAACTGCAGGACCAGGGCTTCATCCTGCCGAACTACCCGGACGCGCCCACCGACGACGTCTCGCGCGACATCAAGGCGCGCTACGACAAGATCAAGGGCAGCGCGGTGAACCCGGTGCTGCGCGAAGGCAATTCCGACCGCCGCGCACCGCTGTCGGTGAAGAACTACGCGCGCAAGCATCCGCACCGCATGGGCGCCTGGACCGCCGACTCCAAGTCGCATGTCGCGCACATGGACGGCGGTGACTTCTACGGCAGCGAAAAGTCGGCCACCATCGACAACGCCGGCAGCCTGAAGATCGCGCTGGTACAGAACGACGGCAACACCGTCGTGCTGAAGGAGAAGACCGCGGTCAAGGCCGGCGAGATCGTCGATGCCGCGGTGATGAACCGCAAGGCGCTGGCCGCCTTCGTCGATGCACAGATTGCCGATGCCAAGGCGCAGGGCGTGCTGTTCTCGCTGCACCTGAAGGCGACCATGATGAAGGTCTCCGACCCGATCATGTTCGGCGTCGTGGTCGAGGAGTTCTACAAGGACGTGCTGGCCAAGCACGCTGACACGCTCAAGCAGGTGGGCTTTGATGCCAACAACGGCATCGGCGACCTGTACGCGCGTCTGCCGCAGCTGCCGGAAGCCGAGCAGGAAGTGATCAAGGCCGACATCGCCGCCGAGTACGCCAAGCGCCCGGCCGTGGCCATGGTCAACTCGGACAAGGGCATCACCAACCTGCACGTGCCGTCGGACGTGATCGTCGACGCCTCGATGCCGGCGATGATCCGTGACTCCGGCAAGATGTGGAACGCCGAAGGCAAGCTGCAGGACACCAAGGCGATCATTCCCGACCGCTGCTACGCCGGTGTGTACCAGGCCGTCATCGACGACTGCAAGGCGCACGGCGCGTTCAACCCGGCCACCATGGGTTCGGTGCCGAACGTCGGCCTGATGGCGCAGAAGGCCGAAGAATACGGCTCGCACGACAAGACTTTCCAGATCGCCGCCGATGGCGTGGTCAAGGTCACCGACGAGGCCGGCAATGTCGTGTTCGAACACGCTGTCGAAGCCGGTGACATCTGGCGCATGTGCCAGACCAAGGACGCGCCGATCCAGGACTGGGTGAAGCTGGCCGTCAGCCGCGCCCGCCTGAGCAATACCCCGGCCGTGTTCTGGCTGGACGCCAACCGCGCCCACGATGCGCAGGTGATCGCCAAGGTCGAGACCTACCTCAAGGACCACGACACCAACGGCCTGGACATCCGCATCCTGTCGCCGGTGGACGCCACCGCGTTCTCGCTGGCCCGCATCCGCAAGGGTGAGGACACCATCTCGGTGACCGGCAACGTGCTGCGCGACTACCTGACCGACCTGTTCCCGATCCTGGAGCTGGGCACCAGCGCCAAGATGCTCTCCATCGTGCCGTTGATGGCCGGTGGTGGCCTGTTCGAGACCGGCGCCGGTGGTTCGGCACCCAAGCATGTGCAGCAGTTCGTGGAAGAGGACTACCTGCGCTGGGATTCGCTGGGCGAGTTTCTGGCCCTTGCCGCCTCGCTGGAGCACCTGGGCCAGCGTTACGACAACAAGGCCGCCACCGTGCTGGCCAACGCGCTGGACGAGGCCAACGGCAAGTTCCTGGACAACGACAAGTCGCCCTCGCGCAAGCTCGGTGGCATCGACAACCGTGGCAGCCACTTCTACCTGGCCATGTACTGGGCACAGGCACTGGCCGCGCAGAACGACGATGCGGCACTGAAGGCCAGGTTCGCCCCGCTGGCCGAGGCACTGACCAGCAACGAGCAGAAGATCGTGGACGAGCTGGCAGCGGTGCAGGGCAAGGCCGTGGACATCGGCGGCTACTACCGCCCGGATCTGGCCAAGACCCGCCAGGCCATGCGCCCCAGCGTCACCCTCAACGCCGCCATCGACAGCCTGAAGGGCTGAGCCGCCCCAAGCCCTTCTCCCGCAGGCGGGAGAAGGTGCCCCGAAGGACTGAGCCCTGGCGCATCGCCCAAGCCCTTCTCCCGCAGGCGGGAGAAGGTGCCCCGAAGGACTGAGCCCTGGCGCATCGCCCAAGCCCTTCTCCCGCAGGCGGGAGAAGGTGCCCCGAAGGGGCGGATGAGGGCAGGCTTCCGCATTGCCGGGCGGCACCACCGATCCATCGTCAGCAAAAAGCCTGCATCCATACGGATGCAGGCTTTTCTCATGGGGCCAGCCACGAGGCTGTCGAACGCGGCATGGCTGTCGTAAGGTCACAGGCATCCGCCCCCACGGTGACCTCCGCATGCAGCCTTCCCGTCATTCATGCCGCCCCACGCCCTGCCGGTGCCCGTCACGATGAGCACCCACGCAGGCACCACGGCCATCGATGTCGCCAACTGCATCGCGCACGGCTTCGAGGACTACCATCACGGCTTCGCCGCCATCACCCGGCGTGCGCGTGAGCGCTTCCAGACCTGCGACTGGGCGGGCGCACGCAATGATGCCGTCGAGCGCATCGAGCTCTATGACGTCTGCGTGAGCCGCTGCCGCGAACAGCTGCAGGAACTGCTGGGGCCGGAGACGCCCGAGCGCGCGCTGTGGCGGCAGGTGAAGCAGGGCTTCGAGCAGCGCATCGCCGGCCGCATCGACAGCGAGTTGTACAAGACCTTCTACAACACGTTGACCCGTCGCCTGTTCCGCACGCACGGTGTGGACGATGGCATCGAATTCATGGCGCTGGACATCGAGCCGTCCGATGCCATCACCCACCCGGTGGCGCGCCATGTCTACGCGATCTCCGAGTCGCGCCCGGCCGATGCGTTCTCGCGCCTGCTGTCCGACTTCGCCTTCGACGTGCCGTACCGTCACCAGCTGCGCTGCGCCGCCGCCATCGCCGTGCGGCTGCAGGACGACCTCGCACACTGGGGTGCTTACCCGGTGCGCGCCATCGAGCTGCTGCAGACGGTGTTCTACCGCGAGCGCCGCGCCTATCTGGTGGGGCGCGTGTTCGGTGAGCACCGCTTTTCGCCGTGCGTGATCACGCTGGTCAATGATGGCGATGGCATCCGCGTGGAGGCGGTGCTCAGCCGTCGGCGCGATGTGGCGCATCTGTTCGGCGTATCGCGCAGCTACTTCCAGGCGGACCTGCCCACCGTGGCCGATGCGGTGGTGTTCCTGCGCAGCATCCTGCCGGGCAAGCCGGTCGATGAGATCTACACCGTGCTGGGCCGCGCCAAGCAGGGCAAGACCGAGCGCTACCGCACCTTCTTCAGCCACTTCCAGCAGCATGACAACGAGCGGCTGGTGCACGCCGATGGCACGCCGGGCATGGTGATGGCGGTGTTCACCCTGCCCAGCTACCCGCTGGTATTCAAGCTCATCCGCGACCGCTTCGCCTGGCCCAAGACCATGAGCCGGCAGGACGTGGAAGAGAAGTACGCGCTGGTGTTCAACCTGGACCGCATCGGTCGCCTGCTCGACGCCCAGCCCTATCGCCACCTGCGCTTCCCGGTGAGCCGCTTCGCGCCGGAGCTGCTGGACGAACTGTTGAACCAGTGCAGCCGCAGCGTGAGCCGTGAGGGCGACGATGTGGTGATCTCGCTGTGCTATGTGCAGCGCCGTTTCCGCCCGCTGAACCTGTACCTGCGCGAGCAGGGTGCCGAGGCCGCGCGCGCTGCGGCGCTGGACTACGCGCAGGCCATCCGCGACATGGCCTGCAACAACATTTTCCCTGGCGACATGCTGCTCAAGAACTTCGGTGTGTCGCGTCATGGCCGCGCGGTGTTCTACGACTACGACGAACTGTGCCTGGTCACCGAATGCAACTTCCGCGCCTGGCCCGCGCCACGCAGCGAGGAGGAAGCCATGGCCAGTGAGCCATGGTTCCATGTGGCACCGAATGACGTGTTCCCCGAGCGCTTCGCCCTGTTCATGGGCCTGCCGGGGCCGCTGCTGGCGCTGGTGCGTGAGCAGCATGCCGATCTGTTCGATCCGGCGTGGTGGCAGGCGCTGCAGGGCGGTTTCCGCCGTGGCGAGTTCCCGGACACCCCGCCGTATCCGCGCGCGCTGCGGCTGGCGTGAGGATGGGGTGATTGCGCATGACACGACACTGCGCTGTAATCGGGACAACAAACACAACGGAGTGTGGTCATGCGGTCAGCATTGAGAACGGCAACGGTTGCAGCCTTCCTGCTTGTGGGAATGCCCACGATGGCTCTGGCGCTGCCGGCGGACAGTGGCACGCGCGCCAGCGTGAAGCAGCGTGTGGAGAGCAGCATGGTGGTGCGTGGCGAGATCGCCATCGAGACCGACGGAACGGTGTCTGGCGTGCAGCTGCATCGCGAGGAAAAGCTGCCTGCAGGCGTGGCCAAACTGGTGCGTGACAACGCCCTGCAGTGGCGTTTCGACCCGATCATGAAGGATGGCCAGGCTGTTGCCGCGCGGGCACCGATGAACGTGCGTGTCGTGGCGAAGAAGGTCGATGGCGACCAGTACGAGATCGGCCTGCGTGGCGCCAACTTCGACGCTGACTACAACAGCGACGATCGCAGCGCGGTCACGTCCATCGCGATGCAGCCACCGCGTTATCCGGAGACTGCATTCCGTTCGGGTGCCAGCGGTGCCGTCTACCTGCTGGTGAAGGTTGCGCGTGACGGCACGGTGGAAGATGCCTATGCCGAGCAGGTGAATCTGACCTTCCTCAGCAGCGAGGCCGATCAGCGCCGCTTCCGCGAATTGTTCGCCAAGAATGCGGTGGCCGCTGCCAAGCGTTGGCAGTTCCGCGTGCCGACGGAAGGTGAGCAGGCGGATGCGCCGTTCTGGAGCGTGCGTGTTCCAGTGACCTACACGCTGGGGGACGCCGGCCGTCGTCCGCAGGACGATTACGGTCAGTGGTCCAGCTACGTGTCCGGTCCGCGTGAGCGCGCTCCGTGGCGTGATGAAACCAAGGACGCCCAAGCCTCGCCGGACACCCTCACCGACGGTGGCGTGTACATGGCCGACACCAATGGCCCGAAGCTGCGGACCCCGCTGCAGGGCAGCTGACCCGCAACTTCCGATCCACGCTCGGCAGAGGATTCGCCGACAAAGCCCCAGCGCAGCTTGGCTGCGCTCTACATGCAGCCGCGCCGTCGTAGTGCCGAGCCACGCTCGGCAGGGGATTCACCGGCCAAGCCCCAGCGCAGCATGGCTGCGCTCTACATACGCGTTTCTTACGACACGGATCGAACGCCGCGCCTCGGCTTTGCTGCACTTGGCGGCTCTTTCCCCTTTCTGTCGTCACCGATTGTTCCGGTAGTGGGCTGACGTTGTAATCGGTCCATCCGACCGGACCCGGGGGCGGTCATGCGCGGCATGTCCTGTGTTGTGGTTCTTCTTGCGGCACTGCTGATCGCAGCGCCCGTGCACGCACGCGTGAACGATGCGGCTGATGTGGCATCCGCAGCTGCGCGCATCGACAGCAGCATGGTCGTCAGGGGGCGGATGACCATCGATGACGATGGACGGGTTTCCTCACTGCAGTTGTACAAGGAGGAAACGCTTTCGCCCGCCATCGTGCAGTACATACGCGAAGTGGCTGCGCGATGGCGCTTCGCGTCGCCGCAGGAGCATCAGGCGCGGAATGTGGTGCCGTTGAACCTGCGGCTGGTGGCGAGAAGACTGGACGATGGCGGCCTGCAGCTCGGCATGCGTGGCGTCAGCTTCCACCGGCTCATGCAGGACGCGCCGGGCGACATCGTCGCCCTCAACCTGGCCCCGCCACAGTACCCGACGGCGGTGTTCCGTGCCGGGGCGGGCGGAAGCGTCTACCTGCTGTTGCGGGTGGGGCGCGATGGCAGGGTGCAGGCGGCGTTCGCGGAGCAGGTGAATCTCAATGTCACAGGCAGCGAAACCCAGCAGCGGAATTTCCGTGAAGCCCTCAAGGCGAGTGCGTTGGCGGCCACGCGCAGGTGGCGCTTCCGTGTGCCCAGCGAGGGCGATGCAGCGGGCAGGCCGTACTGGGAAGTGCGCGTTCCGGTGGAGTATTCGCTGGGCCGCTCCCAGGCGCAGGATGCGGGATATGGAAAGTGGCATGTCTATGTTGCCGGGCAGCGCGAGCACGCGCCGTGGGCCGCCGATGGCACAGAGCCGGGCTTCGCCCCCGACGCGCTGGACGCAGGGGGTGTCTACAGCGCCGATGACGACGCGCCCCGCCTTCTGACACCCGTACGGCGGTAAGCACGAGCCCTGTAGCGCCGAGCCATGCTCGGCGGTGCTGGGCCGGTAATGCCCCAGCGCAGCATGGCTGCGCTCTACAGGAGTGCTGGAAAACAAAAAGCCCCGGATACCGGGGCTTTCTGCTTGATCAACGCCTGATGGCTTACCGCTTCATCGAGCTGAAGAACTCGTCGTTGGACTTGGTGTTCTTCATCTTGTCGAGCAGGAATTCCATGGCGGCCATTTCGTCCATCGGGTGCAGCAGCTTGCGCAGGATCCAGATCTTCTGCAGCAGCTCCGGCTCGATCAGCAGGTCCTCGCGGCGGGTGCCCGAGCGGTTGATGTCGATGGCCGGGAACACGCGCTTTTCAGCGATGCGGCGGCTCAGGTGCACTTCGCTGTTGCCGGTGCCCTTGAACTCTTCGTAGATCACCTCGTCCATCTTCGAGCCGGTATCGACCAGCGCGGTGGCGATGATGGTCAGGCTACCGCCTTCTTCCACGTTGCGCGCGGCACCGAAGAAGCGCTTCGGGCGGTGCAGGGCGTTGGCGTCCACACCACCGGTGAGCACCTTGCCGGAGCTGGGCACCACGTTGTTGTAGGCGCGGGCCAGGCGGGTGATCGAGTCCAGCAGGATCACCACGTCCTTCTTGTGCTCGACCAGGCGCTTGGCGCGCTCGATCACCATTTCGGCGACCTGCACGTGGCGCGCGGCCGGCTCGTCGAAGGTGGAGGAGACCACTTCGCCGCGCACGGTGCGCTGCATTTCGGTCACTTCTTCCGGGCGCTCGTCCACCAGCAGCACGATCAGGTGCACGTCCGGGTGGTTGGTGGTGATGGCGGTGGCCACCTGCTGCATCATCATCGTCTTGCCGGCCTTGGGCTGGGAGACGATGAGCGAGCGCTGGCCCTTGCCCTGCGGTGCCATCAGGTCGAGGATGCGACCGGTGATGTCCTCGGACGAACCGTTGCCACGCTCCAGCGTGAAGCGGCGGCGCGGGAACAGCGGGGTCAGGTTCTCGAACAGCACCTTGTTCTTGGACGCTTCCAGCGGCTCGCCGTTGATCGTGTCGATCGTGGACAGCGCGAAGTAGCGTTCGCCGTCCTTCGGGAAGCGGATGCGGCCGGACAGGTAGTCACCGGTGCGCAGGTTGAAGCGGCGGATCTGGCTGGGCGAGATGTAGGTGTCGTCCGGGCCGGCCAGGTAGCTGGCCTCGGCCGCGCGCAGGAAGCCGAAGCCGTCGGGCAGGATTTCCAGCACGCCGTCGGCGGCGACGCCGTCACCGTGGCGGGTGAGCACCTTCAGCAGGGCGAAGATCACGTCCTGCTTGCGGGCACGGGCCACGCCGTCCTGGATGTTCAGCTGCTCGGCGATTTCCAGCAGCTTCTGCGCCGGCATCCTCTTCAGGTCGCTCAACGAGTAGACCGGGAAGCCTTCCGGCACGCTTGGCAGCGGACGCGGCGGCTGGTTTTCATTGCCACCGTCGCTGGGCATGCCGTCGTCGCGGAAGCGCTCCCGGTTGCGGTCGCGGCGGTTGCGGAAGCGGTCGCGGCGGTTGCCCTGACCCTGCTGCTGGCCCTGGTTGTTGTTCTGGCGCTGCTGGCCGTCGCCGCGCGGTTCGCCACCGTCCTGGCCGCCCTGCGGGGCACCGGAGGTGGTGTCGCTGCTGGCGGGAGCGGCTGCGGGAGCAGCGGAT
>DALZZG010000066.1:6706-11963 GCA_031987665.1 Stenotrophomonas sp. | reverse complement strand
CGATGACCTGCTCGGCCTGCATGTCGTCGCGCTGGCAGCTGGCCACGCCGATGCGCGCCTCCAGCTGGTGGAAGGTGTCGCGGCCACGGATGGGCTCGGCGACGGCCGCCTGCAATGCCGCCAGGGCAAGCGACGGATCGTTCTGGCCGATGATGGCCAGCACGAAATCCTCGGCAGGCTGGTGCGCCAGCAGGCCGTAACGCGCGGCCAGCCCGCCCAGACGCACGGCCACCGCACGCAGCGCCTCCTCGCCCGCCTCATGGCCCAGCGTATCGGTGATCATCTGCAGGCCACGCAGCTGTATATGCGCGATGGTGTAGTCGCACCTGTCCTCATCCAGCTGCTCGGCCAGCGCACGCACCGTGAGCAGGCCGGTGCCTGCGTGATGGCTGGCGCGGTAGGCCAGCTCGTTCTCGTAGCGCAACCGCTGGCTGACATCCTCGGCCAGCACCAGACAGGCGCTGCGGCCACCGAAGTCCAGCTGCGCCACATGCGCGACCACCATGAAGCTGCTGCCGTCCTTGCGAAGGTGCGCCTGCGCCATCGGCGGCACCGGGAGCCCCTTGCCCAGCCGGCGGATGCCGTCGCGGATGTCGTCCCAGTCCTGCGGAGGACGCAGGTCGAGGATCGACATGGACATGAACTCCTCGCGGCTGTAGCCGTATTGATCGACCGCCGCCTGGTTCACTTCAAGGAAGCGCAGGTTGACCATGTCGAACAGCCAGAACGGCGCCGGGTTGCGGTCGAACACAAGGCGGAACTGCCGCTCCGCCTCCACCGCGCGTGCCTCCACATCCACGCGCTCGCTGATGTCCACCACCGCGCCGGCAAGATGCGGCAGCGCGCCGCCGGTGTGAACCATGTCGCCGCGTGCGGACAGCCAGCGCAGCGAGCCATCCGGCAGCCGCAGCCGGAACATGGTGTTCATCGCGCCCTCGCCGTCACGCGCGTGCCGCAGCATGGCGCGCAGCGTGGCTTCGTCTTCCTCGGTCACATGGCCGAACAGGGCTTCCAGAGGTGCCGAACGTGTCGGCAGGCCGAGCATCTGCTGGGTGAGCGCCGACCAGTGCAGCACCGGCTTTTCACCACGGATGGACCAGGTGCCGACCTTGCCCACTTCGTGCGCCAGCGCCAGCTCCGCCGCGCCGGCCTGCAGTTCTTCGCTCAGCTCACGCTCGTGCGCCACGCCGCGGCGCAGGCGGTGGAGGAACAGGAGCAGGCCGATCAGGTAGACCAGATAGATACCGATGCTGGCGTAGAGGAACACATACCAGCGCGCCATCACCTCGCGGTAGGACAGCGCGGCGAACAGGCTCAACGGGTAGTCCACCGGCACACTGACGGCAGCGATGCGTTCCTCGCCATCGACCGGGCTGGTGATCCGGCCTCTGGGCATGGCCTCGGCCGACGGCGCCATCATCACCAGCGGCGAAGGCAGCCGGCGACCGACGAGTTCGGTATTGCGGCTGTGCGCCAGCAGCTGGCTGTACCGGTTGCCGATGGATGCCACGCCGTCCACGCCCACGTCCAGCCCGCTGACCACCTCCTGGAACATGCCCAGCCGCAGCCGCACCAGCAGCCACTGCCCCGGCTTGATTGCCAGCGCCGTGCGCACCACCCAGTTCTCGCCGGGCAGCTGTTCCAGCGCGCCGATGTAGTAGTTGCCAGTGAGCAGGCGGTTCTCGGGGATCGCCCAGCTCTGCAGGGTGGGATCGCCACGCCCGACCGACGACGGCCAGCCCTGGTCATCCACCAGGGTGATGGAGGCCACGTCCACGTTGCGCTGCAGCACCCCTTCCATGCTGGCCTGCAGCAGGGCCGCGGCACGGTCAGGCACTTCGCGCTCGAAGCGCTGGCCGTCGTCCGCCACGCCGCGCAGCGCGCGCTCGATGATGAGCAGCTTGGCGCGCAGCAGCCGTTCGCTGCCGCTGGCCATGACCATGCTCTGCCGTTGCGCGGCCTGCATCCGCGTGCTGCGGTCGTTCCACAGCATCAATACCAGTGCAAGCGCCAACAACACCGCCACCACCGCGCCACCGAGGGTGATCAGCCGCAGCGGATGCGCTCGCACCTGCTTCATGGGGACTTCCGGCGCATTGGCGGGCGGCGGGCAGGCATCGGAACGTTCCAGTGGATTAGGGGAAATGGGCGTTGCTGACGTCCGCTGGCAGTCAACTGCGCCTCTGGTCGTGGCAGCCCCCTGCGCGACGGCGCAGGACAGCATGCAGCACAACCCTACCGGCGTGAAGGCCTATTCACATTGCGATCCGTGGCGGAAGCGACCGCCAAGGTTGCCATCTGACGTGACCTCAATACAGGTCTAGACTTGTTCCCTTTCACAGTTATGGAACTGGACATGCCACTGCAACGCTCCCTCCTGGTCCTGGCCGTCGGTGCCGCTCTCTCGCTCAGCGGCTGCGACAAGAATGCGCCCCCGCCGTCAGAGCCCCAGGCGGCAGCACCCGCGCCGGCCCCGGCGGCCCCGGCCAAGCCACAGCTGGGCAGCTTCGGATTCGATGCCAGTGGCATGGACCGCAGCGTGGCGGCCGGCGACAACTTCTTCGATTTCGCCAATGGCGAGTGGGTCAAGCGCACCGAGATTCCGGCTGACCGCTCCACCTACGGCAGCTTCAATGTAATCGCCGAGAAGACCCTGGCCGACACCCGCGCCATCATGGAAGAAGCCGGCAAGGCCAGCGATGGCGAAGCCCGCAAGATCGGTGATTACTACGCAGCCTTCATGGACGAAACCGGCATCGAGGCGCGTGGCGTCGCGCCGGTGCAGCCGCAGCTGCAGGCCATCGCCGGCATCGCCGACAGGCAGGCACTGGCCAAGGCGCTGGGCGGCACCCTGCGTGCCGACGTGGACCTGCTCAACGCGACCAACTTCTACACCCCGCACCTGTTCGGCGTCTGGGTGTCGGTGGACCTGCTGCAACCCGACCGCAATGCGCCGTACCTAGTGCAGGGTGGCCTGGGCATGCCCGACCGTGACTTCTACCTGCAGGACGGCCGCATGGCCGAGCTGCGCAAGGCCTACGAAGGCTATGTGGCCAAGCTGCTGGAGCTGTCCGGTGACACCGACGCTGCTGCGAAGGCAGCGCGCATCGTCGCGCTGGAAACCAAGATCGCCCGCGCGCATTCCACCCAGGAAGAAACCAACGATGTGCAGAAGGGCGCCAACGCCTGGAAGCAGGCCGATCTGGCTGCCAAGGCACCGGGCATGGACTGGGCTGCATTCCTCGATGCCGCCGGTCTGAACAACCAGCAGGACTTCATCGTGTGGCAGCCAAAGGCCGTGGCGGACCTGTCCAAGCTGGTGGCCAGCGAGCCGCTGGACGTGTGGAAGGACTACCTCACCTTCCACGCACTGGATGAAGCCGCCGGCTACCTGCCCAAGGCCTACGCCGATGCCAGCTTCGCCTTCCACGGCACCGCGATGAGCGGCACGCCGCAGCAGAGCGAGCGCTGGAAGCGTGCCGTGGCCGATACCAATACCGCCATCGGCGAGGCCGTGGGCAAGATCTACGTCGAGCGCCACTTCGATGCGGCCACCAAGGCCCGCGCCGACGAAATGGCCAGGAACATCATCGCTGCTTTCGCCAAGCGCATCGATGCACTGGAGTGGATGTCGCCGGAAACCAAGGCCCGCGCCAAGGCCAAGGTGGCCGGTCTGAAGGTGGACATGGGCTACCCATCCAAGTGGCGTGACTACAGCGCGCTGGAAGTGAAGCGCGACGACGCACTGGGCAATGCGCAGCGTGCATCTCTGTTCGAGTACCAGCGCAACATCGCCAAGCTCGGCCAGCCGGTGGACCACAGCGAATGGGCGATGCTGCCGCAGACCATCAACGCGATGAACGTGCCGCTGGAGAACCGCCTGGTGTTCCCGGCCGCGATCCTGCAACCGCCGTTCTTCGATGGCGCTGCCGACGATGCGGTGAACTACGGTGCCATCGGTGCGGTGATCGGCCACGAAATCAGCCACGGTTTCGACAATGCCGGTGCGCTGTTCGATGAAACCGGCAAGCTGCACAACTGGTGGACGGCCGAGGATCTCAAGAAGTTCAACGCCGCTGGTGACGCGCTGGCTGCACAGTTCGGCAGCTACGAGCCGTTCCCGGGCGTGCACGTCAATGGCCGCCTGACGCTGGGCGAGAACATCGCCGACGTGGCCGGTCTGGCCACCGCGCACGATGCCTATCTGATGTCGATGCAGGGCAAGCCGGTGCAGGAACTGGAAGGTTTCAGCCCCGACCAGCGCTTCTTCCTCGGCTTCGCCCAGGCCTGGCGCAGCAAGGCCCGCGAGCAGGCACTGCGCAACTCGCTGCTGACCAACGTGCATGCGCCGGGCCAGTTCCGCGCTCTGACCGTGCGCAATCTCGATGCGTGGTATCCGGCGTTCGAGGTGAAGGACGGGCAGAAGCTGTACCTGGCACCTGAGAAGCGGGTGAAGGTCTGGTAAGGCGCATGACCATTCCCTCCCTTGCACCGTAGGTGCAGGGGAGGGAGTAGTGCGTCGGCGCTCATTGTTTCGCGCAAGCACATGACCATCTCCTCCCTTTTTGCGAAGCAAAAGGGGAGGGTCAGGGAGGGGTGCTTTTTGCGAAGAGCGCAACCCCTCCCCCACCCTCCCCTACGCCTTCGGCGCAAGGGAGGGAGTAGTGCGTCGGCGCTCATTGTTTTCTGCAGGTGCATGACCATCCCCTCCCTTGCACCGTAGGTGCAGGGGAGGGTCAGGGAGGGGTGCTTTTCCGCGAAGAGCGCAACCCCTCCCCCGCCCTCCCCTACGCCTTCGGCGCAAGTGAGGGAACAGTTCGTCGGCGCTCATTGCTTCC
Organism: Stenotrophomonas sp.; assembly: GCA_031987665.1. Lineage (GTDB taxonomy): Bacteria > Pseudomonadota > Gammaproteobacteria > Xanthomonadales > Xanthomonadaceae > Stenotrophomonas. The sequence continues at coordinate 7,125 of DALZZG010000066.1, read as the reverse complement.
CGCAAGCGCATGACCATTCCCTCCCTTTTTGCGAAGCAAAAGGGGAGGGTTAGGGAGGGGTGCTTTTCCGCGAAGAGCGCAACCCCTCCCCCGCCCTCCCCTGCGCCTTCGGCGCAAGGGAGGGAGTAGTGCGTCGGCACTCATGGTTTCCCGCAAGCGCATGACCATTCCCTCCCTTGTATCGCAGGTGCAGGGGAGGGTCAGGGAGGGGTGCTTTTTTGCGAAGAGCACAACCCCTCCCCGCCCTCCCCTACGCCTTCGGCGCAAGGGAGGGAGTAGTGCGTCGGCGCTCATTGCTTCCCGCAAGCGCATGACCATCCCCTCCCTTGCACCGTAGCTGCAGGGGAGGGTTAGGGAGGGGTGCTTTTCCGCGAAGAGCGCAACCCCTCCCCCGCCCTCCCCTACGCCTTCGGCGCAAG
>DALZZG010000066.1:0-6606 GCA_031987665.1 Stenotrophomonas sp. | reverse complement strand
TTTTCCGCGAAGAGCGCAACCCCTCCCCCGCCCTCCCCTACGCCTTCGGCGCAAGGGAGGGAGCAGGCTGCGACGCATCCAGCTCCGGCCACTGCATCAGGATGTCAGCGTCGCGCCCCATCCTTCTGCAGGCGCGGCTGGAGATGCCGTCGCTGAGTGCGATGCGGAACAGCGGTGCCACGCTGCGCAATACGCGCGAGGCCACCACCGACTGCAGCTGCTGGCCACGGCTGCGGCCGATCAGCTGCTCCGCCCACGGCGGCAGCAGGGCCGCGCCTGCGGCAAGGAACATGTCGCGCGAAACGCCGGGCAGCGGCACCGGCAGGCGCACGGCGCTGAGCACCTCCAGCACCTCGCGCGAACGCGCGTCCATGTGCAACTGTGGCAGCTGCGCGGCGAAGTACGCCTGCACCTGTGCTTCGCTTGCCGGTACGTCACGCGCGCCCAGCGCCTCGGCCACACGTCGGTATTCGTCGTAATACCGGTCCGCGATCGCCACCGGCACGTCACGGCAGTAACGACGGCAGCCCTCCAGAAAGCCGTAGGCTTCGGTCACATGCACCCACGTCAGCAGATCCGGATCATCGGCGGCATAGCCGCGGCCATCGGGCAGTTGCCCCAGCACCCTGGCGTGGATGCCGCGCACGCGCGCGATGAGCCGCTCCACTTCCGCGGTGGGCGCATAACTGGTGCCGGCGACGAAACTGGTGGTGCGGCGCAGGCGGCCGACCAGATCCTCGCGGAAGTTGGAATGGTCATACACGCCCGCCAGAGCACGCGGCTGCAGCAGCTGCAGCATCAATGCGCACAGGCCGCCGGCGAGCATGCCGGGGAACTCGGAATGAATGCGCCAGGTGACGCTGTCGGGGCCGAACCAGCCGGCATCGCCCAGTGGCGCGTCGTAGGCCACGCCGTTCTGGTTGCGTGGAAAGGCGTCCAGCACCCAGCGCCGGATCTGCGCGGTGGCGGCACTGGAAACACGTCGGGACAAGGGAAGCATGGCCCTATCGTAACCGGCGTTATCGCGCAGCCGGCCCGCGCATGGGCTTCGGCCCATCAATGAAGCGGGGCCGTCCTGCTGCTGCCTGAATCCGCAGGATGGTTTGTGCGGCCGCAGCACGCCGTGAAGCAAACCGCTGGAATTCTCCCGTCCATAGCGATGATGCGCCGCAAAAATCCTGATGCGACCGCGCAGTCATCCTGTGTGCCGTCATCATCTTTTCGCATTACCCCCATTGCCAAGCCAGCAGGAAATGCTAGAACTGGAAGCGCCTGACCGTTCCACGCTGCATCCGTCGCTCGTTCCAGATAGTTACTGCAAGGAGCTCTTCATGATCGCGTTGTTCAAGGGTTTGGGGTTGTTGCTGGAAGACAACGAGCTGTACAACAGCCCGTTTGAAAAACAAGTCGCGCACTGGAAGAACCTGAGCGATCAGCAGATCCGTGATGAGGTTTCCCTGCTCGCCAAGGCCAAGTGCCAATGGCTGATGGCGTCCATCGTGCTCTGGCAGGCAGCGTCGCTGCTGATTCTGGGGCTGATCACCAACTATCTGTGGCGTGACGATTTCCATATCACCTTCACCCGCGTGGTGATCGTGTTCGGCTCGTGGGTGTCCATCCTGTTCGTGATCTGGTTCATGGCGAACATGTTCGACCGCACCGCCGGTTTCGAGCGCTGGATGAAGGCCTTCAACAGCCGTGCGCGCATCAGCTCCGATGCCGACAGCGTGGCCGAGGTGGCCGAAGCGCTGGAGATGGCCGAGCAGTATCCGGAAGTGCTGGACTACAAGCAGGCCGTCACCGCCAACCGCGAGCTGCGCCATGAGGACATCCGCATCATGCGTGAGCTGGGCCGCATGCGGCAGCATTCGGAACTGGTCGGAAAGTTGAACCACATCGGCGACGATGGGCTGCGCCTGCAACCCGCGTTCTAGTCGCTACAGCATCCAACGCACCACCCATCGCCGCGCATGTCGCGGCGATGTCATTTCAGGGTGGCGACCTGCTGGCCAAAGCCGCTGGGCAGATCCGTCAGTTCGCGTGTGCGCCCCACCACCACCACGAAATCCATCAGCGGCACGCGGCTGCACTGCTGTGCGCCCTGCCCTTGCTGGCAGTGTTCGCGGTACAGCTGGTAGAAGCAGTTGCCGCTGTCGCTCTGCAGGCATTGGAAATGCGCCGTGCCTGCGCGCACGGTGGTACGGCTGAGCAGGACGTGCTCGCCGCTGATCCGGGTCACCGATGTCTGGCCCGGTGGTTCGCTGAAGCCGAGCATCGACAACAGGCTGCCAAGCAGCATGGTCAGGTAATGCATGGTGCTTCTCCGTGGAACGGGGCGGCGTTGACTACATGCCGCGGAACAGGCTCATGAAGGGTTGGCTGACCACCAGCGTCTCGCTGCGATGTTTCAGCTGCAGCAGGCCGCGACCGGTGTCTTCGCGGCTGACCGAGGCCACCGCGCGCATGTTGACGATGGTGGAGCGATGTACCTGACGGAAGCTGTGCGGGTCGAGCGCCTCGGCCAGTTCGCGCAGCGAGCTGCGCAGCAGCAGTTCCTCGTCGGCGGTGACCACCGAGGTGTATTTGCTGTCGGCACGGAAATACAGCACGTCCTCCAGCATCACCAGCCGCGTGTCGCGGCCATTGCTGGCCGTCACCCATGCCAGCGGTGGCTTGGGCTGCGTGGTGGCCGGTTGCTGCGCCAGCTGCTGCAGCAGGCGATCCAGCAGTGCCGGATCCGGCCCGCCGGCCTGATGACGTGCAAGCACACGCTGGCGTGTGGCGAGCAGGCGCTCATCGGTCACCGGCTTGAGCAGGTAGTCCACCGCGCCCTGCTCGAAGGCGGCGATGGCGTACTGGTCGTACGCGGTGACGAACACCACCTGGGTACGCGGGCTCAAGCTCTGCAGCGCGCGCGCCACGTCGATGCCGGTGACGCCGGGCATGCGGATGTCGAGGAAGGCCAGGTCCGGCTGCAGGCTCTCCAGCGCTTCCAGCGCGGCAGCACCGTCTTCGCATTCGGCCACCACCCGCAGTTCCGGCCACAGCTGCTGCAGCTGCGCTACCAGCGCCTGCCGCAGCAGCGGCTCGTCCTCGGCGATGAGCACGTCAAGCAACATGGGGCGCCTCCGGCAGCGGCGGAATGACAATCGCCGACGGCGTTGCGGAAGACGACGTTGCAGAAGAAGACGGTGATGCGACCGGTACGCTGGTCGGTGCCGGCACGTTCGCCAGAATTTCAGCAGCATCGCTGCTCATGGCATGTGGCAGGCTGATGGTCGCCGCCACGCCGCTCGGGAAATTGGAGACCAGTGCCAGCGATGCCTGCTCGCCACAGGTCAGGCGCAGGCGCTCGCGCAGGTTCTTCAGGCCTATGCCGGTACCGTTGCTGTGGCCGGTGATGCCCTGCCCGTCATCGGCCACGGTGATGGTCACCTGGCCATCGAGCACGCGCGCCAGTATCCACACCGTACCGCCACCGGACTTCGGTTCCAGACCGTGCTTGATGGCGTTCTCCACCAGCGTCTGCAGCGACATGGACGGCAGCGACACACCGTGCAGTGCCTGCGGCACGTCGATCTCCAGCGTCAGCCGCGCGCCCATCCGGATGCGCAGGATTTCCAGATAGGCCTGCACGCGTTCCAGCTCCTGGCCCAGTGTGGACACTGACTGGTCGATGCCCGGCAGCGAGCTGCGCAGGTACTGGATGAGGTGCCCCAGCATCTGCTCCGCACGCTCGGGATCAGCGCGGGTAAGCACCTGTGCGTTGGCCAGCGTGTTGTAGAGGAAATGCGGTTCCACCTGGGCATGCAGCAGGTTGAGGCGGGCGACGGTGAGTTCCTTCTCGGCCTCGGTGCGTGCGGCGTGTTCGCGTTCCGCGCGGCGCTGGTCGGCGACCTTGCCGCTCAGCGCTTGGGTGACGGCGTCGGCATTTTCGTAATTGCTGCCTTCATCCAGCAGCAGCAGGTCCACCCATGCGCCGGCATCGGGCTCGAACAGCAGGGTGACGCTGCTGGTGCCGGTGCCGGGCGTGACACGCGCGGTGATCTGGTTGCGCTTGATCGCCAGCCGTGCGAGCGGGTTCCAGCGCGATGGCGGGCGTTCGCCGTAGGGGTCGGCACGGCGCTGGGTGGCACGCAGCTGCAGGGTGCCCACCGAGCGCTCGAACTGCACGATGCGCGGCATCTGGCCGATCACCTGCTCCAGCAGTGCGAAGGCGGTGGCCGCATCCAGCGGCAGCTCCACCTGGCGACGGTGGCGGTTGCCGAGGGTGGCTGCGTCCATGCGGTCGGCGACCAGCCGCACCCGGCTGATGTGGCTGATGACGGCGCTGAGCGCGAACACCATCAGCACCATCGCCGCGAGGCCGAAAATCCAGCCCGGCGGCTCGTCCATGCCGCTGAACAGGCCACTCCACAGGAAGCCGGCGACGATGAGCGTCAGCGCCCAGGCCAGAAGGATGCGGAAGCCGAGAAAGAGGCTGGCGAACATGGCGGGACCGGCAGGCAAGGGAGGTTGCTGACGAGGATAGGCGTGCCGCGCCAGCGTACAAGCGCGATGCGACGAAAGCGGGAATTTGGGGGATGGAGCCGGGTTTTGCGGGGGCGTCGACGAAAGGCCCTTCCCTTGCGCCGTAGGCGTAGGGGGAGAGGAAGGGAGTCTGCACGCCAGCGGCCAGAAGCGGCCCTCACCCCAACCCCTCTCCCGCTCGCGGGAGAGGGGCTTACATCACGCGCGCTTACTTGCGGTCCGCGGCGGTGGCGTCGCGGGTGGCGCGGAACGCTTCTTCCGGTGCCCAGTTCGGCCAGTCACGCGAGTTGGCCAGCTTCTCGCCGAGGGTGTAGACCACTTCCAGGTCACGCACTGCGCCGGCGAAGGTCCAGTCGGCCTGCCACTCGTCGGCCTGCTGGTGGTAGCGCTTGGCGGTGTAGTCGTCGGAAGCCTTCTTGCCTGCTTCCACGCCGCCGTCGATCCAGTCCTGGCCGGCCGAGTACGACAGTGCCGGCACGCCACGCTTGGCGAAGGGGAAGTGATCGGAGCGGAAGAACAGGCCTGCTTCCGGCTTGGGATCCGGCGTGTAGCGGATGTCCCAGCCCTTGGCGACGTCCTTCAGCTGGTCCAGCAGGTCCATCCGTGCCGAGCCGTAGATGCCGAAGTCACGCGACGGGCTGTACGGCGCCATGCCGTCCATGTTGATCAGCGCGACGGTCCTGCTCAGCGGGTACAGCGGGTTGCTGGCGTAGTACTCCGAACCGAGCAGGCCCTTTTCCTCGGCGGTCACCGCCAGGAACAGCACCGAGCGCTGCGGCTGCGGCTGCTTGGCGAAGCCGCGGGCCAGCTCGACCAGCGCGGCGGTGCCGCTGGCGTTGTCCATCGCACCGTTGAAGATGCGGTCGCCGCGTGCGTCGGGTTCACCCACGCCGATGTGGTCCCAGTGCGCGCTGTAGATGACGGTCTCGTCCGGGTGCGTGCTGCCTTCCAGACGCGCGGCGACGTTGTGCGAGGTGATCACCTCGTTCTTCACCGCGTAGTTGGCCGAGAAGGTCTCGCCCTTCAGCTCCACCGGCTGGAAGTCACGCGACTGCGCCTGCTTCTTCAGCACCTCGAAATCCAGCCCCGCGCGCTTGAACAGCTCCACCGCCAGATCGCGCTGGATCCAGCCTTCCAGCGCGGGATGCGCCTCGGCCGGCTTGTCGCGCACCACATCGAACATGGTGTTGGTGTTGGAACCGGCCACCGTCGCCCAGCCATAGGAGGCCGGGGCGGTTTCGTGCACGATCAGCACGCCGGCCGCGCCCTGCTTTGCGCCTTCCTCGTACTTGTAGGTCCAGCGGCCGTAGTAGGTCATGCCCTTGCCGTCGAAATCGCCCTTGCCGGTCTCGAAGTCCGGGTCGTTGATCAGCACCACGGCGATCTTGCCCTTCAGATCCACGCCCTTGAAGTCGTCCCAGTTGCGCTCCGGCGCATTCACGCCATAGCCGACGAACACCAGCGGCGCGTTGTCGATGGCCACCTGGCTGTCACCGTTCATGGCCGCACGCACGGCGACCTCCTGGCCCTGGGTCAGCGCCTGCACCTTGCCGTTGCTGCTCAGCGACAGCTCCGGCTTGCCCACGATGTCGCCCTTGAGCAGCGGCACGGCCTGGGTCCACAGGCGCTTGCCATCCTTCAGGTCACCGCCCGGCTGCAGGCCGGCATCGGCAAACTGTCTGCTCAGATACGCGATGGTCTTTTCCTCACCCGCGGTCGCCGGCGAGCGGCCTTCGTAGGCGTCGGAAGAAAGCTCCTTCACGTCCGCGGAAATGCGTGCACCATCGAACTTCGGCGGCGCGGCCATGAGGGCGGTGGATACCGACATCGCCAACAGGCTGATCACTACTCGTTTCATGCTGTACCTCCAGTGGTCAAACAACCCCCGGAGTGTAGCCAGCGCGGTTGACCGGGCGGCAGTGTCGTTTTACATGGTTGCCGCGCGGGCGCTCAGGAGCGCGCGCTCGCGGGCATTGCCGGTGAGGGCCGCCGCCTCGGTGAAGGCGGCACGGGCCTCGTCGCGCCGCCCCAGCTGGGCCAACAGGTCGCCGCGCACCACCGCCAGCGGCGCATATC
>DALZZG010000065.1:0-12082 GCA_031987665.1 Stenotrophomonas sp. | reverse complement strand
AGCGCGAGGACCGCTTCATGCACCTGCTGAGCGGCCCGCTGGATCTGGACGCCCTGGCTGAAACCTACAAGGCGGGCCCCGCCGCAGCCGGTGGCGCGGACACCAGCGCGCTGGAAGCCCGCGTGCAGCAGCTGGAAGCCACCGTCGCCGAACTGCAGCAGCAGCTGACCGAGCTGCGCGAAGCTGTCGGCGGCTGACGCTCCGCCCCTGTAGCCCGGGTAAGCGAAGCGCACCCGGGACCGCGGGAACCCGTCAGGCTCCATCACGATCATCGCCAAGAACCCCGGGTGCGCTTCGCTTACCCGGGCTACAGGGGGCTGCGGCAAAGGGTGCAGACGGACCGACTGAATGCCGGGCTCGCCGCGAAGGCCGCTTCTGCCCCCTCTCTTTTGCGAAGCAAAGGTGAGGGCTGGGGAGGGGTAAAGCGCAGCACACAAGATGCGTGCCGACGCCCTCACTACTCCTCTGGAATCTCCAGTCACCGTAGCCCGGGTAAGCGCCAGCGCACCCGGGGCGGTTGGCGGTGAATGTTGAAGTGAAAGCGGGTGATTGAAGCGCGGGGCAAACGATTCATCGTGTGATCCGAGCGAATGTCCCGGGTGCGCCGCGCTTACCCGGGCTACGCGGCGCTCAGGCCGAAGGTGGTTTCTCCTGGCCCGGTATCGGCGTTTCGGTCTGCAGCGCCTCCATCACGTACAGGCGCTTGACCAGCACGTAGATCACCACCGTCATCGGTGCGGCCAGCAGTACGCCCGGCAGACCGAACAGCGCGCCGATGCCGAACAGCGACACCAGCAGCACCATCGGCGGCAGGTCCACCGCGCGCTGCTGGATCAAGGGCTGCAGCACATGGCCTTCGATCTGCTGCATCACCACGAACACCGCCAGCGCGCCCAGCGCCACCTGCGGGCTCACCGTGAAGCCCAGCAGCACCGCCGGTATGGCCGCCAGGATCGGACCGACGATAGGCACGAAATCCAGCAATGCGGTGATCAGCCCCAGTCCGAACGCCACCGGCACGCCCAGCAGCCACAAGCCAATGCCGGTAAGCGTGCCCACCACCACCATCGCCAGCAGCTGCCCGCCTAGCCACGCACGCAATGCCGTGCCGCTGGCGTCCAGCGCCTCGCCCATCAGCGCGCGCCGGTCCTTGGGAAACAGTTTGAGCGTGCCTTCGCGGTACACGCGCGGCTGCGCGGCCAAGTAGATGCCACCCACCAGCATCAACGCCATGTTGGTGAGGTTGCCCGACGCCGACAGCGCCCACGCGCCCACCTTCGCCGCCAGCCCGCTCATGCCGTCGTGCAGCTGATCGATGGCCTGCTGTGCGAGCGGCCCGGCAGGGCTGGCGTCCAGCCAGTGCCTGAAGTGCGCCCACGCCTCGGGCAGCGACTGCCTGAGCGACTGCATCTCCCGCGCCAGCTGGGCACCGAACAGCCACATCAGGCCGCTGAAGGCCAGCACCAGCACCACCAGCACCACGCCAAGCGCGATGCCCTGCGACAGCGGCGTGTAGCGGACCAGCAGCTGCACCAGCGAATGCAACAGCACCGCCACCACCACCGCACCGAAGATCACCAGTACCAGATCCGACAGCTTCCACAGCAACAACGCCAGCGCGATCAGCGCCAACGTCACCAGAACCCGTGCCACGAAAGGGCGCATCGTGTTGAATCGTTCCATGGCCATTCCAGCGCGGCGACAGGCCGCCCAAGACCGCACGGTAGGCAACCGCCTGCCTGCAGGCCGTGATGGCGCTGGCCGTCATCGTTGCGAAGGCGTGGCGCTCCGCTGTCGGCGCTCAGCCCGCCATCCATGCCTTGCGCACGGCAGCGGCATGGAAACTCCACGCCACGAAGCGGCTCTGTTTGCTGCCCTGTGCCATCGCCACTTCGCGCACATCGGCCGCGCCCACCTTGGCCAGCTGCCTGTGGATATCGGCCAGATGCTCGCGCTTGGCGACCAGCGAACTGAACCACAGCACCTGCGCCTGCACGCCCACGCTTTCGCGGATCATCCGCCGCAGGAACGAGGCCTCACCACCGGTGCACCACAGCTCGTTGGCCTGCCCGCCGAAGTTCAGCGCCGGCGCCTTGCCGGCACGCGAGGTTTTGGGGGTTCCGCCGAGATTGCGCAGCTTGCGTTGGCTGCCCTGCGCCGCCTCTTTCGCCGAGGCATGGAACGGCGGGTTGCACATGCTCAGGTGAAAGCGCTCATCTGCCTGCAGCAGGCCGTCGAACAGGCTGCCGCGCGCATGCTGCTGGCGCAGCTCGATCACACCCTCCAGCCCGTTGCCACGCACGTTGGCCGCCGCCGACTGCAGCGAGTCCGCATCGATATCGCTGCCGACGAAGCTCCAGCCGTACTCGGCGTGGCCCAGCAGGGGATAGATGCAGTTCGCACCCACGCCGATATCCAGCACGCGCACATCACGCCCATGCGGAATCTTGCCGCCGCCATCTGCGGCCAGCAGATCAGCCAGACCATGCAGGTAGTCCACCCGCCCCGGCACCGGCGGGCACAGACAGCCCTCGGGAAGATCCCAGTACGCGATGCCGTAGTCACTCGCCAGCAGCGCGCGGTTGAGTTCACGCACCGCTACCGGATTGCTGAAATCGATGCTCTGCTCACCTGCCGGCGTACGCACCAGCAGCGCCTTGAGCGCCGGGTTGGCAGCCACCAGCCGCTGCATGTCGTAGCGGCCCTGGTGGCGGTTGCGTGGGTGCAGGGTGGGCATCGGTTGCACCGATGGAACCGGTTGCCCCTCCCGCAAACGCGAGCTGTGGGATCGCATGATCAAGTGGAGTCCAAGGGATCAGCTTTTCTGCATCAGATTGTGCCCGCGGCAGCGTTGGCTGCTGTCCGCCCTTGAGGGCTAACGGCACCACGCGACAGCATCGCTCAACTGAACACGCCGGCAGTGAGGCGCTGCAGCTTCTGGATGTTCTCCAGCGTCAGTCCCCCGTCTTCAGCGATACGCTTTGCCAAGGCGACGACGGTGGCTGCATGTGCATCACGCAGTACCTCCGTTTCGTCCTGGCTGGCATCGATAACGGTCTTCCCGGGCAATGCCATCTGGTTGAATATCTCCCTGCACCGCTCCAGATTCTGTGCGGTCTCGAAATGATTCGGCACATCACCGCGTGCCCTGATCCGCGACAATCCCTGCTCCGGCGTCAAATCAAGCAGCAGGAGCAGATCAGGACGTGGAGCGAAATCATTGGCCCTCAGCATTTCATCGACGGGCAGGCCTGCCGCCCCCTGATAGGCGATCATGGAGGGGAAATAGCGGTCCAGTATCACGACCGCCCCTCGCTCCAGAGCCGGCTTGATCACGTCTTCTACATGCTGACTGCGGTCTCGCAGCAGGAAATCGACTTCTTCTTCCGGACTGAGTCTTCCCGTGGCGGCGGTTTGGCGCAGACGGGTTCCCCAAGGGCCATTTGTCGGCTCCTTGCTCAGAACAACCTCAGCACCAGCGTACTCCAGGACACTCGCCAGCTTCCGGGCAAGCGTGGATTTGCCTGCCCCATCAATACCTTCGATTGCGATGAGCAGGCCGCCGGTGATCTTTTCTGTATTCATCCGGGTACTTTAACGGAAGCCAGCCCACCCACACAGGGGAAAGCGACAGGTCTCCAGGACCACCCTTCGCCCGCATCCGGTGTTTTTCTGGCCCGCCATCTGGCTACCTACCGTCCGTCCCCAAGGACGCAATCCCCTTGCCCGCAGTACGCCGCCGCGCGCTGTTGCTGCTCGGGCGTGAGTTCCGGTGGCGGGCGGGCGATGGCCGATTGGATCTGGTCACGGCCGCCGGTGATCTTGTGCAGGCCCTGTGCGGCTTTCAACAGGCCGTAGCTGATGCCAAGAAGGATGTAGCCCCCGCTCTTGCTGACTTCTTCGGGTGTCGGCGGCTCGCTCCAGGAATCGCTGAACCGGTTGGGCGTCGGCTGCACCGGGCTCTTGAACCGGTACAGGTCCAAAGGTTGTTCATCCTCGGGCTTGATCGCACGCACCTCGCCCAGGGTCGTCACATCCCCCTGCGGTGGCGTGGTCTGCAGTGGGGTAGTTGCCTCCGCCTGCGTTGCATCGACGGGTGGCGCGGCAGGTTCAACCTCCACCGCATCGGGCGGCACCGCCTGCTGCGCCTGCGCCACGCCGGCCAGCATCATGCCGACCATCCACCCCCCTGCTCCCTGCCATCGACGTATCGCCACCACAGCTGCTCCGAGCGTGACCGAAGGCGGCAGCATACGGACGGCACCTTCAGATTTTGTTCGCCGGATACCGGCGGCAGCGAAGATGCACAAGGCCACACCTCGTCGGGGTGTTACAGACGAACGTCATGGCAATCGCCTGAAGCCAACGCCAGGATGGCTGGCAGTGCGTCTACGCCGATTTCACACCCTCCTGAGAGATAACGTGTTCATGTGAAGCTGCTTTCACATGCGCCCCCGGTTGGGGTGCAGCAGGGCTGACTGGAATCGGCGGCCCTGGATTAAACGGAATTTCAGCCAGTCAACTCAAGGAAGAAACCATGACCTGCTCTGCCAAGCCGCTAGCCGTGCCTGCCATCCACTCCTGCCAAGGGCCACAGGCATGAGCTGGCTCCTTGTGGTGCAGCTGCTGGTGATGGGCTTCAGCCTGATCAGCCTACTCATCTACCAGGCACGGCGATCAGGCAATGTCGATGCAGCGAACACCCTGCGCAGGAAACCGGTCCTGCGGACCCTGAGCGAGGAAGAGACTGCCGCGCTGGAGCCGCTCCGGCAGGCGGAAAAGCTCATGTTCCAGCCGGATGTGCGCCGGCTGACCGGCAGCTACCACCGGCATGGGGTAACGATGAGCGCCGGCTCCACCATGCACGACACCATCGACGACGTCACGGTGCTGCTGCCCTACGATGCACCCTTGTTCCTGAAGCCGGAGAATGAAGCGGAGGTCGTGATCTCCGGCAATCTCGCGGTTGTTGTCCGCCTTAACGAGTTCGACATCGTCAGTGGCCGAAGCCGTGCGCTCGCTTCTCTCGGCAGCGATGCTGCTGCACCCACGCAGGCTCCCGGAACCGCCTCCATCTCGGGGGAGAACACTCCTTTCGAGACCACTGCGCCAACACCGGTCAAGCCCAGCGTCGAATGGCTGTGGCAACGGAATGAAACCAGCTTCGAAACAAGGCTGCGCCAGCAGCCCGGCACAAACTCGCGCGCGGTGGTGCTGTGGTGCATCGCCACGGTTCTGCTGTGGTTCGGCACCATACCCTTCGGCGGCCCGCTGCACATTGCGCTCATCGTGGTAGGCGTGGCCCTGACTGTGTTGGCCATCGTGCTGCTGGTCCGACGCCCCCGGGCCAAGCCGGAGCCTAGCCGCAAAATCGATCGTGCACGTGGCCCGCTGATTCAGCTTTTGATGCCGTCAGCGAACAATGCCACCGTCCACAACTCCCACGTCTTTCTGGGCGATGATCTCAAGCTCCAGCTCCCCAAGCACTGGGAAAAGAGTGGCCGCATCGTCTATGGCCAGCCCATGGAGCTGGAAGTGGACCGCCTCAACGGCAAGGTCTGGGGCCTCGGCAGCGGCTGGTCGCTGGAAGACGAGGCGCGGCGCTTCCCGGAAGGCCGCTGGAAGAAGCACATGCTGCTGACATCGGTCGCATCAGTGGGCATGTTGATGGCCCTGATGGTGGATGGCGGCGTGGTCTCCGGGTTGCGCACGAGCGCCACCGCATTGTTGGATGGCACCACGCGACGCGACACCTCCGCCGCTTCGCTGCTCGAAAAGCCGCCTAGGCTCGGCGATACGCTCCGACTCTCAGGTGAGGGGACCTGTGAGCTCGCCACACCGTCGGCCGTATGGTCGGGCGGAATCGAGGCTAACTGCTTTCAGGTGCGTTGGGGAGGCAAACCGTTGAATATCCCCGAGCCCCGGCTGGATCCCGACACCGCGGCCCTGTACAGCGGCGCGTACCTGAAGACCAGGCCATCGGCCCCGCATGCCATGACCAACGCCGTGCTCGATCAGGATCCCTCCCGCTCGCCCGTCCCCGTGCTGGAAGTGCGCGGGTTGGAGACGCTGGTCGGGCTGATCGAACGCCGTTGCGGGACAGAATCCCCGGAATGTATCGAACTGAAGCAGGGCGTGCTGCGGGAGCTCGGTCTGGAGACCACCGACGCAGGCGATAACAACCCGCAGGACGCTTGGGCCGAGTTCGCCGCAGGTGCACGTGACCTCGGTAGCCTGCCCTCCTCCATCAACGCTGTTGAAATGACCGAGTCACGCATCCGGAATATCCGGGAGCTCACCCGCGATCATGTACGCAGCGAGGTCGCTACAGCCCTGACGCTGCAGGCAGCAGAGATCGGGAACGAGGACCGTGGTGGCGTTGTCCTCACACTGCCCGGATCGGTCGAGGACATGCGCTGGTCGGAGGAAGCGCAGAAGAATAAGGTACCCACACTCAACGAGAGCGACGCTTCACGGGCGACCGAGGCGGGGCTGCTCGGCCACTGGGACGAAGCAACGTACCTGGCAGGCAACGCGCAACCTTTCAGGATCAGCGGCCGCCTCCTGCACTACGCCCTCGAAGGCAACACGCTGCGCATCTACCTGGAACCGCTGGCTGACGGGAAGGGCTCGCTTGCGGCGATCAGCGGCAGCCTGCTGTTGCTGTTCAGCCTGGGCCTGCTGCTCAGCCAGGCAATGCCGCTGACCAAGGCATTGCAGTTGGCAACGCGTCGCAGGACCGCGCTGGCCGATGACATCCGCAAGCGCCCGCCACCCGGCCAGTCCGGCGGCTGAAGAGGAGTGCCCCGTATCACGGGGCTTCATCACAGCGCGCGGGTGGCAGCATCCGTGCGGGGGCCATGCAACGTTGCGGGGGAAGGCCACCGACCGACGCATGGACGTTTTTCAGGCAACAAAAACAGGGGCGGCAACGTGATCATATGGGGTTCCAAAACGCGCCAGACGCGCGGCAAGACCGGCAGCTTCTTCTGCCCGGGATGCCAGTTGGACAAGGGGTATGCGCAGGTCAAGTGGTCGCGCTATTTCACGCTGTATTTCATCCCGCTGTTTCCAACCGAAACTCTGGAAACGCGGCTGGAATGCAACAGCTGCAAAGGCCAGTTCAAGGAGTCGGTGCTGGGCCTTTCCCGCGAGCAGATACTTGCGGCCACCACACCCTGGAAGTGCAACTGCGGCAACACCAATCCGCCGGGGCAGTCCCGTTGCCTGGGCTGTGGTCACGGCATGAGCGGACCGCCGGAACTCCCCGCCTGAACAGGCGCCATGCATGGGCCGGTCTCACAACCTGAGACCGGTTTGTGGTTCCATGCTGACCTTTGATCGGCAGTCTCTGCATGGCCTTTTCACTCGCGCCCCGCACCGAAGCCAGCGAACGGGCGCTGGCAACCACCGATGGCCTGCCTTCGCGCGATGGGTCGCTGCTGGGGCAGCGGCTGGCGCGGCGCTATGCCGACCGGGTGACCGGCAGCTTCACCCTGCCCGGTCGCGAGGGCCGCTATGCGCCCATTCCCGATGACGTGCCGGAGGCGCTGAAAGCCGCGCTGAACGCGCGCGGCATCGAGCAGCTCTATTCACACCAGGCCGAGGCATGGGATGCCACCCAGCGCGGGGAGCATGTCGCCATCGTCACGCCCACCGCGTCGGGCAAATCGCTGTGCTACACGCTGCCGGTGGTGAGCGCGGCCATGCAGGGCAATGCCAAGGCGCTGTACCTGTTTCCGACCAAGGCGCTGGCGCAGGACCAGGTGGCCGAGCTGCTGGAGCTGAACCGTGCCGGCGACCTGGGCGTCAAGGCATTCACCTTCGACGGCGACACCCCCGGCGATGCGCGGCAGGCGATCCGCCTGCATGGCGACATCGTGGTCAGCAACCCGGACATGCTGCACCAGGCCATCCTGCCGCACCACACCAAGTGGGCGCAGTTCTTCGAGAACCTGCGCTATGTGGTGATCGACGAGATCCACACCTATCGCGGTGTGTTCGGCAGCCACGTCACCAATGTGCTGCGCCGGCTCAAGCGCATCTGCGCGTTCTACGGCGTGCAACCGCAGTTCATCCTGTGCTCGGCCACCATCGGCAACCCGCATGCACATGCCGAGGCCCTGGTGGAGGAACGCGTCCACGCCATCACCGAATCCGGCGCGCCCAGCGGCCCCAAGCACGTGCTGCTGTGGAACCCGCCGGTGATCAATCCGGACCTTGGCCTGCGCGCCTCGGCGCGTTCACAGGCCAACCGCATTGCCCGCATCGCGATCAAGAGCGGGCTGAAGACGCTGGTGTTCGCGCAGACGCGCTTGATGGTGGAGGTACTGACCAAGTACCTGAAGGACATCTTCGACAACGACCCGCGCAAGCCGGCACGTATCCGTGCCTATCGCGGTGGCTACCTGCCCACCGAGCGCCGCGAGGTGGAGCGGGCGATGCGCGCCGGCAACATCGACGGCATCGTCAGCACCTCGGCCCTGGAGCTGGGCGTGGATATCGGTGCACTCGACGTGGTCATCCTCAACGGCTACCCCGGCAGCGTCGCGGCAACCTGGCAGCGCTTCGGCCGCGCCGGCCGCCGCCAACAGGCCGCACTCGGTGTGATGGTGGCCAGCAGCCAGCCGCTGGACCAGTACGTGGTGCGGCATCCGGATTTCTTCGCCAATGCCACGCCCGAGCACGCGCGCATCTCGCCGGACCAGCCGCTGATCCTGTTCGATCACATCCGCTGCGCTGCCTTCGAGCTGCCATTCCTCGCAGGCGAACCGTTCGGGCCAATCGATCCGCTGGTATTCCTGCAGGCGTTGGCCGAAACCGAAGTGGTGCACCAGGAAGGCGACCGCTGGGAATGGATTGCCGACAGCTACCCCGCCAATGCGGTGAGCCTGCGCGCGGTGGCCGATGGCAACTTCGTGGTGGTGGACCGCAGCGACGGCAAGCAGCAGATCATCGCCGAGGTGGACTATTCCGCCGCCGCGCTCACCCTGTACGAAGGCGCCATCCACATGGTGCAGAGCACGCCCTACCAGGTGGAGCGGCTGGACTGGGATGGGCGCAAGGCCTACGTCACCCGCACGCATGTGGACTACTACACCGACAGCATCGACTACACCAAGCTCAAGGTGCTGGACCGCTTCGAGGGTGACGCCGCCGGCCGTGGCGATTCGCATCACGGTGAAGTGCATGTGGTGCGGCGCGTGGCCGGTTACAAGAAGATCCGCTACTACACGCACGAGAACATCGGCTACGGCCCGGTCAACCTGCCCGACCAGGAACTGCACACCACCGCCGTGTGGTGGCAGCTGCCGCAGGCCACGCTGCTGCGCAGCTTCGCGCAGAAGCAGGATGCGCTGGATGGTTTCCTTGGGGCGGCCTATGCACTGCACATCGTCGCCACGGTGGCGGTTATGGCCGACGCGCGCGACCTGCAGAAGGCGGTGGGCAACGGTGACGGTGCATGGTTCGCGGTGGCCGACCAGACCGGTCGCGGCCAGCTGCGCGGCGTCGAAGGTGGCGAAGGTGCCGTGGAGCTGATGCAGAGCTTCGTGCCCACCGTGTACCTGTACGACAACTTCCCCGGTGGCGTGGGCCTGAGCGAGCCGCTGTGGCAACGCCAGGGCGAACTGGTGCAGCGCGCGCTGGAACTGGTGGAACGCTGCGACTGCACCGCCGGCTGCCCGGCGTGCGTGGGCCCGGTGCTGGCCGCGCAGGAAGAAGGCAACGGCCCGACGCCCCGTTCGCTCGCGTTGAAGGTGCTGTCGCTGCTTTCCGCCGAACGCTGCGATCAGGTTCCCGCTGCCGCTTCCGATGAGGCACTCGACGTTCTGCCATGAGCCTCAGCCTCGACAAGCTGAAGGCGCTGCGCAGACAGGCAGGGCATGCGGACACTGCGACGGCACCCACGGTGCCGGAACCGCGCGCGCGGACGCCCGTTGTCGCTGCGCCACCAGCGGCACCCACGCATGAGGCATCGGTGTTCGGTTGGGCGGACCAGATCCAGCACAAGCCCAAGGACGCGGCTGCCACTGCGGCTCCCGCACGGCGCGCTCAGGATGGCGATGCGTTGCGTCGCCTGCTGGCCACGCGTGGCCGCGCAGCGCTGCCGGTGGCACCACGCCCACAACGCAGCGGCCCGGTGGATCGCACACTGCCCGGCACCGAGATCGCGCCGGGGCTGCACCTGATCGAAGCGTTCCTGCCGCAGGCGATTCCAACGCTGCCGCTGTCGCTGGCCTTCAGCAAGCGGCCGGAAGAAGCCGTGCAACCGCAGGATCTGCTGTTCTTCGACACCGAAACCACCGGTCTGGCCGGCGGCACCGGCACCCGTGCCTTCATGATAGGCGCGGCGGACTGGCACCGCGATGCAGCGCGCGGCGAGGGCCTGCGCGTGCGTCAGCTGCTGATGTCCACGATGGGTGCTGAGAGCGCGATGCTGGAAGTGTTCGCCAGCTGGCTGTCGGCAGGCACCGTGCTGTCCAGCTACAACGGCCGCAGCTATGACGCGCCGCTGCTGAAGACACGCTATCGGCTGGCGCGCCGTGGCGACCCGATATCTCCGCTGGATCACGTCGATCTGCTGTACCCGACGCGCCGCCGGTATCGCGGAACGTGGGAGAACTGCAGGCTGGCCACCATCGAACGCCACCTGCTGCAGATCGCCCGCGAGGACGACCTGCCCGGCTCCGAAGCCCCCGCCGCGTGGCTGAACTACCTGCGCGGCGGCAGCGCGCACAACCTGCGCCGCGTGGGCGAGCACAACCACCAGGACGTGGTGACACTGGCGCAGCTGTTCCTGCGGCTGGTACAGGCCGAGGCAGACGAGCGTGCGGAGTTGATGTTGGAGATTCCTGGGGAGTGAGGGTGTTGGCGTGCGTCTTGTGTGCTGCGCTTTAACCCCTCCCCAGCCCGTCCGGCCCTCCGGGCGTTCATCAGGCAGTGCACCCGCTCCTTTTGCCGCAGGCCCTTGTAGCCCGGGTAAGCGCAGCGCACCCGGGACACTCGCTCGGATCACACGATGAATCGTTTGCCCGGCGCTTCAACCACCGCTTTCACTTCAACACTCACCGCCAACAGCCCCGGGTGCGCTGCGCTTACCCGGGCTACGGTGGCTGGAGATTCAGGAGGAGTGAGGGGGTCGGCGTGCGTCTTGTGTGCTGCGCTTTAACCCCTCCCCAGCCCTCCCCTTTGCTTCGCAAAAGGGAGGGGGCGGACTGCGCGAAATGTGGGACTTCTCGCCAAAGCCGCTTCTACTCCCTCACTTTTGCGAAGCAAAGGGGAGGGGTGGGGAGGGGTGGGGAGGGGCGGCTCCTGCCGTTGCTCCCCCAACCAACATGCCTCAGCTCTTCACCTGCTGGGCCAGACCACTGCGGATCGCCTGCTCGATCATCCGGGTTGCTTCCGCGCTGGCACGGGCGCTGGCAGCGGCCTGCTGCTTGCCGAGTTCCGCCTGCTGGCGGCCCAGCTCGGCTTGTTGTTTGGCCAGGCCTTCCATATCGGCGCGCACGCTCGCATTGTCCATGTCGGCCCGCAACTTCTCCATCTCGCGGCGCGCGTCTTCCGATGCCTTGCGTGCAGCGGCGCTGTCATCACGCGACAGCGCCAGCTGTGCCTGGCGTTCGGCGAGGGCGCCGATGCGTTCACCGATCTGGCCCATGCGCTCGCCTATGCGGCCCTGACGTTCGCCCAGCTGACCCTGCCGGGCACCGAGCTTGCCCTGTTCTTCGCCCAAGCGGGTGCTCTCGGCGAATATCTGCTCGAAGCGCGCCATGCTGGCAGCATCACGGATCACATAGCTGCTGCCGTCACGGCGTACGAACAGCACGCCTTTGCCGTCATCCAGCTGCTTTGCCTGACGCAGGTCCGCCGTGGATCCGTTCATCAGGCTGTAGTTGCCCTTGAGCAGTACATAGCCATCGCCGCCGGCGGAATCATTGATATGGATGACCCCGTGCGTGTGCGTACCCAGCGACGGTGGCGGCGCAGGCGGTGCCGGCGGTGCAGCCGGTGCGCGCGGTGAGGCGATGGCCGGTGGCGCGGGCGGTGCGGGCGGCGCCGGCATGTCCACCACCTTTCCATT
>DALZZG010000064.1:0-12193 GCA_031987665.1 Stenotrophomonas sp. | reverse complement strand
GCCTTGTCATGGTCACCGCCGCCCTGCTGGTTGGCCTGGGCCAGGAAATCGGCCTCCTTGGGCGTCAGCGGGGTGCTGGTCTGGCTGAAGATCACATCCAGCGTCGGCACCAGCGGCGCGTTGTCGCTGACCGCGAAACCCACGCCGAGAATCAACAGGCCATGCACGAGCGTGGACAGCACCAGCGTGGCGGTCAGGCGCTGCTGCTCGGTGGCGCGCGCCGAGGCGGGCATGGAAGCGGCGGTGGCGCTCATTGCGGCAGGCCGGCCTCGATCACGTCGAACAGCTGCCCGGCGATGTTCAGGCCGTACTGGGCGTCCAGTTCACGCACGCAGGTGGGGCTGGTGACGTTCACTTCGGTGAGGTAGTCGCCGATCACGTCCAGACCGACGAAACGCATGCCGCGCCGCTTCATTTCCGGGCCGACCTGGGCGGTGATCCAGCGGTCGCGCTCGCTCAGCGGGCGGCCTTCGCCACGGCCACCGGCCGCCAGGTTGCCGCGGAACTCGTCGCCCTGCGGGATGCGTGCCAGGCAATAGTCCACCGGTACACCATCGACCAGCAGGATGCGCTTGTCGCCGGCGGTGATGTCCGGGATGAAACGCTGCGCCAGCGCCAGCTTGGTGCCGCCATCGGTCAGGGTTTCCAGGATCACGTTGAGATTGGGGTCCCCCGTTCCGCTGCGGAAGATCGAGCGCCCGCCCATGCCATCCAGCGGCTTGAGCACGGCCTGCCCGTGTTCATGCACGAAAGCCTTGAGCTGGGCGGCATTGCGGCTGACCAGGGTGGGCGGGCAGCACTGCGGGAACAGCAGTGCGGCGAGTTTCTCGTTGAAATCGCGCAGGCCCTGGGGGTCGTTGACCACCAGCGCACCGGCCTGCTGGGCGACGCTCAGGATGTGGGTGTCGTACAGGTATTCGCCGTCGAACGGGGGGTCCTTGCGCATCAGCACCACCTGGCCGGGGCCGAAGGCCAGCGGCGCGAACTCCCCGAGGGTGAACCAGCCCGCCTTGTCGTCGCGCACCTGCAGGGGGGCGACCTGGGCCGTGGCGATACCGCCCTCCAGCGCAAGCCCGCCCGGTCGGACGTAGTGCAACCGGTGGCCACGGCGCTGGGCTTCCAGCAGCATGGCGAAGGTGGTGTCCTTGGCGATCTTGATGTGGGCGATGGGGTCCATCACCACGATGACGTCTAGCTGCATGGCGCAAATCCGGCGGATCAGCGTCAGATGGTAGCGGTTCGGGGCGGGGGGTGCCCAGCGCCGGGAAGGCCTGCTGGAGGCTGAATGGCGCTGCGCGCGAAGTGAGAAATGCATCACATCGGGCCTGTGGCTGCCCGCATGCAAGGGCGCTTGCTTGACAGTTGCCGCTGGGGCTGGGATATAGATGCGCTTTCGCGACGGTGCCATGCCTGGTGCACCTCGCGCGTTCGGGGAACAGAGAATGCTTGAAGATATGGCTGCGGGTGGGGAACTCGCAGGTTTGAGGGTGATGGTCATCGATGACTCGAAGACCATCCGGCGTACGGCGGAAACTCTGCTCAAGCGTGAGGGCTGTGAGGTCGTGACCGCGACCGACGGCTTCGAAGCCTTGGCCAAGATTGCCGACCAGCAGCCGCAGATCATCTTCGTGGACATCATGATGCCGCGTCTGGATGGTTATCAGACCTGTGCATTGATCAAGCGCAACCAGCTGTTCAAGTCCACGCCGGTGATCATGCTTTCGTCGAAGGACGGGCTGTTCGACAAGGCTCGTGGCCGCATCGTCGGTTCCGAGCAGTACCTCACCAAGCCATTTACCCGTGACGAACTACTGGGTGCCATCCGCACATACGTAAACGCCTGACCAGGGGGGGAAGGCAAAAATGGCTCGAATTCTGTTGATCGAGGACTCACCGACCGACCGGGCGGTGTTTACCCAATGGCTGGTGAAGGCCGGCCACGAAGTGCTGACGGCCGACAACGCCGAAGAAGGGCTGCAGATCGCGCGCAGCCAAGGGCCGCAGCTGGTGCTGATGGACGTCGTCCTGCCGGGCATGAGTGGCTTCCAGGCCACCCGTGCGCTGTCGCGCGACGAAGCCACCCGCGATATCCCGGTGCTCATCGTCAGCACCAAGGGCATGGAAACGGACAAGGCCTGGGGCATGCGCCAGGGTGCGACCGACTACATCGTCAAACCACCGCGTGAGGACGACCTGATCGCGCGGATCAACACTCTGGTGGGCTGATGCGCTCTCCCTTCGACATCCTTGAAGCCTACGAGCGGCGCAGCCTGGCGCACGCGGTGCAGTTGCCAGAGCGCCGTTTCTCCCAGGATGTCTGGCGTGGGGTCGGTTTCCGCATCGGCACCCGCAGGCTGGTATCCGATTTCCGCGAAGTCGTTGAAATCGTGCCGATGCCACCGGTAACCCCGGTGCCCGGCGCACAGCCGTGGCTGCTGGGCGTGGGCAACCTGCGCGGCAACCTGTTCCCGGTGGTGGACCTGAAGAATTTCCTCGAAGGCGAGCGCACCGCGCCCCAGGAAGGCCAGCGCGTGCTGATCATGCGCCAGGCCGGCGGCGACGTGGCACTGGTCATCGACGAGCTCTACGGCCAGCGCAGCTTCGAGGCGGACATGCAGGTGCCGGCCGGCGACATCGCCCAGGGCCGGTACGCGCATTTCGTCGAGCGCGCCTTCCATGACGAAGGCCGCGACTGGGGCGTGTTCTCGCTCTCCCTGCTTTCCCGCACTCCCGAATTCCGGCAGGCCGCCGCCTGATCGGCGCACCTGCACTACCGCATTGGATACCGAGGTCGAACGATGAGTACTGCTCCTGAATCCACCAGGGCCGGCAAGCTGAGCAACCTGGGCACCAACTTCTGGTTGGGCCTGCTGGTGCTGTCGATGATCGTTTTCGGCGCCAACACCGGCGTGGCGACATGGCAGGGCAGCCGCCTGTCGGGCGCCAGCACCGGCGCCGCCGACCTGCAGGTGCTGTCGCAGCAGCTCGCCAACCAGGGCCGTGAAGCCGTGGCAGGCAGCCGCGACGCCTACAGCGCCTTCAAGGACACCCGCACCAAGGTTGAAAGCACGGTGAGCGAGCTGCAGGGCCGCTACGGTGCCGAGGCCGGCGTGTCCGGGCCGCTGGGCGACCTGGTCGAGACCTGGAAGCCGCTGTCCAAGAACGCCGAGCAGATCGTGGCCAGTGAGCCGGCGGTCATGGCGCTGGCCGGCAACGCCGACAGCTTCGTCGGTGCGGTACCGCAGCTGCAGGCGCAGTTGAACGAAGTGGTGCGTGCGATGACCGCAGGCGGCGCGCAGGCCTCGCAGGTCTACAACGGCCTGCAGCAGGTCGTCGTGGTCGGCACCATGGCCCGCCGCGTGACGGAAATCCGCGCCGGTGGCCCCGGTGCCAGCGGTGCCGGTGACGCACTGGCGCGCGACATGGTGGTGTTCTCGCAGGTCCTTGAAGGCCTGCGCCAGGGCAACCAGGAACTGGGCATCAGCCCGGTGCGCAGCGCCGATGCACAGGTCGCGCTGGAGCAGTCGGCCAACCAGTGGGCCAAGATGAAGAAGGACGCCGACGCCATTCTGGCCAGCTCGCGCAACCTGTTCGCCGCGCAGTCCTCGGCTGCCGCGCTGGGTGCCGGCTCGGACAAGATGCTGGACAGCAGCCGCAAGCTGTTCGACGCGTTCTCGGCCTTCGGCTCCACCCGCGACACCCGCATCTTCCCGAACTTCTGGTGGAGCGTGGTGTTCGGCGCCCTGTCGGTGCTGTCCATCATCGGCTTCGTGTGGAGCACGGTGCGCAGCCGCTCGCGCGAGCAGGAACTGCGTTACCAGACGCAGGTGGAATTCAACAGCCGCAACCAGCAGGCGATCATGCGGCTGCTGGACGAAATCAGCTCGCTGGGTGAAGGTGACCTGACGGTGAAGGCCTCGGTGACCGAGGACATGACCGGCGCCATCGCCGACGCAATCAACTACGCCGTGGACGAGCTGCGCCACCTGGTGACCACCATCAACGACATCTCCAGCAAGGTGGCGGTGTCGGCGCAGGAAACCCAGGCCACTGCCATGCAGCTGGCGGAAGCGGCAGGCCACCAGGCCGACGAAATCACCAGCGCCTCGGACCGTATCGGCGAGATCGCGACCTCCATTGAGCAGGTGTCGCGCAACTCCAGCGAGTCGGCCGAAGTGGCGCAGCGCTCGGTGGTCATCGCCACCGAGGGTGCCGGCGTCGTGCGCCAGACCATTCAGGGCATGGACCAGATCCGCGACCAGATCCAGGAAACCTCCAAGCGCATCAAACGCCTGGGTGAGTCCTCGCAGGAGATCGGCTCGATCGTGGAACTGATCAACGACATTTCCGAGCAGACCAACATCCTGGCATTGAACGCCGCCGTGCAGGCAGCGTCGGCCGGTGAGGCCGGCCGCGGTTTCGCCGTGGTGGCCGACGAAGTGCAGCGGCTGGCAGAACGTACCTCCGGCGCGACCCGCCGAATCGAAGGCCTGGTGCAGGCGATTCAGGCCGATACCAACGAAGCGGTCACCTCGATGGAACAGACCACCGCCGAAGTGGTGTCCGGTGCGCGCCTGGCCGAAGACGCCGGCACCGCACTGACCGAAATCGAACGCGTGTCCAACGCGCTCAACAACCTGATTAAGAACATCTCCATCGCCGCACACCAGCAGGCCTCGGCAGCTACCGACATCACCCAGACGATGGGCGTGATCCGGCAGATTACCGGCCAGACCTCGCAGGGTGCGGGGCAGACCGCCGATTCGCTGGGCCAGCTGAACCAGCTGGCAGCGGAGCTGCGTCGTTCGGTGGCCGACTTCAAGCTGCCGGCTTGAGTCGGGTGCCTGGCTGGGGATGAGAGGAACCCGTAGATGAAGTGTTGTCATACCGCCAAGCTGGTCTGCCAGGAAGGCATGCGGTCGTTGCAGTACAGGGGAGTGCGATGAGTACGTTGCGCGATGCGATGAGCCATGCGGCGCTGGGCTGGGTGAAGCCGGAGCTGGACGAGACCCTGCGCCAGGTGCGCAACGAGGTCGAACAGTTCGTGGAAGAACCCACGGATACCAGCCGGATGCGTTTCTGCGCCGGTTACCTGCACCAAGTGCAGGGAACCCTGCGCATGGTCGAGCTGTACGCCCCGGCGATGGTGGCCGAGGAGCTGGAACTGCTCGCCAACGCGGTGCGCGACGGCGCGGTCCTGGACCGTGACGAAGCCTGCGCCACGCTGATGCGCGGCACCGTGCTGCTGCCCGATTACCTGGAGCGCCTGCAGAACGGCCACCGCGACATTCCGATCGTGCTGCTGCCGCTGCTCAATGAAATCCGTGCTGTACGGGGTGCCGAAGGCATCAACGAGAGCGTGCTGCTCGCCTTCAATCCGGACGCGGGCGACGCCACGCCGGCGGAGCTGGAACACGCGCGCGGCAGCCTGCAGGGGCACAACCGCGAACTGCTCGACACCGTCGGCAGCGCGGTCAAGGAAGACCTGATGCGCATCAAGGATGCGCTGGATCTGCACGTGCGTACCGGGGGCAACCCGGCCGACCTGCAGACACAGGTCAACGAACTGCGTGCGGTCTCCGACACGCTGGGCATGATGGGTCTGGGCGTTGCCCGTGGCATCGTCGCCAAGCAGCGCGATGCGCTGAGCGAAGTGGTCGCCGGCAGCCGCACCATCGACGACAGCCTGCTGCTGGATATCGCCGGCTCGCTGCTGTACGTGGATGCCTCGCTGGACGACCAGGTGGCTCACCTGGGCGCCAACGAAGACGGCGCCGAAGATGCTGCGTCGGTGGAAACCCGCCGTACGGTGGAAGTGCTGGCGCATGAAGCCATCGCCAACTTCACCGCCGCGCGCGAATCCTTCGTCGCCTTCATCGAGACCAACTGGGACCACGCGCGCCTGGCCGAAGTGCCGCGCCTGCTGGACGAAGTGTCCGGCGCGCTGCGCATGCTGGAACTGCCGGAGCCGGCGGAATACCTGCACGCGGTCAGCCACTACATCCAGAACGAACTGATCGCCCGCCAGCGCGTGCCCAGCGGCCGCCAGCTGGACACGCTGGCCGATGCCATGGCCAGCCTGGAGTACTACCTGGAAGCCCTGCGCGACCGCCGTTCGGGCCGCGAGGAAATCCTCGACATCACCCGCAGCAGTCTGGAAACGCTGCACTACTGGCCGGTTCCGATGGCCGGTGTGGCCGCTGCCGCCGAAACGGCCGCACCGTTGCGGCCGGTCGTTGCCGATGTGCCTGCACCGGTCGCACCTGTGGTCGAAGCGCCGCAGTGGAGCGTGGACGCACCTGCGCAGGAAGAGGTGGTGTCGTTCGACGCACCCGCCGCCGCGCAGGGCGATGCCGACGTGGCGGCAACGCCGGAGGTATCCGCATTCCCGCCGCCGCTGCCACTGCAGGAAGACATCAAGCCCACCGCCAGCGTCGAGCCGGCGCTGGTGTTCGGCGCGGCCATCCTCACCAAGAGCGCGTCGGCCGATGTGCCGCAGATGCCGAGCGTGGAAGGCCCCTTGGCTGGCGAAACCACCGCACCGGTGGAAGCGCCGGAAGCCGGCCTGTCCTTCGACCCCGTTGCCGCCGAGCAACCGGAGCTCGAGGGCAGCAGCTACCGCGTGGCACCGATCACGCTGGAAGAGCGCGACGATGCGCCGGCCGAGGGCATTGCACCGACGGAGTTCACCAGTTTCGATCCGGTGGTATCCGAAGGCGAGGCCGAAGGCATCGCACCGACGCAGACCTATACCTTCGACAGCTCGCTGCTGGAACTGGATAGCACCCCGCTGCACAGCGCGCAGATCGATGCGCCTTCCGCGCTGGATCACGTCGAACACCTGCCGCGTGCCGACGCCTTCTTCGAGCCGACGCTGGAAGAAACCGCGCCGCTGATGGCCGACGCCACGCCGGAAGCTGTCGAGGCCGAGCCCACCACCGACAGCTGGCAGCTGGAGAGCACGCCGCTGGAGCTGCAGCCGCAGGCTGACCAAGCCGCCGACGACGCCGAGGCAGCGCCGACGCTGGCCGTGGAAGCGACCGACGAGACCGCGCCGCAGCTGTCCGATGCAGCTGCTGAAGTGACGGCGCACGACGCCTATGCCGCTGCGGATGACGCCGCGGCCACCGCCTTCCTGGCTGAACTCGATGCTGCTGCAACCAGCTTCGACCCGTCCGCCGCATCGGTGGCCCCGGCTGCCGTGGCCACGCTGGACGGTGGCTTCATCAACAGTGGCGACGACATCGATCAGGACATCCGCGATGTCTTCATCGAAGAGTTCGACGAGGAGCTGGTCAATCTTGGCCATCTGCTGACCGCTTGGCGCGCCGCGCCGGGCAACCTGGAGCGCCTGCGCCCGGTGCGCCGCGTGTTCCACACGCTCAAGGGCAGTGGCCGTCTGGTCGGCGCGCGTACCCTGGGTGAGTTCAGCTGGAAGATCGAGGGCATGCTCAACCGCGTGCTCGATGGCAGCCGTCCGGCCAGCCCGGCGGTCGTGTCCATGGTCAATCAGGCTTATGAAGTGCTGCCGGAACTGAACGCCGCACTGCGCAACAACGGCCGCATCCATGCCGACCTGCTCGGCATGCAGGACGTGGCTGATCGCGTTGGCGCGGGCGAGGAAGCGTTCTACTTGGGCGCCGTGGCCGCCGCCGCGCCGAGCGTGGTGGAGCCGGTGGAAACCGCCTCCCGCCATGTCGAAGCAGAAACCGTCAGCGAGGCCGTGCAGGCACCGGTGATGGACGCCACAGACGGTGTGCCCGCCTCCGTGGACAGCGTGCTGCGCGAGATTCTCGAAGCCGAGATCGGCAACCACCTGGAAACCGTCAACAGCTGGCTCAGCCGTTCGCGCGTCCAGCCGCAGCCGGTTTCCGAGGAACTGCTGCGCGCCGTGCACACCATGAGCGGTGCGTTCGCGATGACCGACGTGCCGGTCATCACCAGCATCACCGCGCCGGCCGAATCGTTCGTCAAGCGTTCGCTGGCAACCAGCACCGTGCCGGGAGCGGCAGGCGTGGAAGCGCTGGCGCAGATGGCGCTGGCAGTCAGCACCACCATTCACGCCCTGCGTGCCGATTCGCCGCGCATCCCGGCATTCCCGGGCGTGGCCGAGCGCCTGCAGGCCTTGGGTGAAGCGCTGCCCGACGCCAAGTGGCCGCCGCAGGCTGCCGATGACGAGGGCATGGTGCTGCCGATGGGCGGCACCGTCAGGCCGGACCTGTCCGGTGCCGAGGACCTGTCGGCGTACTTCGACACCTCGATGCTGGAAGAAACCCCCGGCGGGATGGAGACGGTACCGACGCCGCCCGCACCGGTCACGCCGGTCGAGACCGAACAGGAAGCCAGCGCGCCGACGGTTGCCGACGTGCAGCCGGAAGAAGCCGCAGCGGTGGAGGAGACCACTTCCTACGCCGACGCCACGCCGGTGGACGCCCAGGACAGTGGCAGCCACTTCGTTGCCGAAGAGCCGCAGACCTACGCTGCCGAAACGCAGGACGCCGCCGGTATTGATGCCGAAGCGCCGGTGGAAACGGCTGCATCCGATGACATCGTGGCACCGGCTGCCGTGGAAGAAGAGCAGGCTGCTCCGGAAGGCAAGTCTGCCTTCGGCTGGCTGGCTGCGGCAGGTGCCGCGGTTGCCGGCGTTGCAGCGGCTGCGTTCGGCAAGGACAAGCCTGCGCACGAAGAAGCGCGTGCGTCGGAAGAAGCCGATGCAGGCGCCGTGGCTGATGAGGCCGCGAGCACGCCGGAAGCGTCCGACGAAGTCGAAGCGCACGATGAGGCAGTGGTGGAAGCCACGACCAACGTGCAGGACGATGCCCTCGCTGCCGACACCACGTTCGAGGAAACCGAACAGGCTGCGCAGGACGTGGTCGAAGCCGCTGCCGACGAGGTGGAGCCGGAACAGACCGATGTTGCCGCCGACGCGTCTGTTGAGGACGTGGCCGCAGTGGTTGAGGTCGAAGCCGACGAAGCCAAGCCTGTTGAGGTCATCGAGATCGAAGAGGCTGCCGACCAGGCTGCCGCCTTCGACGCCCTCGATGAGGCCGCCGCGCTCCCCGATTACGGTCAGGATGCCAGCGAGCTGCCGGTGACCGCCGTGGAAGAAGCGGTGATCACGGTCGAGGCCGATTCGGCCAACGACGAGATCGAAGCCTCCATCGGCGTCGAGGCCGAAGAGCCCGCACCGGTCGCCGAGAGCGACGTCGAAGTAGAAGTCGAAGAGATCGCCGCCACCGAATCGCCGGTTGAAGCCGACGCGCAGGTGGAATCGGTCGAACTGGCTGCCGAAGACGAACCGGCACAGACCGACGTTGAAGAAGCGACCGCGACCGTTGACGAGGCCGTCGAAGCCGCTGACGTGGTCGAGCCGATCAAGGTGGAACTGGCCCCGCTGACCGCGCCGCTGCCGGTGGACCAGCCGGTGGTTGCCGCCGAGCCGGTCACCTCGCAGCTGGTGTCCGGTCCGCTGGACTTCAACGAGCTGGACCGCGAGCTGGTCGATATCTTCGTCGAGGAAGGTAAGGACCTGCTCGACCATTGCGATGGCCTGCTCAGCGAGCTGCGCAGCACGCCGGAGGACCGCGAAGTGCTCGCCGGCCTGCAGCGCGACCTGCACACCCTCAAGGGTGGTGCGCGCATGGCCGGCATCAATGCCATCGGCGACCTGGGCCACAGCATCGAATCGCTGCTGGAAGCCGTCGCCGCCAACCGCACCGAGATGACCCGTGGCGACGTGCAGCTGCTGGAGCGTGGTTTCGACCGCCTGCATCAGCTGTTGGTGCACACCGGCGAGCATCACGCCGTGCACATGCCGCTGGACCTGATCAACGCGCTGGAAGCCCGCACCGATGGCCGTGCCGTGGCCGAGCCGGCGCTGGTGGAATCGCCGCTGGCGAGCACCTCGAGCGACACCGGGGCCGCTACCGACGCAACCACCATCGCCGAGGAGCAGCCCCGCCAGCTGGTGGACAGCGCACCGCTGTCGGCACCGATCATCGACGAACAGACCGGTGACGACGAGGGTGGCCAGCGTGGTCAGGAGCAGGTCCGCGTGCGCGCCGATCTGCTCGACAGCCTGGTCAACCACGCCGGTGAAGTGGCGATCTACCGCTCGCGTCTGGAACAGCAGCTGGGTGCCTTCCGCGGCGCCATGGCCGAGCTGGACCGCACCAACGCACGTCTGCGCGACCAGCTGCGTCGTCTGGATCTGGAAACCGAAGCGCAGATCGTGGCGCGTTACCGCCGCGAGCACGAACAGGCCGACCAGACCTTCGACCCGCTGGAGCTGGACCGCTTCTCCACTCTGCAGCAGCTCAGCCGCGCGCTGAACGAATCGGCGGCCGACCTGGGCGGTCTGCAGGGCGTGCTGGACGACCTCTCGCGCAACTACGACAACCTGCTGCAGCAGCAGTCGCGCGTCAGTTCTGAACTGCAGGATGGCCTGATGCGTGCGCGCATGGTGCCGTTCGACGGCCTGGTGCCGCGCCTGCGCCGCGTGGTCCGTCAGGCCGCACAGGAAACCGGCAAGCAGGTTCACCTGAAGCTGGAAGGCACGCACGGTGAACTGGACCGCAACGTCCTGGATCGCATGGTCGCACCGCTGGAACACATGCTGCGCAACTCCGTGGCCCATGGCCTGGAGCTGCCGGCAGCGCGTACCGGTGCCGGCAAGCCGGAAGAAGGCGAGATCGCGCTGCGTCTGCGCCGCGAAGGTTCGGAAATCGTGCTGGAAGTAGCAGATGACGGTGCCGGTCTGGACCGTGCCGCCATCCGCCGTCGCGCTGAACAGCGTGGCCTGCTGGCCGCGGGTGACCAGATCGACGACACCCAGCTGGATCAGATGATCTTCGCCTCGGGCTTCAGCACCAGCGAGCAGGTCAGCCAGTTGGCCGGCCGTGGCGTGGGCATGGACGTGGTGCGCAACGAAGTGCGTCAGCTGGGCGGTTCGGTGGACATCCACTCCGAACGCGGCCACGGCGCCACCTTCACCCTGCGCCTGCCGCAGACGCTGGCCGTCACCCAGGCCGTGTTCGTGCGCATCGGCGAAACCACCTACGCGGTGCCGGTGGCATCGGTCAGTGGTATCGGCCGCATCTCGCGCGAGCGCTTCGAGTCGGGGCAGGGCGGTTACCACTACAACGGCGAGGACTACACCCTCTACAACATGGGTACGCTGGTCGGCCAGGCGTCGGCCAAGGCCGAAGGCCAGTCGGAAATCCCGCTGCTGCTGGTGCGCTCGGGCGACCTGCATGCCGCCGTGGCCATCGACCAGGTGCTGGGCAACCGCGAAATCGTGGTCAAGCCGGTGGGCCTGCAGATCGCCTCGGTACCGGGCATCTACGGCGCCACCATCACCGGCGAAGGCAATGTCGTGGTGATCCTGGACGTGGCCCCGCTGGTCCGCCGCCACCTGGCACAGCCGCAGCAGGCGGTGGAAGTGAGCACCGTCGCCAGCCAGCGCCATGTGCCGCTGGTGATGGTGGTGGACGACTCGCTGACCATGCGCAAGGTCACCGGCCGCGTGCTGGAACGCCACAACTTCGAGGTGGCCACCGCACGCGACGGCGTGGAAGCGCTGGAGCTGCTGGAAGAGCGCGTGCCCGACCTGATGCTGCTGGATATCGAAATGCCGCGCATGGACGGCTACGAGCTGGCCACCGCGATGCGTGCCGACCCGCGTTACAAGGCCGTGCCCATCGTGATGATCACCTCGCGCAGCGGCGACAAGCACCGCCAGCGCGCGTTCGAGATCGGCGTACAGCGTTATCTGGGTAAGCCGTACCAGGAGCTGGACCTGATGCGCAATGTTTATGACCTGCTGGGGATCGCACGTGCACGCGAATGATGACGCCACCAAGCCGGTAGCCCTGCTCGCCGTTGCCGGTGCAGCACGCGACCGCCTGCGCGACGCCATCGTCGCTGCCGGCGGCCGCATCGTGCTGGAGGAAGACCCCAACCAGCTCGACCCCGAGGCACTGCAGGCGGCCGCGCCGCAGGTGGTGCTGGTGGCGCTGGAGCCGGCGGTGGAAGACGCCCTGGAGCGGCTGGAGTCGCTGCTGGAAGCGCCGCACCTGAGCCTGATGTTCGAGGAAGCCGAACTGGCCGCGCGCCGCGAAGGCTGGGAGGCACAGCGCTGGATCCGCCACCTCGCCGCCAAGCTGCAGGGCCACGACAACGTGCTGCCGCCCGG
>DALZZG010000063.1:0-12550 GCA_031987665.1 Stenotrophomonas sp. | reverse complement strand
TTCATCCACTTCGCACTGATCGTCGAATCGTTGCGATAGTGTTAACAGGCCCTAGGCGAACTGGTGAGCGTAAGCCAGCAGCAGATCGCCTCGTTCGAGATCGGGCGCAGGCGCGTGCCGGTGTCGCTGCTGGCAGCGCTGGCGACCGGACTGGCGGTGACGGTGGAAGAATTGATCGGAGCGCCGGGACGGCGGCCTGCCGGCAAGCGCGGGCCGGCACCGAAGCTCCAACAGCAACTGGAGCGGATCAGTCAGCTGCCGAAGGCCAAGCAGAAGATGGTGAGCGAAGTATTGGACTCGCTATTAGCGCAGGCGGGGCGATAAGCTACTTGCAACGACAATGATGACAAGGCCCGCAATGCGGGCCTTTTGCTTCTCAGGCATCGAGAATTCTGACTCAACCTCAATTGCCGTGTTGGCAATCCAGCCTCAAGCAGTGTTGACGAGCTCAGCGACTGCTTTTATCGCCCGCTTCTTCAATTGCTCAGCATCGACATAAAAGTCAGGCATTGAAGCCAAGAGCTCGCCATCTTCCGTGAAAGAATCAATGTCGCCGAATAGCCGGTCCAAGACATCGAAGCTTTTCTCTGGAAGAGACACGTCCTCATTTTTGAACTTATAAAGATACCTATCCCTGAACTCCACTGCATCAATATGTCCACTGATGAATCCGGAAATCAAGGAAACATACTCGTCAATCTTCTGAATCACTTGCCACCTGATGCGTGAGAAGGGTTGGAATCCACAGGCTCCGCGCTATTGGGCAAATCAACAGCAGGCTCGATGGGTGTACTCGGCAGACTTTTCGTCGGCCCTTCGGAAGCGGTGGCTACTTCGTGGCTGGCAAGCGCCGGCCTGGTTTCGATGCGTTGACGAAAATCATCCCGCGCCAGAAAATCCACCGACATTCCATCGCTCCCGGAATACTCCGATTCTTCGGACTCTCCCCAGCCCGCCTGATCACCTCCTAGCTACATCCATCCAAAG
Organism: Stenotrophomonas sp.; assembly: GCA_031987665.1. Lineage (GTDB taxonomy): Bacteria > Pseudomonadota > Gammaproteobacteria > Xanthomonadales > Xanthomonadaceae > Stenotrophomonas. Next base: position 11,563 of record DALZZG010000063.1, on the reverse strand, counting down.
GCGGCAAGGTGTAATGCCACGGAGATGAGCACAGCCAAGCTCCGCTCACGGAGATCCCCACTACTATCTAGCACCACGTCCTTGGGCATCAGCGAATTGTAACCACGATCTTTTACCGTAAGCATGATGCGACGCCGCAAATTCATGGAGCTTTCGTCGGGGCTCTCCCATGAAGCTACCGACGGTCGTGAAGGGGTGGAAAACTTCAAATCCTGCCTTGCTGTCCTTCGCCTCATTCCCGGGTTGTGGAACCGCTCAATGTATTCGAACACATCATCTCTTGCCGCATCGAGAGTCGGGTACTTCGTGCGGTAGACGCGCTCGCGCTTGAACAGCCAAAAGAAGCCTTCGCAAGCAGCATTGTCACCGAAGTGACCGACTGGGCTCATCGAGCAGACCGGGCCATTGGCCTTCGGATAGGCTTGGTAATCACCACTACGAGCCAGACCGCCATCTGTGCGGCCCGGATCATCATTTTCCGGTCTTGCCGGTGGTGCATCAAACAGCCCACGACACTTGATCGAAAAGATCCTGATCGATGCAGAGGTACAGCTTGCTTTCGCCAGTCTTGAGCCGCTGATGTCGGTGACCCACTTGGTCTGCGGCTCCAGAGCGGTGAAGTCCCTCTCCAGCAAGTTGCACACGTCCGGGGCGCGAGCGCCGGACGGCCGCGTTGGCCGCGACGTCTGGGCCGCGGCGAGTCCTGCAGACCATCGCCTGCCATCAATCAAGCCACGTGACCAAGGCTGACGACCTCACCTTCATCGACCAGGTCCTCCCGCATCCGGCCTGCGCCCAGCACGCTACGGCTGTCTTCATGCAGCGGGCGGATACGACCGAGCAAGCGCTCGTTTTCGCGTTGGCGGGGCCGGGCAGGCGTTTGCTCCAGTAGCGAAAGCCGCTGGTCGATACGCGCAGGCACCGGCACATCAATCGAACGGGAAATTCATGGAGGCAACGTTCGATCACCTGATACCTCAGGATGATCCCTGGGCAAAGAACGTCGCCGCCTCCCGCAAAAAATCGCGTTCCTTCCTGATCTTGGCCAATTCGCGCTTGAGGCGAGCCAACTCTCCGTCCCCAGGCGCCCCGGCACCACCAAAGGCGACCCACCCTGAGTTCGGGTTTCCCGTTTCCTGGGGGGCAGCAGGGTATCCCGGATCCCCAGCTCCAGTGCCATCTGGGCACAGCTGCCCCCCGGCTGGGTAGCCTGATCCGCGGGGTTTACTGCGCAGGCGGCTGGGCCGGTGCGGGTGCCGGTGCGGCAGGTGCCGCTGCCGGGCCACTGGCCTGCCAGCCGCAGGTCTGGCCTTCGTTCTGCTGCTTGAGCCATTCCTGCAGCGGCGCGAAGTATTCCAGCATCGGGCCGGCGTCGAGCTTGTCGTTGCCGGTCAGTTCCTTCAGCGTAGCCTGCCACGGCTGGCTGGAACCCTTGCTCAGCATCGCCCAGAACTTCTGGCCGGCTTCCTTGTTGCCGTAGAAGCTGCACTCGTTAAGCGGGCCGGTGTAGCCGGAGGCATCGCACAGTCCCTTGTAGAACTGATACTGCAGGATGCGCGCCAGGAAGTAGCGCAAGTACGGCGTATTGCCCGGAACGTGGTACTTGGCACCGGCGTCGAAGAACTCTTCGCCGCGCGCGTTGGCCGGGGCCACGCCCTGGTACTGCGCCTTCAGCTCCCACCACTTCTGGTTGTACTGGTCTGGCTTGATCGAACCATCGAACACGCCCCAGCGCCAGCGGTCGATCATCAGGCCGAACGGCAGGAACGACACGCCGGACATGGCCATGCGCATCTGCGCGTTGATGGTGGCTTCGCGGCTTTCCTGCTGTGCGTCGACCAGACCGATCGAGTTGAGGTACTTCGGTGTCATCGCCAGCACGATGGTGTCGCCGATGGCTTCGTGGAAACCATCGTTGGCACCGCCCTGGAACAGCGGCGGCAGCGGGTTGTAGGCCAGGTCGTAATAGATGTGGCCCAGCTCGTGGTAGATGGTGGTGAAGTTTTCTTCGTTCGGGGTGATGCACATCTTGGTGCGCACGTCCGGGCCCACATCCTTGCCGTCGCCGCCCATGTTCATGTCCCAGGCGCTGGCGTGGCAGACCACGTTGCGGTCCAGCGGCTTGATGAACTGGGTGTTCTGCCAGTAGCTCTCCGGCAGCTTGGGCATGCCCAGCGAGACGTAGAAGTCCTGCGCGCGCTCGGTCATCTGCCGGGCAGTGACCAGCTCCGCCTCACGCTGTGCCTTGAAGCGACTTGCCGGGTCGGCGCCACCGGCCTTGGCCAGTGCGGCGCTCAGGTTGGTCTGGTACTGCTTTTCCAGCGCGGCGGTGATGTCCAGGCTGCCGGCGTTGGGGTAGGGCTCGGCCATGTCCCACAGGTTGCTCCAGTCCTGCTGCCACATGTTGCCGGTGAGGTGCGCGGCGATCATGCCGCCGGTCACTTCGGCCTTGTCCTTGCCATATTCGGTGTCGAGCTTGGCGCGGGTGTAGCAGTGCAGCTGTTCGTACAGCGGCTTGACCTGGTTCCACAGGCGGTCGGTTTCCGGGCCCACCTGGTCGGCCGGCATGTCGTAGCCGCTGCGCCACATCTGGCCGGCGTCGCTGTAACCCAGCTCGCGCGCACCTTCGTTCACCAGTTCAACGAAGCGCTGGTAGTTGGCGCGCGATGGCACGGCGGTGGAGTGCCACCCCTGCCATGCATCCAGCTGCTTGTCGTAGTCACGCGAGCGCGCCAGCACCTGTTCCAGCTCGCCGAGCTGGCGGCAGTTCTGCTTGTCGCCTTCACCCACGCAGTAGGTGCCCGCGCCGTAGTCGCCTTCCAGCTTGGTGGCGATGGTGGCCAGTTCGGCCAGCCTCTTCGGATCGCGCGGGGCCGGCATGGAGCTCATCAGCTTCAGCAGGCTGATGGCACGCTTGGTGTCCTCGGTCATCGGCTGGCCGTCGTACTTGCCGGCCTGCTCGATCCAGCCGTTGAGGGTGGTCAGCCAGCGTTCGTTGGCCTTGGCCGCCACGCGCGCCGAATCGTCATTGATGTAGGTGGAGGACAGCCACTGGGCCGAGGTCAGCTCCGGGTACATGGCCTTGTATTCGGCATTGACCCGGGCGATGAACTGGTCGGCGCTCTCGGTCGGCGCAGCCGCCGTGGTGGTGGGCTTGGCAGCGTCCGGCGCAGCCTCCTTCTTGCAGGCAGCCAGCGACAGGACGGCCACGCCTACGGCAGCGGCCAACAAAAGATGACGATGGTTCACGTAGTTCCCCGGATTGTGACAAGTACCGGCGAAGGCTAGTGGGCCAGCCCTTGGGCTGCAAGGGGGCGCGGGGACATGGGAGGTGGAGGCGAGGTGGCGGACCGTCCACCCGCCGGAGTTTCGCAGGTCACAGGGAGCGCCATTCCCCGTTCCCGCTTCCTCGTTCCCCGCCCTCAGCTTGCGCAGTCTGCGAACAGGTCGCGGCTGCGGTCGTAGGCCGACGTGCGCACCTGCATCAGCCCCAGCACCGACGGGAACAGGTTGTCCTGCTCGGTGCGCAGGGCCGAACGCTTGTGCACGCATTCAAGATTGAGGCCACGGTCTGCGGCGAAGCCGGGCGAGAACCACATCACCAGCGGCACGCGGGTCTGTTCCTCCGGCGCGATGGCGTAGGGCATGCCATGCAGATACAGGCCCTTCTCGCCCAGCGACTCACCATGGTCGGACAGGTAGATCATGGCGGTGTCGTAGCCGTCCATGGTGCGCAGGGTGGCGATGGTGCGGGCCAGGAAGTGGTCGGTGTAGAGGATGGCGTTGTCGTAACTGTTGGTGATCTGCTCGCGGCTGCACTTGCCCAGGTCCGGCGTGTCGCAGGTGGGCGCGAAGCGGCGGTATTGGGCCGGGTAGCGTTGGAAGTAGCTCGGGCCATGGTTGCCCAGCTGGTGCAGCACCACGACGCGGTCGCCCGGCTTCGCGCTGACCTGCTTTGCCAGATCCTGCAGCAGGATCTCGTCCATGCAGCGGCCATCGGCGCACAGGCCGGGCGTGGTCGCATCATCCAGCTTGTCGATCTGCAGGCCTTCGCAGACACCCTTGCACCCGGACTGGTTGTCGCGCCACAGCGTGCTGATGCCCGCATGTTCCAGTACATGCAGCAGCGACTGGTGGCTGCGGATCTTCTTTTCGTCGTAATCGTGGCGACCGTAGGGCGAGAACATGCACGGCAGCGAGACTTCGGTGCTGCTGCCGCAGGCATGCATGTCCGGGAAGTTGATCACCCCGGCCTGCGCCAGCTCCGGGTTGGTGTGGCGTGCATAGCCGTTCAAGCCCCAGTTCTGTGCGCGCACGGTTTCACCCACCACCACCACGAGCAGGCGCGGCCTGCTGCCGGCGGCGCGCGGCGTGGCCTTGGCATCGGTGCCGATCGGCGTTTTGGGCTGGGATTTGATCGGGCTGGAGGAGCCGGCAAGATCCTGCTTCAGCGCCACGATGTAGTTCACCGGCGTGGCCAGGTAGCGCACCTCGCGGTGATTGCGCATCAGCGCGGAGATGTTCTGGAAGGACAGCATGGCACCGGCGCCGGTGACCAGCACCACGCTCGCGAGGAAAGCCAGGCGCCACAGCAGCGCACGGCTCCAGCTGCGCTTGCGGATGCGCACGCGCCACAGCAGCAGCGTGGGCAGCACGCCGTAACCCAGCAGCGGCAGGATCAGCGCCGGCGTCATCAGCTCACTGGATTCCTTGCGGTCGGTCGCCAGCACGTTGCGCAGCATGTCCGCGTCCAGATAGACGTTGAAGCTGTTCATGTAATGCACGGCAAAGGCGGTGCCGATGAACAGAAGGCTCAACAGCACCTTCGCGTTCCAGCGCCACACCAGCAGGCCGAACAGCAGTGCATGCACGCCCACCAGCAGGGCGAACAGCGATACCGCGAACAGCACGCTGCCGGGGTTGGTGACCATGGCGTCGCGCCAGAACAGCGTATTGCACACGACCGCGAAGAATGCGGACGCCCACAGGATCACCGCCTCGGTACTCAGCTCCGGGCGCCATTGCAGCAGGGTGTTCAAGGTGAAGCGCGGCATGGCGCTGCGTGGAAGGCTGGCGCTCATGCGGGCTCCCCGTCGTTGGCGTTGGTCAGCGTGGGGACTACGTGTGCCGCCTCGTGGGTCGGGTTGAACATGCCCAGATAGAGCAGCACGGCGACGCTCCAGCTGATCGCCAGCGACCAGATGTCATGGGAAAGAAAGTGGGCCCCACGCAGCTGCTGGGTGAGGCCGAACACCACCCCGACCAGCAGCACCGTGCCCAGTGCCGGCCAGCGCCACTGCGGGCGTACCAGCAGCATGAAGAAGTAGATGGCCACCCACGAATAGCCCGCACTGGCATGACCTGCCGGGAAGCATGCGGCGTGGCCCATCGCCACCGGGCGCGACTGGAACAGGCCGACGAACGGGCGCAGGCCGCCGTAGCGTTCCAGGTCCCACGGGCAATCCATCTGGGTCCAGCTCTTGAGGAGGGACACCAACCCGCTGGACAGCGCCACCGCCAGCAGCAGGTAGGCCAGTGGCCGCCGCAGCGGCTTCCAGTGCTCATCGAACCAGGTGCGGGCCAAGGCCAGCATCACCAGCAGGCCGGCGAAGAAGCTCAGGTTGCGGCCAACCTTGTGGATGAGGTGGCTGCTCCACCAGGCGTCCTTGTACAGCCAGTGGCCGCCTTCCCAGCGGTACAGCTGGTCAGCCAGCCACTGGTCGCCGTTGCCGCCCATCAGCAGCACGCTGGCGAGCAGGGTGAGGGCGACGGGAATCAGCAGGGCGCGGGTGGCGAACTCCCGCCGCGTAGTGGCTGGCGCCAGCAGCAGAGGGCTGGCGAAGCTGAGCTGGGGCATGTAGCAAGCACGTCTTTCGGTGGAATGACGTGATGCTGTTCCCGCTTCTGTCGGAGACAGGTCGGAGCGATGTCGGAAAATTGTTGGGTGATCAGCGCCGGCAGGTGGCTGCCGGCGCCAAGCGGCGCTCAGTCGCCGTCGCCAGCCTGTGCGGCCTCGTCAGCACCGGCCACCACGCCATGGGTGCGCGCCACGCAGTCGGCATGCAGGGCAGTTCCTGGCAGCAGCTGCCAGTTGTTGCGGTTGGCACTGCCGATGTCGATGACCGCAGCGCGGTCGGCGCAGGGGCTCATGGCCTTGTCCAGCACGAACAGCCAGCGCCGCTGCGGATCGGCACCGACCCAGCGGGCCGCGTCCTCCCACTGTTCGGCCACGGGCCGCTTGAAGCCGAAATCGGTGGCCTGCGGGTGGGTCTGCAGCAGGTTCTGCTCGCGCCACGCCACCATGCCCAGCTCGGCGTCGGGGCCGATGCGCTCGCGCACCTTGTCCATCACCAGCGACGCGGAACTGTACGGGTCCAGCGCGGGCATCCCGCCCAGGCCGTACATGCACCACAGCAGCACCGTGGTCAGCACCACCGCCAGCCCCGCGCGGCGCAGGCGCAGTACCGCCGCCAGCAGCACGGCACTGGTGCCGAAGCCGATCAGCCACCAGCCCACATACGGCAGCACCCACAGATCGATCGAGCGCTTGACCGCGTTGCGCATCGCCCAGCCATCGCCATGCACCGCGCCATAGCCGAATACCAGCGTGGCCACGCCCAGCGCCAGTACATAGGCCAGCAGCGCCCAGCGCACGCTGGTACGGCGCAGCAGGCCTGGCAGCAGCGGTGCGGCGGCGACCGCCAGTGCGGGGAGCATCGGCAGGATGTAGACCTCGCGCTTGCCGGGGCTGGCGCTGAAGAACAGCAGCACCAGCAATGCCCAGCCCAGCAGCAGGAGATAGCGCGGGTCGGCACGGCGGCAGCGCCGCCACCATGCCGGCAGCAGCCAAGGAGCCAGCAGGCTGCCCGGCAGCCACAGGGTCAGCATCACCTGCAGGTAGTACCAGAACGGCTGATGGTGGTGCCAGGCAGCGGCGTAGCGGGTGCCGGTCTGCTTGAACAGGAGTTCACGGGCATAGGCCTGCAGGCCCGGGTCCGGGTTGTTGAGCAGGGCGATGCCCAGCGGCGCCAGCCATACCCCGGCGCCTGCGATGAAGGCCGGCAGCAGCAGCCACCAGTTCCAGCTGCGGCCGGGGCCGGGTGCCTGCGGGTGGCGCCAGCGCCACGCCGCCCAGGGGATCAGCATCAGCAGTGGCAGGAAGCCCACGCCCTTGGTCACCGTGCCCACGCCTGCGGCGAAGGCGGCCAACGCCAGCGCGCCCCAGTTCGGCCCCAGCAGCAGGTGCCGCACCAGCCCCCACAGCGCCAGCGTGGTCATGCCCACCAGCACCATGTCGATCTGCGCGCGCTTGGCCATCAGCCCGAACTGGATGCACACGAACAGCCCCAGCACCGCGTAGCGCGCCACCTGCCGGTTCCACAGGCGGCGGCTCATGTCCCAGGTCAGCCACAGCGTCAGCAGGGCGGCCAGCAGCGACGGCAGCAGGAAGGAGAGATTCCAGTTGCCCAGCACCTTGTAGGTGGCGGCCTGTATCCACATGAAAGTGGGCGGCTTTTCGGCGTACAGCTCGCTGCCCCGGTGCGGCAGCAGCCACTGCCCGGTCTCCACCATGTGGCGCGCGGCCAGCACGAAGCGGGGTTCATCCGGGGGGGTGGGCGAGCGCAGGCCCAGGCCTGCCAGCAGGCTGAGCACCACCAGTGCGATCAGGATGGCGAACCAGAGCTTGTTTGTGGAGGAGCGCGGATTGGACAGGGGCACGAGCGGCTCGCGGATCGGGGCACCGGGATGATGACGCTGCCCATGTAGGAAGCGCGTCGAAACCATTGTGCCGTGTTTCGACGCCATTCCGACGACAGCAGCGTTAGCATTGCGACACTGTTCCCGGATGCGCCGGGCTGAAGGTCGAGCCTGCATGCGGCTGCTGGTCATAGAAGACAATCGCAACCTCGTCGCCAACCTGTTCGATTATTTCGAGGCGCGCGGGCATGTGCTGGATGTGGCGCCTGATGGCATCACCGGCCTGCATCTGGCCGCCACGCAGGATTACGATGCGATCCTGCTGGACTGGATGCTGCCGCGCATGGAAGGCCCGGAGGTGCTCAAGCGCCTGCGTGAGGAACACCGTTCCGAAGTGCCGGTGATCATGCTCACCGCCCGTGACGAGCTGCCCGACAAGATCGCCGGCTTCCGCGCCGGTGCTGACGACTACCTCACAAAGCCCTTCGCCCTGCCGGAGCTGGAAGTGCGGCTGGACGCGGTGCTGGCCCGGGTGAAAGGCCGCAATCCGCACAAATTGCTGCAGGTGCACGATCTGAAGCTGGATCTGGGCACGCTGGAAGCGCAGCGCGCCGGCCAGCCGCTGCACCTGTACCCGGCGTGCCGCAAGCTGCTGGAGGTGCTGATGCGCGCAAGCCCTGCAGCGGTCACCCGTGACCAGCTCGAATATGCGTTGTGGGGCGATGAGCCGCCCGATGGCGACATGCTGCGCTCGCATATCTACGAACTGCGCCGCGCGGTGGATGGGCCGTTCGACGCCAAGCTGCTGCACACCCTGCCACGCGTGGGCTACCGCCTGTCCGCACCCAGCAGCGACACGCAGGCATGAGCCGGTCACCGTTGCGGCGCAAGCTGCTGGGCTGGCTGATCGTCTATCTGGCACTGGTGACCGTGGTGGTGTTCAGTGCGGGCAACTATGTGCACGAGCGTGCCGAGCATGCGGTGTGGCGCGCGCTTTTGAACACTGAGCTGGACAGCGTGCTGGCACACACGCGCAGCGAATCGCACTACCACTGGCAGGATTCGGATACGCTGCATCTGTTCATGGAGCAGGGTGGGGAACCGATACCCGCATCGATGGCGCAGCTGCGCCCCGGCCTGCACGACGGCAGGTTCCTGGACGGGCACAAGGTCGCGGTGATGGTGCGCGACACCACCGACCATGGACGGGTGATGCTGGCGCTGGACATCACCGATTTCGGTGAGCTGGAAAACTTCATCACCCGTTGGGCGATGCTGGCCGGCGTCGCGCTGGGCATCGTCACCCTGTTGATGGCGTGGGTGGGCATGAACCGACTGGTCAGGCCGCTGGCGATACTCGCCCAGGACATCGGCGCACTGCGCCCGGAGCAGCGCGGGCAGCAGATCACGGTGGACCGTCGCGGTTCAACCGAGATGGAAGTGATCGGCTCGGCGGTGAATGACTATCTGGTGCGCAACGAGCGTTTCGTCGAGCGTGAGCGTGCCTTCATCAGCACCGCCAGTCACGAACTGCGCACGCCCATCGCGGTGATCAGCGGTGCTGCGGAGCTGGCGCTGGAACAGCCGGATGTGCCCGAGCGCGCGCGTCAGCAGCTGCAGCGTGTGCGCAGCACCGCCACAGGCGTGGAGCAGTTGATCCAGCTGCTGCTGGTATTGGCGCGCGATCCAGCACGTCTGCAGGCGATGAGCGAACTGGTGCCGCTTGAGCACCTGCTGCCGGAAATCATCGAAGACCATCGCCACCTTGCCGCTGGCAAGGAGCTGCGGCTGGAGCTGGAGCATGCCGAGCCCTGCAACATCGTGGCGCCGCTGGGCGTGGTGCAGGCCGCCATCGGCAACCTGCTGCGCAACGCGGTGGAGAACAGCGACAGGGGCGTGATCCGTCTGGCGGTGAGCGCACGCGCGGTGGTGACCATCGAGGACCCGGGCCACGGCATGAGCCCGGAAGAAGTGGCGCAGGTCTACGCGCGCATGGCGCGCGGTGAACGCGACGAACGCGCTGGTATCGGTCTGGAGTTGATCGCACGCCTCAGCGAACACCTGGGCTGGAAGCTGTCCATCGAATCGCAGCCGGCGCAGGGCACGCGTGTCGTGCTGGACATGGGTAGTTCGTTGCCGGGATGAGGTGAAAAGCGAGCCCCCTCTCCCGCCTCTGCGGGGCACCCTCTCCCGCGAGGGGAGAGGGGCGACATCCCGCAAGTTGAAGCACTGCCGGCGACTGCAGCTCTTGATCCCTCTCCCGTGAGGGGAGAGGGGCAACATCCCGCAAATTGAAGCATTGCCCGCGACTGCAGCTCTTGATCCCTCTCCCCTCGCGGGAGAGGGTGCCCCCGCAGGGGCGGGAGAGGGGGTGCTTTCCAGCGCCAGCCTCAACCCGCCAGCAGGCCACGCTCCAGCAACCAGCGCCGCGCATCATCCGCATCGCGCTCGAACCAGGCCTGCGTCGAGCCCAGCCGGTACGTATAGCCCCAGGTATCCATGTCGGCCATCAGGCGCGCGCTGCCCACGCCCGGCAGCTGCCCGGCGAGCACGATCTGCAGGTAGCAGGTGGCGTCTTCCTCAGGCACCGAATCGGTGGCATCGGTATGCACCTGCGCACGCCGCTCCGGCGGCAGCACGATCAGGTGGCAGGATTCGTGCAGCATCGAATGCACCGGCGTGTCGTCGCGCACGTACACATCGCAGGCGATGATGCCGGCCTCCGGCTCGCCCCAGTAGCTGCCCGGAATCTTCTCGCCGGCCGCCACATGGTGCAGGCGCAGTCCGTGTCCGGCGAGCAGCGCGCAGGCGTCGTCCCAGCGGATGTCACCGACGCACAGCACGCTGTTGGTCGCTTCAGGGGCAGGAGTGTCGTTCACTGCGGTATCGCTCCCGGCGGCCGAGGCCGCCGGGTGGGGTTTACTTGTCGTCAGGCAGCGCCACGGAAATGTCGAGCACGTCGTTGGCACCGTCCTTGACCAGATCCACCTTGACCGCGTCGGCGTCGATGTTGACGTACTTCTTGATCACCTCCAGCAGCTCGCGCTGCAGCAACGGCAGGTAATCCGGGCCGCCACGCGTGGTGCGTTCCTGCGCGATGATGATCTGCAGGCGGTTCTTTGCGGTTTCGGCGGTGTTCTTCTTCTGCTTCAGGAAGTCGAGCAGTCCCATGCTTATCCTCCAAACAGCTTGCTGAAGAAGCCCTTCTTCTCAACGGTGGTGAAGCGCATCGGGCGCTCTTCGCCAAGGATGCGGCCCACCGCGTCCTCGTAGGCCTGGCCGGCCGGCGATTCGGTGTCGAGGATCACCGGTTCACCCTTGTTGGAAGCATTGAGCACGTCACCCGATTCGGGAATGACACCGATAGCTTTCAGACCCAGAACTTCTTCCACGTCCACGATGCTGAGCATCTCCCCGGTTTCCACACGCGCCGGGCTGTAACGGGTGAGCAGCAGGAAGGCCGGTACCGGCTTGCCTGCCTCGGCGTTGGCGGTCTTGGAGTCGAGCAGGCCGATGATGCGGTCCGAGTCGCGCACCGAGGACACTTCCGGGTTCACCACCACCACGGCGCGGTCGGCGAAGTACATCGCCAGGAACGCACCCTTCTCGATGCCTGCCGGCGAATCGCAGATGATGAAATCGAAGCCGTCGGCAGCCAGGTCCTTCAGGACCTTCTCCACGCCTTCCTTGTTCAGCGCATCCTTGTCGCGGGTCTGCGAGGCAGCCAGCACGAACAGGTTCTCGAAACGCTTGTCCTTGATCAGGGCCTGCTTCAGCGTGGCCTCGCCATGGACGACGTTGACGAAGTCGTACACCACCCGGCGCTCGCAGCCCATGATCAGGTCGAGGTTGCGCAGGCCGACGT
>DALZZG010000062.1:0-13222 GCA_031987665.1 Stenotrophomonas sp. | reverse complement strand
CGCGCTGGGGCTTGCCGGTGGCAGGCTTTTTCTCGGGTTTCGCTTCGTCCACCGCCGCCGTGGCGGGCTTTGGACGCAGCAGCCGTGCCGCCACCGCGTTGGTGCCACCGTCGGCGGCGGCGGCGCTGCTGGCCAATCTGGCATCACTGCTGCTGTTTGCCGCGGTCATCGGCACCACCTCGCCACCGCTGCTGCAGGCCACCGCGTGGCCGCTGGCGGCGGCTGCATTGATGCTGCTGGTGTTCTCGGCGCTGGGCCTTCGCCATGTGCCGGATGAGGCCGTGCCGCAGACCTCTGCTGCCAAGGCCTTCCAGCTACGGCATGCGGTGATGATCGCGCTGGTGATCGCGGCGGTGCTGCTGCTGTCGGAAGGCCTGCGGCAGCTGTTCGGGCAGGCCGGCGCACTGGTGGGCGCCACCGTGGCGGCGCTGGGCGAACTGCATGCCGCTGCGGCCAGTGTGGCCAGCCTTACCGCCTCGGGTGGACTGGAGCTGGCGCAGGCGCGTTGGGGTGTCGTGGCGTTGCTGGGTGCGGCATCGGTGGCGAAGACGGTGCTGGCCTTCGTCAGCGGGGGTATGCGCTATGGCGGGATTGTCGCGGTCGGTCTGGGTGCGATGGTGGTGGCTGCGGCGGTTGTGACCTGGGTGGTTGGGGGTTGAGGGTTCAAGAACTAAAAGCACCCCTCCCCGGCCCTCCCCTGCGCCTTTGGCGCAAGGGAGGGGGGTGCTGCTCCCTCCCTTTGCCGCAGGCAAGGGGAGGGTTGGGGAGGGGTAGGCTCCTACAACTACACACCCACGAAAAAGCCCGGGTTTCCCCGGGCTTTTCATGTCCATCTACCGCGATCAGCCGCGACTGACCTCGTAGACGGCCTTGGCCACGTAGTCCAGGTTCTTCTGGCTCAGTGCGGCCACGCAGATGCGGCCGGTGCCGACGGCGTAGATGCCGTAGTCGTCACGCAGCTTGTCCACCTGTGCCTTGCTCAGGCCGGAGTAGGAGAACATGCCGGCCTGCTTCTCGATGAAGCCGAACTCCGGTGCGCCCAGGGCGGCCAGCTTCTGCACCATGCCGGCGCGCAGGGCGTGGATGCGCTCGCGCATCTCGGTCAGCTCGGCGTCCCACATGCCACGCAGCTCGGCGCTGTTCAGCACGCCGGCCACCAGTGCCGCACCGTGAGTGGACGGGCTGGAGTAGATGGTGCGGATGATGCGCTTGACCTGCGACTGCACGGCCTTGGCCGATGCCGCATCCGGGGCCACCACCGACAGCGCGCCCACGCGCTCGCCGTACAGCGAGAACGATTTGGAGTACGAGTTGGCGACGATGAAGCTGTCGATGCCGGCCTCGGCGATGATGCGCACGGCCTGGCCGTCCGGCTCGATGCCCTTGTCGAAGCCCTGGTAGGCCATGTCGATGAACGGGAACAGCTGGCGGTCCTTCAACAGCGCTGCCACCTGCTTCCACTGTTCGGTGCTCAGGTCAGCGCCGGTCGGGTTGTGGCAGCAGGCGTGCAGCAGCACCACGGTGCCCGGCTGCAGCTTCTGCAGGTCGGCCAGCATGCCGGCGAAATCCAGGCCGTGGGTGGCGTTGTCGAAGTAGGTGTAATCAACCACGTCGAAACCGGCGGCACCGAACACGGCGCGGTGGTTTTCCCAGCTCGGGTTGCTGATGGCCACGGTGGCGTGCGGCAGCAGCGTGCGCAGCAGGTCGGCACCCACACGCAGCGCACCGCTGCCGCCGATGGTCTGCGAGGTGGCCACGCGGCCGGCGGCCAGCAGGTCCGACCCTTCGCCGAACACCAGCTTCTGCGTGGCCTGGGTGTAGGCCGGCAGGCCGTCGATGGGCAGGTAACCGCGCGGTTTGCCTTCGGCCACCAGCTGCTGCTCGTACTGCTTGACGGCGCGCAGCAGCGGAATGCGGCCGCTTTCGTCGTAGTAGATGCCAACGCCAAGGTTGACCTTGGTCGGGCGGCTGTCAGCGTTGTAAGCCTCGGTCAGACCCAGGATGGGGTCGCCAGGAACCTGTTCGACGTTTGCAAAGAAGGACACGGCGGTACTCGTATCAGTGGCGGGGAGGGGGATGTCCGGCGCGGGTTCTGCACGGCGGCCTGAACCTTCACATCGTAGCAGGGCCGGGCACCGCTGGCCGGAGGATTTCATATGGAACTACAGCGTTCTGCGACATGCGTTCTTCGCATGGGCCAAGGCATCATGTGCCCATGACCGCATGTAAACGTCTTTTTGCCAGCGCGACGCTGCTGCTGGCGGTGCCCGTACTCGCCCGTGCGGAAGCACTGGAAACCCTTGATGCCGTGCAGGTGCAGGCGGCGAAGGTGCATGCGGTGGACGATTTCGAGCTGCCGGCCTCCACCAGCACGGTGGGTCTGGGCGAGGGCAACGGGCGTGGCGCGCTTCTGTCAGAAGCGCTGGCCGGCGTGCCCGGCCTGCTGGCACGCGAGCGGCAGAATCTGGCGCAGGACACGCAGCTGTCGATACGCGGTTTCGGCGCGCGTTCCACCTTCGGCGTGCGTGGCGTGCGGCTGCTGGTCGACGGTGTGCCGGCGACGATGCCCGATGGCCAAGGCCAGCTCTCGCACCTCGGCCTGTTCGGTGGCGACCGGGTGGAAGTGCTGCGCGGGCCGTTCTCGGCGCTGTACGGGAATTCATCCGGCGGCGTGCTGCAGCTGTGGAGCGCGGACGGACAGCGCGGTGATCCGTGGCGCCTGCGCAGCAGCGTGGGCAGCAACGGCACCTCCAGCACCGGCATGCAGCTCAAGGGCCAGGCGGCAGCGATGCATTACAACGTCGCCGCAAACCACTTCCGCACCGATGGCTGGCGCGACCACAGCGCGGCGCGGCGGGAAACGCTCAACGCGCGGCTGGGATTCGATCTGACGCCGGACCAGCGGCTGGACCTGCTGTTCAACGTGCTCGATGCGCCGCGTGCGCAGGACCCGCTGGGCCTGAGCCGCGAGCAGCTGCGCAGCAACCCGCGCCAGGCCACCGCCGTGGCCCGCCAGTACGACACGCGCAAGCGCGTGCGCCAGCAGCAGGCGGGCGCGGTCTACACGCTGCAGCACGGGCAGCAGTCGTGGCGGCTGATGGGCTACGCAGGGCAGCGTGATGTGGAACAGTTCCTGGCCATTCCGCCGGGGCCGCAGAACAGCCCGTTGCATTCCGGTGGCGTGATCGATCTGGACGGCAACTACGGTGGCCTCGATGCGCGCTGGGCGTGGCATGGCAGCCTTGCCGGCAAACCGCTGGAACTGGTGGTCGGTGCCAATACCGACCGACAGCGCCAGCACCGTACCGGCTACGAGAATTTTATCGGTGACCAGTTGGGCGTGAAAGGCCGCCTGCGCCGCGACCAGCGCGACCAGGTGCGCAATGTGGACCAGTTCGCGCAGGCGTGGTGGCAGTTCAGCCCGCGCTGGTCGGCATTGTTGGGTGCGCGCCACAGCCAGGTGCGGTTCCGTTCGCGCGACCACTACATCACCGCAGGCAATCCGGACGACAGCGGCAGCCGTGATTACGCGGCCACCACGCCGGTCGCCGGGCTGGTGTTCCGCGCCAGCGACAACCTGCGTCTGTATGCGTCGGCAGGGCGTGGCTTTGAAACGCCTACCTTCAACGAGCTGGGGTATCGCGCCGATGGTGGCGCGGGGCTGGCGTTGGATCTGGCATCGGCGCGCAGCCGCAACTACGAGCTGGGCGGCAAGTGGCGCGCGCAGAGCGGCGCACGGCTGGAATGGGCGCTGTTCCGCGCTGATACCGATGACGAGCTGGCCGTGGCGACCAACAGCGGTGGCCGCAGCAGCTATCGCAACATTGGTGCCACGCGACGCCAGGGCATGGAGCTGGGCTGGCAGCAGCCCATCGGTGAGAACCAGCAGCTGCAGCTGGCCTGGACCTGGCTGCAGGCCAGCGTGCGCGAAGGCTACCTGACCTGCACTGGCCTGCCGGCGCCCTGCCGCGTGCCCGGCAATCGGGTGCGCGCCGGCAGCCGCCTGCACGGCGTGCCACGGCAGCAACTGTTCGCGCGCTGGCAGTGGCAACCGGGCCCATGGCAGTGGGCGGCCGAGGCGGTGGCGGCCAGCGACATGGTGGCCAACGACCTGGCCGATGCGCGGGTTGCGGGCCATGCTCTGCTGAATCTGGAAGGCGCGCGCGAATGGAACACCGCGCACGGGCCGCTGCGACTGTTCGCGCGTGTGGATAACGCGCTGGACCAGCGCTACGTAGGCTCGGTGATCGTCAACGACGGCAACCAGCGCTACTACGAGCCCGGCCCGGACCGCAGCTATACCGTGGGCCTGCAGTGGTCGTGGGGTGCGGCGAAGCAGGCGCCGTAGCCTGCGGGAATGCGACGACACGCGTGGGGAAATCCGGCCAGGCGCATTTCCCTTATTTCCCCTTTACCTGCTTCTAACGCAACCGGGCGTATTCCTTGCTCCCCGCATGGAGGGTTGTGCCATGTACCGCCCCGACCGGATCGAACACCGCCCCGCGCCCAGCCTGTTCAGTGCTGACCCCAAGGTGATGCGTCGCGGACGGCCCAGGCGCCAGAGCCACGCGGCCGATGAAGTGGCGCAGGATTTCGTGCAGTACAGCCTGGATGACTACGCCCGCCGACGGCGTGGCGCGATGGGGTGGCGCGATCTGCAACCGGCCTATGCCTTCGCCCTTGCCACGCATGCTGCCGATTGGCCGCGTGGCAGCTTCGATACCGATGCCGAACTGGCCGAGCACTGGGAGCTGGCGCGCGGGGATTCGCGGCTGAGCTGGGACCAGGTGCGCGCGCTGGTGGAAGATGCCTGGCTGGCACTGGACCGCATGCCGGTGGCGGCGGTGCATGTGCGGACGGGGTGAGGGCCGCTGAGAAGAGCAACGGCTTTACCCCCTCCCCAGCCCTCCCCTTGGCCTGTGGCCAAAGGGAGGGGGTAAGAGCCTGCGACGTTTCAGCACTCCGTGAACTGTTCCCTCCCCTTTGCGCTGTGCGCAAAAGGGAGGGGGTAAGAGCCCGAGATGTTCCAGCACTCAGCAAAGTGCTCCCTCCCTTTGGCCGCAGGCCAAGGGGAGGGCTGGGGAGGGGTAGAAGCCCCGACTCCCCTACCCCGCCAGCACCGCCGCTTCGCGTGCCAGCTGTTCGATGCGGGCCCAGTCGCGGGCCTGCAGCAGGTCGCGGGTGGTCAGCCATGAGCCGCCTACGCACAGCACGTTGGGCAGGTGCAGGAACTGGCTGGCGGTCTGTGCGGTGATGCCGCCGGTCGGGCAGAAACGCACGTCGCCGAACGGGCCGTTCCATGCCGAAAGCATGGCCGCCCCGCCCGCCTGTACCGCCGGGAAGAACTTGAACGTATCCAGCCCCTGCTCCAGACCGCGCATCAGCTCCGAGGAGGTGGCGACGCCCGGCAGCAGCGGCAGATCGGTGTCGCGTGCGGCGGCGTAGAGCGCGTCGGTGGCGCCGGGCGACACGGCGAAACGCCCGCCTGCCGCCTGCACGTCTTCCAACTGTCTGGCGGTGAGCACGGTGCCGGCGCCGATCACCGCATCCGGCACGGCCTCCACCATCGCCTTGATCGCTTCCATCGCCACCGGCGTGCGCAGCGTCACTTCGATCACCGGCAGGCCGCCGCGGAACAGCGCGTTGGCGACCTGCACCGCGTCATCGACGTTCTCCGGCGTGAACACCGGAATCACCGGAGCGAGTTTGAGCAGTGCGCGCACGCGCGGATCAGCGCCGGACATCGAATTTTCCTTCGCCCACCAGGGCCATCACGTCGGCCACGCCGACAGGGTTGAAATCACCGGGAATGGAATGCTTCAGGCAGCCTGCGGCCAGGCCGAAACGGATGGTGGCGTCGGCATCGAAACCTTCCATCAGGCCATGCAGCACGCCGGCGGCGAACGCATCACCGCCGCCGATGCGGTCAACGATGGCGGTCAGTTCCTCGGCCGGTGCCACGGCGCGGGTGCCGTCGCGGCCCAGCAGCATCGCGCCCAGCGAATGATGGCCCACGTTGTGCGTGGTGCGCTGGGTGCAGGCCATGTACTGCAGGCGCGGGAACGCGGCGAAGGCCATCGCCGCGGCGGCCTCCACGCGCGCCTGCGGATCGGGCTGCGGGAAATCGCCGCCGAGCACCACGCCGATGTCGCGGTAATCAGCGAACACGATGTGGGCGCAGTCGAACAGATCACGCAGGATCGCCTTGGCGTCACCGCCCCAGCGTTCCCACAGCTTGGGCCGGAAATTGCCGTCGAACGAGACCTTGATGCCCAGCGCGCAGGCGGCGCGGGCGGCATCCAGCGTGGCGCGCGCTGCCTCCGGCCCCAGGGCCGGGCTCACACCGGACAGGTGCAGCCATTGCGCGCCCTGCAGCAGCGCGGGCCAGTCATGGCTGTCGGCGCGTGCATTGGAGAAGGCCGAATCGGCGCGGTCGTAGACCACTTCGCTGGGGCGGTGCCCTGCCCCGGTGGTCAGGAAATACAGGCCCATGCGGCCCTCGCTGCGGCGCACGCGGGTGGTGTCCACGCCATGCCGGCGCAGCTCGCCCGTGACTGCCGCACCGAGCGGGTTGTCGGCGACGACGCTGACCATGGCCACGTCATGGCCGAAATGCGCCAGCGACACGCCGACATTGGCCTCGGCGCCGCCGCAGTGCACTTCCAGTGCGGGTGTCTGCAGCAGCAGCTGGTTGCCGGGGGCGCCCAGGCGCAGCAGCAGCTCGCCGAAGCACACAAAGGTGGGATGCATCGCGGACTCCATGCCGTTCAAGGGGTGATGCAGGTGGGAACCGGCTGGCCGGCCTTGCGGCGGCCCAGCTGCAGCTCATACAGGGAAGGTGTATCCACCAGCGGTTGATTCAAGGCCCGCAGCAGCGGCGCGGGGCGGTAATCGACGCTGAAAGTACGGTTGCCGGAAACGCCGACGACGCGCGCATCCGGGCCTTCATCGGTGCCATCCAGGCGCACGGTCTCGTCCGGCGCGGCGCCACTTTCCACCATCACCTTGAGGTTCCAGGTGGTGTTGTAGCGGCCATGGCCCGGCTCCCAGTAGCCGGCGCCGCTGCCGTTCCACACCGGGTAGAACGGCTTGCCGGCCTTGTCGCGGCGGGCGTGCACATGCAGGGTGAGCTGGTCGAACAGGTTCTGGTGGTTGGCACCGGCGTGCTGGTCGATCACCGGCTCCTGCCACGAGCGGGAACGCAGGAACACGTTGCGGCTGGCCTGCGTGTTGATGCTGAAGGTGTGGATGACGGGATTGAACACGTCCACGTCGCGCACCAGCACGTTGTTCACGTTGCCCACATGCACGGCGTAATGCGCGTGGCGCTTGCCCTCGCTGAGCACGTCGGCGATGGTCAGGTTGGCGCTGTCGTAGGTGAGCACGCCCGAGTCGGCATCACGGGTGCGGATGTTGCGCACCCAGCCGTCGTAGACGCCGGTGAAGAAGATGGCGTTGTAGCCCTCTTCCTGGTGGTGGCCGAAGGCCGTGCCTTCCGGGAAGACGAAGCCGATGTCCTCGATGCCCACCTGGCTCAGGTGCTGCCAGCGCGCCACGTCGGCCGGCAGGCTGGCGTTGACGTCATGCAGCAGCGGGCTGGAAAGGGTGGCGGTGTCGCCATCGAGCGCGTCGATGCGCACGGTCTGCACGGCGAGCGCGCGGTCCGGGAATTCCCAGTGGTTGGCACCGACCTTCAGCTTGGCGTGGTCCGGGCCGAACAGCTCGCTGATGAGCGCGCCGTTGGGGCCGTTGCGGTTGAACCAGCGCAGCTGCACCACATCGCCCTGCTTGAGTTTGGCCCCCGGTGTCAGCTGCACCGTCATCGCCCCCTGGCTGCCGGCCTTGACCTCGGCGACGCGGGTTTCCTTCGACGGGCGGTCGTAGCTGGTCAGGTAGGGTGCGGGGCGGTTGTCGCGCGGGCCCACCCACAGGAAGCCGCCGGCCCAGGAGTATTCGGAGAACAGCGCGTGGACGTTGTTCTGCGGCTCCTTCTGGTACTTGTCGTTCTTGACCAGGTATTCGCGCAGTTCCTTGAGCTGCTGGCTCTTGTCCACCAGCCGCAGCGGACGCGGGAAATACAGCTCGGTACCGCCCTCTCCCCTGCCCTGCCCGCGCAGTACGATGTCGCTGCGGTCGATGTGCACGATCTCGCTGAGCACCACCCTGCCCGCCGGCAGCTGCACGATCACCGGGCCGCTGACCTGGCGCGCGGCATCCATCGCCTTGAGCAGCGCCGCCGAATCGTCGCGGCCGTCGTCGGCCACCACGCCGTACTCGCGCACGTCGATGACCTGGCCCTTGGCGGCAGGAATGTCCTCGATACCGTTGCGATAGCCGGCGTAGGAGAAATCCGGCACCGGCTGGGTACATTGGCTGATACCGCCATCCGCCGCTGCAAGTTTGAAATCAAGGGTGTTGGCTGCACCAGCAGCAAAAGCGGTCAGGCCGGCGGCCAGTGCCACGGCCAACCCGGCAAGGCGGGGCGGGTGGGTGTTGAGCGAAGCGACATCGAACATCGAAAGTCTCCGGTAGGTACGGATGACACCGTTAGCCAATTCACGCTATCAGGCCCGGGCATCACTACGCAAGCCATTGAATGATAAGAGATTGGAGCGTGCTGCAGCGCAAGATGCATGAAAAATTAATGTCGATAGAATTCCCCAATGACCATCGGTGTCATTTGATGACGGTCACTCCTTGGACCAAGGGGGGTCCGAGGTTTCTTCTTACTTTGGGGACATGGGCAATGACGAAAGCACCCGCAGGCAAGGTATCGGTCACCGTTCTTACCACCGCAATCCTGATGGCGCTGCACGCGCTGCCGGCGGCGGCGCAGCAGGCGACTCCCACCGAGGACACCGCCAGCACCCTGGACACGGTGACGGTGAGCGCATCGCGCGAAACCCAGCGTGACTCCATCGAGGTCAAGCGTGACGCATCGGTGATCGTCGATGCCGTGGTCAACGACGAAATCGGCGCCCTGCCCGACAACTCCGTGGGTGAAACCCTGGAGCGCGTGGCCGGCGTCAGCGCCGACCGCTTCAAGGGCTCGGCTTCGGAAATCTCGATCCGCGGCATGGGTCCGTTCCTGGGCTTCTCCACCGTCAATGGCCGTGAGGTCTCCAGCGGCAGCGGCGACCGCGCCGTGTCGTTCCAGCAGTTCCCGTCGGAGCTGACCAACGGCGTGCTGGTCTACAAGAGCCAGCAGGCGGACTTCGTCGAAGGCGGCATCTCGGGCGTGATCGAGCTGCGCACCGCGCGCCCGCTGGACATGAAGAAGCGTCGCATCCAGCTGGAAGGCCGTGGCAATTACCAGCCCAACGGCGATCGGGCCGATGAAGGCCTGGGTTCGCGTTTCTCCGGCTCCTACCTGGACCAGTTCGACACCGCCTATGGCCGTGTGGGCGTGGCGCTGGGCTTCGCCACCACCGATGGCTCGGCACCGGAAGATTTCTACACCGCGTCGTCCAGCTTCCGTCCCTGCAACAGCATCAATGCCAACCCGTCGGCCATCACCGGCGGCAACTGCACGTACAACGCCAACAGCAGCAACCCGGCCTACTTCGTGCCCAACCAGTTCAGCTTCCGCCAGCTGCGCACCGACGACAAGCGTCGTGCCTTCACCGGCGCGCTGCAGTGGCAGCCGAGCGACCGCTGGGACATCGCGCTGGATACGCAGCTGTCCAAGCGCAAGTCGTTCGAGGACCGTCATGACCTGGTGCTGGCCGAAGGCCGCCGTGGCATCACGCCGATTGAAATGAACGACCAGGGCGCGCTGATCAGGTACGCCGGCAACGGCTACCTGGAAAACGTGGGCACCATCCGCAACCGTGACGAAAGCTACACCGGTGTCGGCCTGTCCAGCAGCTTCAAGGCCACCGAATCGCTGACCATCAATGGTGATGTGTCCTACTCCAAGACCCACCGCGAACAGCGTGACCTCTCCACCCGCCTGCGCAGCAACACGCGCTACGGTGCGGGCGGCCGCGTGGCCTACGTGGTGGACCAGAGCACCGACATTCCGCGCGTCGAGTTCGTCAACCCGATCGATCTGAACGACTATGACGCCTTCACCACCAACGGCTACGCACGCCGTCAGGCTGAAGAGCGCGAGGACGAGATCAAGGCCGCGCGCCTGGACCTGACCTGGGACCGTTACGGTACCTGGCATCAGTTCAAGATCGGTGGCCGCATCTCCGACCATGACCGCATCACGGATCTGGAGAACAACAACAACATCGATCCGCTGCCGGCCGGTGCTGCCGGTGCCGCGCTGATGATGGCCGGCAATGCCAACTGCCGTACCGGTGGCGACGCCGTGAGCGATTGGGGCAAGGGCAGCGGCACCAACGTCAACAGCTGGGCGCAGTTCGACACGCGCTGCCTGTACCAGGCTTTCACCGGTTCGGCGGACCTGGGCCCGGCGGCGGACCCGCGCAGCGCCAGCGACCTGGACATCAACGAGCGCATCTACGCCGCCTATGCCATGGGCAGCTTCAGTGGTGAGTGGGGCGCAACGCCGGTCAGCGGCAATCTGGGCGTGCGCGTCGTGCGCACCAACGTGGAGTCCACCGGCTACCGTGGTGATTACACGCTGACCAACACCGGCACTGCTGCCGCGCCGGCCTACACGCTGGAGCCGATTCCGGGCAGCTTCGACACCGTGACCATGAAGCACAGCTATACCGACGTGCTGCCGAGCTTCAACATCAGCGCGCAGATGCGCCCGGACCTGTACTTGAAGGGTGCGGTGTACAAGGCCATCGCACGCTCCAACATCGAAGACCTCGGCGCAGGCCGTACCTTCGTGCTCGACGGCAACGCCGCCACGCCGGAAGAGGCGCTGGCCGGTGCGATCGGTGGCAACCCGCGCCTGGAGCCGCTGCAGTCCTGGAACCTGGACCTGTCGCTCGAGTACTACCAGGACCAGTACACCAGCTACTCGCTGGCGCTGTACTACAAGCAGCTCAAGGCCGGTGCCGTTGCCGAAGCCGACAATGCGTTGAACGAAGAGTTCGTCATCGACGGCATCACCTACAACGTGCCGGTGTCGCAGCAGGGCAACAGCAACGAGAAGTCCTACCTGCGTGGCTTTGAAGTGACGGCCAACCATGCCTTCACCTATCTGCCGGGCATCTGGAGCGGCCTGGGCCTGCAGTTCAACTACAACTACGCCGAATCCAACTTCAAGTACCCGGACCCGTCGATCACCGATGGCGTGAACTATCTGGCCGACTTCACCGACCCGGCCGGCATCGTCGGCCTGTCGCGCAACACCGGCTCGCTGAGCGCGTACTGGGAAGGCGAGGCGCTGTCGCTGCGTGCGGCCTACAAGTACCGTTCGGGCTACTTCAAGCCGTCCTCGGGCACCGCCAACCGCTATGTGGATGACGTGGGCTTCCTGGACCTGTCGGCCACCTACAACATCAACAAGCATTGGCAGCTGAAGGCGCAGGCCATCAACGTGACCAACTCGCACCAGCTGATGTTCCGTCCGGTGGAAGGCAGCATCGCCGAATCGAGCTACTTCGGCCGCAGCTACTTCTTCGGCGTGCGGTTCCGCTACTGATGTCCGCCTCGCGCGCTGTACGAGGCGCGATGGCCCTGGCGGTGGCAGCGGTGCTGCCCACCGCTCCGGCCTTTGCCGCGGCACCGGTGTGTGACGCGGCAAACGGCCATGCCGCCGGCTTCAACGGCGGCCGGTTGTTCCTGTGGCGGCCGGACTGGCTGAAACAGACCCGGCAGCGCATCGACAGCGATGCCAGCCTTGCGCCTGCGCGCGCTGCCCTGCTGAAGGCCGCCGACGCGGCGTTGACGCATCCGCTGTACACCGTCACCGACAAGACCCGGCTGCCGGCCAGCGGTGACAGGCACGACTACATGAGCATGGGTCCCTACTGGTGGCCCGACCCGGCCAAACCCGACGGCCTGCCGTACATGCGGCGCGATGGCCGCTTCAATCCCGAGCGTGACTCCGACGCCTTCGATGTGACCCGCCTGGAGGCGATGAGCAGCGATGTGCAGGCGCTGACGCTGGCGTATTACTTCACCGGCGAGCAACGCTACGCGCAGAAGGCCGTGCAGCAGCTGCGCACCTGGTTCCTGGCGCCGGCCACACGCATGAACCCCAATCTCGATCATGGCCAAGCCATTCCGGGCCGTGTGGCCGGGCGTGCCGAAGGCGTGATCGACGCGCATCGCCTGCCGCGGGTGATCGAATCCATCGGCGTGCTGCAGCAGGCCGGGCAGCTGGACGCGCAGGAGCTGGATGGCCTGAAGCGCTGGTTCGGTGATCTGGCGCAGTGGATGCAGACCAGCAGGATCGGCAAGGACGAGCGTGCCGCGCGCAATAACCATGGTCTGTACTACGACACCCTGTTGACCCACTTCGCGTTGTTCTCGGGTGACGCGTCATTGGCCGCGCGCGTGGCCGAGCGCGCCAAGGTGGCCCGCTTCGCCGCGCAGATCGGCTCCAACGGGGCGCTGCAGGAAGAGCTGGGACGCACCCGTTCCATGCACTACGTCACCTGGACCTTGAACGCCGCCTACGACCTGGCCGACCTGGGCCGCTGCGTGGGCGTGGACCTGTGGGACTACCGTGCCCGCAATGGCCACGGTGACCTGCGCAAGGCCACCGATTTCATCGCCGCGTACAGCAGCGACGTGAGCCGGTGGCCGTATCCCGAGTTGGACAAGGCCGACACGCTGGATTACTACAAGGCCATGCTGCGGGCGAGCCAGCAGTGGGGCGGGGCGGCCTATGCCGACGGCGCGGCCAGCCTGCGCAAGGGCAACAACGAAGCCTCGGAGTGGAACCTGCTGATTCCGTCGCCGCAGGCCGCTGCGAACGAGTAAGGGCGGGCGGGCGCGGTGCCGACAAGCGCGGCACCCCGTCGTCATTGAGCGCCACCGCCTGCCCGTAGTGCCGAGCCATGCTCGGCGGCAGCGCCTTGCCGGGAACGCCTCAGCGCAGCATGGCTGCGCTCTACAAGGGTGGGGGCACACGCCTACCGGCGCTGACTATCGGTGTCATCTAGACCAAAGTCTTGCTTTTCACACACCTGCCTGTCCCCTTTACTGTTCCGGGACAGGGATTTTTGGCCATTCAGCCGCTCTGCTGCGCTGCAAGATGCCGAGCCTTCACACTCCTGTTACTTTCGGTTTTGACTAGGGCCTGTTAACACTACGTGCTAACATACTGCGCATGGAACTTACGCCTGCG
>DALZZG010000061.1:0-13316 GCA_031987665.1 Stenotrophomonas sp. | reverse complement strand
TTCATCCACTTCGCACTGATCGTCGAATCGTTGCGATAGTGTTAACAGGCCCTAGCGGTGTCATCCGACATTTGGCACCTCCGGGCAAGCCGCTGCATCGCATGTAACCCTTTTGAGAGAGGAAGGACATGGATCCACGTATCGCGAAGAAAAAGACACCGGTTACCTTGCTGGCTCTGGGCATCAGCCTGGGGCTGCAGGCCGGTTCCGTCGCCGCCCAGGATGCCGGCTCCGCCGCCACCGATCTGGACGCCGTCACCGTTACCGGCTACCGCGCCAGCGTCGAGAAGGCGATGGACATCAAGCGCGGCGAGACCGGCATGGTCGATGCCATCGTTGCCGAGGACATCGGCAAGTTCCCGGACAGCAACCTGGCCGAATCGCTGCAGCGCATCCCAGGCGTGGTCATCACCCGTGACGGCGGCGAAGGCCGCAACATCTCGGTGCGTGGCCTTGGCCCGGATTTCACCCGCGTGCGCATCAACGGGCTGGAAGCACTGAGCACCGTCGGCAGCAGTGACGGGCAGGGCGGCACCAACCGTGGCCGCGGCTTCGACTTCAACGTGTTCGCCTCGGACCTGTTCACCCAGCTGGTGGCGCGCAAGACCGCCTCGGCCGACGTGGAAGAGGGCTCGCTGGGCGCGACCGTGGACCTGCGCACCGCGCGCCCGTTCGACTATGACGGCTTCACCGCCGTGGCCAACGTGCAGGCCGGTTACAACGATGCCTCGCAGTCGGCCATGCCGCGCTTCGCCGGCCTGATCTCCAACAGCTGGGCCGATGGCAAGTTCGGCGCGCTGCTCTCGGTGGCGTACTCCGAGCGCGAGACGGTGGAAGAGGGCACGGGCACCGTGCGCTGGGCCGGCGGCAACACCAACGGTGGCTTCAACGCCGCATCGCCGTTCAAGGATGCACTGCGTGCCGACGTGTACGCGCCGCGCTTCCCGCGCTACACGCTGATGGAGCACGACCAGAAGCGTCTGGGCGTGACCGGCGCGCTGCAGTTCAAGCCCAGCGACCGCACCACCTTCAGTCTGGATGCGCTGTACTCCAAGATCGACGCCAAGCGCGACGAGAAGTACATCGAGGCCAACGGCCTGAGCAAGTCGAGCAACGACGGCAAGAAGGAAATCCTGGTCAACGCGGGTGAGATCCGCGATGGCGCGCTGGTCTACGCGCAGATGGACAACGTGGACATCCGTGCCGAGAACCGCCACGACGAGTGGAGCACCGAGTTCTACCAGATCAGTCTGGACGGCGAGCACAAGCTCACCGACGACTTCACCATCACCGGCAAGATCGGCACCTCGCGTTCCAAGCACGACAACCCCATCCAGGCCACGGTCATGATGGACAAGTTGAACGTGCAGGGCTACAGCTACGACTACCGCGGCAATGCCAACAAGCCGGTCTTCAACTACGGCATCGACCCGCTGGACCCGAGCGGCTGGACGCTGTCCACCGTGCGCCTGCGCCAGAACTACGTCACCAACGATTTCGACAACGGCAACCTGGAATTCTCGTGGGTGATGGGGCCGTCGTTCACGCTTGAAGGTGGCATCCAGGCCAAGAACTTCAGCTTCGATTCGATGGAGCGCCGCCGCGGTGCCAACGAAACCACCGTGCCGACCTTCAACGGCAGCAAGATCGTGCCCATCAACATGACCGAGCTGGCCAGCCTCAACGGACTGGCTGGTGCGCCGGGCAAGTGGGTGGTACCGAACTTCAACGGCATCGCCAACGAGTTCGACATCCTCAGCGACAGTGGCACCTACGCGCTGATCGACTATCCTGCCAGCATCCGCAGCGTGCAGGAGCAGGACCGCGGTGCGTGGTTGATGGGCAAGTTCGGTTTCGACGTTGGTTCGATCCCGGTGTCCGGCAACCTGGGCGCGCGTTATGTGAAGACCAAGCAGACCTCCAGCGGCATGGCCACCATCAGTGGCAAGCCGATGGCCACCACGGTGACGCGCGAGTACAACGATTTCCTGCCAGCCCTGAATCTGGTGGCCGAGATCACGCCTGATTTCCTGGTGCGCTTCGGCGCGGCCAAGGTGATGAGCCGTCCGGGTCTGGGCAACCTGACTCCCGGCGTCACTGTCAGCGTCAGCGGCAGCGCCAAGACCGTCAACGGCGGCAACCCGGCGCTGGACCCGGTGCGTGCCAAGACCGCCGACCTGGGCTTCGAGTGGTACTTCAACGAAGGCGCGATGCTGGGCGTGGCGCTGTTCTACAAGGACATCGAGAGCTTCATCCAGAACACCCGCGAGACCCGCCCGTACAACACCAGTGGTCTGCCGGCGAGCCTGCTGGACAACCTCAACGCCAGCCCCACCGACGATTTCGTGTTCACCACCCCGGTCAACACCCCCGGTGGCGACCTGACCGGCGTGGAGTTCAACTACACCCAGCCCTTCAGCTTCCTGCCGGGCAAGTGGTCGAACACGGGTGTGCAGCTGAACTACACCTACGTGGAATCCAAGATCCAGTACGTGACCAGCAACGGTGCCATGGCGCAGAAGGCGGACCTGACCGGCCTGTCCAAGAACTCGTGGAACGCCACGCTGTTCTACGAAGGCGACAGCTGGTCCGGGCGCGTGTCGGCCACCAACCGTGACGACTACCTGATCCAGGTACCGGGTACGGAGAAGGGCTTCGACAGTGAGGGCCTGGGCGTGCATGGCCAGAGCGGCACCACGTTCGTCGATGCGTCGATCCACTACCGCATCAGCGATCAGCTGGAAATCAGCCTGGAAGGCGCCAATCTGACCAACGAGGCACAGGAATCGTGGGTGTCCAACCCGGGCGTCGCGCTGCCGCTGGAATACAGCCAGACCGGCCGCCAGTACACGCTGGGCCTGCGTTACAAGTTCTGATGCAGCACCCGCCCCGGCGCAATGCCGGGGCGGTCCAATGAGGGTGCGACGCTGGAAGTGCAGACGCGTTGGCGTCGCAGACTTGGCCCACCGCGTGCGGAAGGCAACAATCACCGCACGCCTCCAAGAGAAGCACGATGTCCGCTCGTCCCAAGGCAACACCTCTTCGCCCCTTGCTGTTGGCAACTGCGCTGTTGGCCGCTCTCCCGGCCGCAGCGCAGGCTTCTTCGCCGGAACTGCTGTTCCGGGTCTCGGCCGACAAGGGCTTTGCCGCCGACCACGCTGCGGGCGATGCGGTGCCCAATTTCCAGGACAAGGTGACGCTGGTCGATGACGGCGCGCATGGCCGTGCCATCCAGTGGCAGGACGACGGCGTGCTGGCATGGAACGCACCGGGCAACATCCGCGCCGAACGCGGCACGCTGTCGTTCTTCTGGCGCTCGCGCTACGCGGTGGGTGAAGCGCCGTTCGTGATCTTCCGCGTCGGCTATGCCGACCACAGCAGCTGGGACATGGCGTGGCTGCGCATCGACTGGAACGGCCAGGGCTTCGATGCCTTCGTCACCGATGCCAACCTCGCGCGCAGCCGTGTGTCCTTCAAGCTGGACGCAAACCCGAGCCCGACGCAGTGGCAGCACATCGCCTTTGCATGGGATGAGGACAAGGGCGTGCGCCTGTACGTCGATGGCCGCGAAGTGGCGCGCAACGAGGCGACGGGCGACTTCGACGCTGCACTGGATCAGCTGGGCCTGGCCGGGCGCGTGATGGCGCCTTACCAGGTGCAGAGCCGCTACAACTTTCTGCGCGGCAGCGATTTCGACGAGATCCGCGTCTACGACCGCATGCTGGATGCCGCTGCGGTATCCGCGCTTGCGCGCAATGCCGAGCCGCGCAGTGGCGAAACCGCCACCGCATCGCAGCGTGCGTGGTGGCATCGTTATGGTTGGGAAGGTGTCGCACCGCCGGTGCTGTCCACGTCGATGACGACGATCCGCAAGGTCGAGTTCGCCGACACCAAGGACCTGAAGCAGTGGATGTGGAAGGGCACCGACGGCATCGCCGAGACCACCTGGCCGGGCGTCTACAACCGCTCGCGTCTGGCAGGGCGCGATGACTATTTCCAGTTACCCGACTGGAACACCTATGTCGAAGGCGGCAAGCAGCTTGACCTGACCGTACCGCAGGACGAGCGCATCAACCGCGTGGAAATCCGGGGTACCGCGTTCGGCACGCTGAGCGGAACCGCTGGCCCGTTGTTCAAGCGCAGCGAAGGCGTTGTGCGCAGCGTGGACATGTTCGCCGAGCAGCAGGGCGGGGCGCTGCACTTCCGCAACGATGTGCAGGAAACGCCGATCCAGGAAATCTGGGGGTATCACGTCAGCGATGCCGCCGAGCCGGAAGGCACGGTCAAGCAGCGCTACGTCATCGACAGCAACGTGGTACCTGACTACACCAACGTCACCACACTGCGTGACTACATCAACGGCCGCTTCGCGCCGGATGAGCGCAGCACGGTGATGGCGCTGCCCAAGGGGGCAGGGTCACGCAAGCGTGCCGCCGATACCGCGCCGGCCAAGGCGATGCCCATCGTGCATGTGCTGGTGCCCTCAGGCGTGGGTGATGCTCCGGCGGCGCAGCCACTGATCCGCAGCTGGGCGTACAGCTGGGAGAACATGCATGACGGTCTGGATGGCGTGGCCATCGACCTTCCCGCGCTGGACCTGCCGGCCACGCATGACGGCCTGATTCCGCTGAACATCCGCATCAAGGACCCCATCTGGCCGGCACGCGACATGATCGATGTGTCCGTGTCGGTACGGCCCAATGAAGCGCGCACGCTGTGGCTGGATCTGCGCGACCGCATCCTCACCACCGACAGCCTGTGGCTGAGCATCGCGTCGGCAGCGCCTGGCTTCAACGCCGCCGCGCTGGATGGCGCCGAAGTACGGCTGGTGTTCAAGGACCGCAGCGAGGCGCTGAAGGAACACGTCGCGGACCGCTTCAACCAGGTGCGTGACAACTGGGGCTTCCTGGTCGAGGAGCACACCACCTCCAAGCGCCAGCGTCTGTATGCGCGCGTCTACGCCGACCTCAGTGACCTGCTGCGCGTGGACCCCGATCACGCGCTCGGGCGCCTGTACTGGAACTACATCAGCTACAACAGCCAGGGCCGCCCGCCCTACACCGCACCGGAGCCGCCGAAGGGCGTGCCGGCATGGGCGTTCTACCAGCTGGAAGACCTCAAGCGCGTGCGTCACTTCATCGACTGGTGGATTGACAACCGTCAGGTGGCGTACGGCGATTTCGGCGGCGGCCTCTCGGACGATTCGGAGCTGGTGCAGCAATGGCCGGGGCTGGCGCTGATGGGTGTCATGCCGGAGCGCCTCAATGCGTCACTCACCGCGCTGTCCGATGCCATCTACAGGAACGGCATGTTCGCCAATGGCCTGAGCACCATCGAGACCGACGAACTGCATTCCTACGAGGAAGGCATCAACGCCAACAGCGCGATGCTCTACCTCAACTGGGGCGATCCGCTCACAGTCGAGCGCCTGATGGAAACGGTGAAGGCCTTCGACGAGCGCATCATCCTGCCCAACCCGCAGGGGCACCTGCTGTTCTCCAGCAACTGGTTCGGCGGCAACAAGGTGTACCGCGAGCCGAACTGGCAGTGGCAGAAGCCGTACTCGTTCCCGGCACTGCATCCGGCCTTCCTGATGGGCGAATACAACGCCGACCCGACCGGCCGCAAGCTGGTGACCGGGCTGGCGGACAGCTATCTGGCGCACGCCTACACCGACGACAAGGGCCGCTGGGCGCTGCCGAACGAGATCAACTGGGCCACGGGCAAGACGCGCGGCGGCGAGTTGAACCAGGGTTCGGGTGGCGGTGACACCCTGCACACGTTCTGGGCAGCGTGGCGCTGGAGCGGTGACGACAAGTACCTCAAGGCGCTGGACTACCGCGTGGTGCGGGGTGGTCCCGGTGCCTTGTCCAATCTCGGTGAGAACGTCATCGAGGCGCTGGGCAAGCAGCAGACGTGGGGGCCGCAGTTGATCGCCGACGCGGATGCCAATGCGGGCGGCTTCGCCAACGTCAGCGCCTGGCAGCTCACCGGTGACATGAACTACCTGCAGCGGCTGCACGCCGATGGCCTGCAGGCCAAGACGCAGCGCGAGTACATGAATACCGAGGGGCACTGGTGGAGCGACCGCGTGGAAGCACCCAGTGAGTTCCTGCAGCGCGTGCGTCTTGGCGGCATCGCGCTCAAGCGCAACCAGAGCTGGCCGGGGCATACGGTCAGCTGGGACTTCGCGCAGCCGGACGGTGCGGAACAGGTGGCCTTGGCTGTGCATGCGCCGTCGCGCGAACGCTTCAAGGTCATCGCCTACAACGTGGGCGGCAACGCACAGGAAGCGACGATGACCGGCTGGAACATCAGCGCCGGCACGTGGCGCATCCGCAGCGGTGTGGACCGCGATGGCGATGGGCATATCGACGGCAAGCCGCAGGAACGCGAGGTGATGCTGGAGAAGAGCGTGGGCACCACGCTGCGCTTTGCACCCAGGCAGACACAGGTGTTCGAGTTCGAGCGCGTGGCCGAGGCGGTGCCGGTGGAGACGCGCGCGGACCTGGGAATTGGTCGCGGTGATCTGCGGATCGAGGGCGACCAGCTGCTACTCACCGTGCACAGCCTGGGCCATGTGGCGACTGCTGCGGGCCACGCCGTTGTCGAGGATGCGCGTGGCCGTGAGGTGGTGCGCGTTGCGGTTCCGTCGCTGGAAGCACCGCTCGATCTGAAACCCCGCACCACCACCGTGACAGTGCCGCTGCCTGCGGGCTTCAACCGCAAGGGCGCGCGCGTGCGCGTGCTGCAGGAAGGGCTGGGCAGTGAGGTGACGCAGCGGAACAACGTGCTGATGCTGGAGTAGCTGCGAGAACTCACGGCGCATTTGAAGCCCCTCTCCCTTCATGGGAGAGGGGTTGGGGAGAGGGAGGCTGTCTGCTGTTGCTTCGATAAGGGTTGATGGGGACGCGCTTTGGTCATTCCCCAAAAAACTTCCGGCTTTCCGAAACCTCGCCGCACGCTGTTACCTCCGACCCTCTCCCCAACCCCTCTCCCGTGAAGGGAGAGGGGCTCAAGTCAAAGACATGGTCAAAGCCAAAGCCAAAGCCAAAGCCTACGCGGCGCGTCAGCGCGTCTGCCGCACCATCACCGCCTGCGCCCAACGTGCCGCGATGTTCGGCGCGGTGATGCAGACGGCCTGATCGGTCACCGTGGTCACCGCGCGTTCCAGCAGCTGGATGTCCGCTTCGTGCTGGCGCGCCACATGCGGGTCCTCGAAGAAGATCGCGCGTTGGCAGCGGTGTTCGAGCACGCGGTCGGCGATCTGCGCGTCGCCGCCCAGCGGGCCACTCTGGAAGCGCTGTATCCACTCCTGCTCGCGCGGCCAGCCCCGGCTCCAGGCCATCTCGTTGAGGCGCTGGCCGGTGGTGCCGGTGCCGATGCGTTCGGCGAACTGCGACAGCACATCGAAATGCTCGGCAGCGAAGACCAGCATCTGCGGCTTGCGGGCGTCGTGGGCGATCAGGGCCAGAGTCTGTTGGCCGAAGTCATGCAGGTCATCGGCACCCCGGTCGGGCGCAAGGCCGGCATGGATGCGCTCCATCTCGATCCAGTCACGCGCGGTGGCGACGGTGGAGATGAACGGTTTGCCGTGAATCACGCACTGCCGCTTGAGCGCGATGGCCTCCGGAAAGATCGAGGACGGATCGACCGGATCAATGAAGTAGATGGCACCGTCCAGCGTGCGCTCGGGGCTGCCCATGCCGACGACTTCGGCCACCAGCTTCATCAGGCCACCGTCGCGCCCATAGGGGTAACGCTTGACCGCCGGGTAGTGCTCCAGCGGCAGGGTGCCGGCGACGGCATCGAAGGTGCGGCCCACCGCGTGCAGTTCCACGCCCAGTTCGCGGATGCCCACCTCGCAGGCACGCAGCCAACGGAACAGGGCGGCATCGTCACGCTCGTGATGCAGGCGGTTGGCAGCCAGGCCGATACGCATCGTCATCTCTCTGATCGGGTGTCCGCCCAGTGTAGCGGCGCGCGATGACAGCCGCCGTGCACGGCCCTGTCTCTGCGGCATGCTGCAGAAGCAGGGCTGATGTCTACTGCTTCAACAACGAGATGATGCTCTCCGCCGCATCACGGCCTTCGGCCACCGCCGTGACCACCAGGTCGGCACCGCGCACCGCATCGCCACCGGCGAACAGCTTGGCGTTGTGCGTCTGGTAGGGCAGGCGACCATTGCCACCGGCGACGATGCGGCCGTTGCTGCTGGCCTCCACGCCCAGTGCGGCCAACCATGACGGCAGCGTCGGCGAGAAACCGAAGGCGATGATGACCACATCCGCTTCCAACAGCGATTCGCTGCCTTCGATGGGCTCCGCGTTGCGGCGGCCATTCGCATCCGGCTCACCCAGCTGCGTCTCGACCACGGTCACGCCGATCACTTCATCATCCGCGCCGGCTTCGATGGCCAGCGGCTGGCGGTTGAACAGGAAGCGCACGCCCTCTTCGCGCGCGTTGGCCACCTCACGCGCCGAGCCGGGCATGTTGGCTTCGTCACGACGATAGGCACAGGTGACGCGCGCCGCACCGAGGCGGATGGCGCTGCGCACGCAGTCCATGCCGGTGTCGCCACCGCCCAGCACCACCACACGCTTGCCCACCAGGTCGGGCAGGGCGATCTGGTCTTCCCAGCCGGCGATGGGGCGGCCCTGCGGATCACTGCCACTGACGATGCGGCTGTTCTGCACGAGGAACGGCAGCGCCGGCAGCACGCCCTTCAGATCCTGGCCGATCAGGCCGCCATCGGTGTAGCGGTAGGCGCCCGTGCCGAGGAACACCGCGTCATGGTCGGCCTGCAGCTGCTCGATGCTGACATCGCGGCCCACCTCCACGCCCAAGCGGAACTGCACACCCATGCCTTCCAGAATCTCGCGACGGCGGTCGATCACCTGCTTGTCGAGCTTGAAGCTGGGGATGCCGAACTGCAGCAGGCCACCGATCTGCTCGTAGCGGTCGAACACCACCGCCTGCACACCGGCACGCGCGAGCCGATCCGCACAGGCAAGGCCAGCGGGCCCCGCGCCCACGATGGCCACGCGCTTGCCGGTGGCCTGCACGGCGTGCAGGTCCGGCTTCCAGCCGGTGGCCAGCGCGGTATCGACGATGTACTTCTCCACCGCACCGATGGTGACCGCACCGAATTCCTCCAGCGTGCAGCTGCCTTCGCACAGGCGGTCCTGCGGGCAGACGCGGCCGCAGACTTCAGGCAATGGATTGGTCGAATGACACAGCGTGGCTGCCTCGTGGATGCGGTCTTCCTGCACCAGCTGCAGCCACTGTGGAATGGCGTTGTGCACCGGGCACTTCCAGCTGCAGTACGGGTTGCCGCAATCCAGGCAGCGGCCGGCCTGGTACTGCGCGTCGGCCTTGTCGAACCTGCCGTACAGCTCGCCCCAGTCGCCGGACGTGCGCAGTTCCACCGGAATGCGCTGCGGCATGGTACGGGGCAGGTCGAGGAACTGGAAGGCTTGCTTTCGGCTCATGGGATCACTTTGCGTCTTGGTAGGTTCCCTTCTCCCGCGAGCGGGGGAAGGTGCCCCGGAGGGGCGGATGGGGGCGCTCCAGGCGGAAGTGCCCTCACTCCATCCCCTCTCCCGCGGACGGGAGAGAGGACGTGACATCACGCTGCACTGCGCAGCGCCTCGGCCAGCGATTCGATGCTTGCTGCCTTGGGCTTCACCAGCCAGAACTTGCCCACGTAATCGCGGAACTCGTCCAGGATCTGCTGCGCCCAGATGCTGCCGGTCAGCTCGCGGTGGCGGCTGATCAGTGTGTGCAGGTGCTGGCGGTGGTTCTCGAAGCCTTCGGCGGAAATACGATGGATGTCGATCAGCTCGTGGTTGTAGCGGTCCACGAAGTCACGGTCGATATCCAGCACATAGGCCAGGCCACCGGTGAAGCCGGCGCCGAAGTTCAGGCCCACCTTGCCGAGCACGGCGACGATGCCGTCGGTCATGTACTCGCAGCAGTGGTCACCGGCACCTTCGATCACCGCCAGCGCGCCGGAGTTGCGCACACCGAAGCGTTCGCCCGCGCGGCCAGCGGCGAACAGTTCGCCGCCCGTTGCGCCGTACAGGCAGGTGTTGCCGATGATGGCGGTGTTGCGTGCCTCGAAGCGTGCGCCGCGCGGTGGGCGCACCACCAGCCGGCCGCCGGCCATGCCCTTGCCGACGTAGTCGTTGGCTTCGCCTTCCACTTCCAGATTCAGGCCACCGACGTTGAACGCACCGAAGCTCTGCCCGGCCGTGCCACGGAAGCGCAGGTTCAGCGGTGCTTCTTCCATGCCGTGGTTGCCATGCGCGCGGGCGATGGTGCCGGAAAGCCGCGTGCCTACCGAGCGGTCGGTGTTGTGGATCAGGAAGCGGTGCTCGCCGCCCTGCTTGCCGGCGATGGCGCTGGCAAGCAGCGAATCCATCTGGGTGGCGAGGCTGTCCGGTGACTGGTACAGGCGCTGTGCGGCGCAGTGCGCGCCTTCGTAATGTGCAGGCTTCAGCAGGCGCGACAGATCGACCTTCACGCCTTCGCGCGGGCTGATCTCCAGCTGCTCCAGCAGATCGGTGCGGCCGACGATCTCGTCCAGCGACCGCGCGCCCAGATACGCCAGCCACTGGCGCACCTCACCGGCGAGCAGGCGGAAGAAGTTTTCCACCCGTTCCGGCAGGCCGGTGAAATAGCCTTCGCGCAGGCGCTCGTCCTGCGTGGCCACGCCGGTGGCGCAGTTGTTGAGATGGCAGATGCGCAGGTACTTGCAGCCGAGCACGATCATCGGCGCGGTGCCGAAGCCGAAGCTGTCGGCACCGAGCAGCGCGGCCTTCACCACATCCAGCCCGGTCTTGAGGCCACCATCGGTCTGCAGGATGGTGCGGCCACGCAGGTCGTTGCCGACCAGTGCCTGGTGCGATTCGGCCACGCCCAGTTCCCACGGCACGCCCGCGTAGCGGATGGAGCTGATCGGCGAAGCACCGGTGCCGCCGTCGTGGCCGGACACCGTGATCAGGTCCGCACCCGCCTTCACCACACCGGCGGCGATGGTGCCCACGCCCGCATGCGAGACCAGCTTCACCGAGACCAGCGCCTCCGGATTGACCTGCTTGAGGTCGTAGATCAGCTGCGCGAGGTCTTCGATGGAATAGATGTCGTGGTGCGGCGGCGGCGAGATCAGGCCGATGCCCGGGCGTGCGTAGCGCAGGCGGGCGATCAGCTCGTTGACCTTGTGGCCGGGCAGCTGGCCGCCTTCGCCCGGCTTGGCGCCCTGCGCCACCTTGATCTGCAGCACTTCGGCGTTGACCAGGTACTCGGCGGTGACGCCGAAACGGCCCGACGCCACCTGCTTGATCTTGGAGCGCTTCTCGGTGCCATAGCGCACCGGGTCTTCGCCACCTTCGCCCGAGTTGGAACGACCACCCAGCCGGTTCATGGCGATGGCCAGGGCTTCATGCGCTTCCGGCGACAGTGCGCCGAGCGAGATGGCGGCGGTGTCGAAGCGCTTGAACAGCGCCTCCATTGGTTCCACTTCGTCCAGCGGCACCGGCGTGGCGGCGGGCTTGAGCTGCAGCAGATCACGCAGCGCGGACGCCGGGCGGCCATGCACCGCCTCGGTATAGCGCTGCCAGTCCTCGGCCCTGCCGGTGCGCGAGGCGCGCTGCAGGGTCAGCACCACGTCCGGGTTGTACATGTGGTATTCGCCGCCGTGCACGTACTTGAGCAGGCCGCCGACATCGGCCGGTGCCAGTTCGTTCCACGCACGCGCGGTGAGCTCGCGCGCTTCGCTGTCCAGCCGCGCCAGACCGACGCCACCGATGCGCGCGGTGGCGTCCGGGAAGCACAGCTGCACCACGTCCGGATCCAGGCCGATGATCTCGAACAGCTGCGCGCCGCGGTAACTGGCGACGGTGCAGATACCCATCTTGGAGATGATCTTGCTCAGCCCCTTGTAGATGCCCTTGCGGTAACTGCGGCCGATCTGCGAGACCTCGCCGCCCTTCTTGAGCAGCAGGATGCCGCGCCGGCCCATGTCGAACAGGGTCTGGTAGGCAAGGTACGGGTAGACGGCGGTCGCACCGAAGCCGAGCAGGCAGGCCATGTGGTGCGCGTCGCGCGCGGTGCCGGTTTCAACGATCAGGTTGACCTCGCAGCGCAGGCCGACCGCCGAGAGATGGTGGTGCACCGCGCTGGTGGCCAGCAGCGCATGCACCATGGGGCGCTCCGGCACCGGGTAGCGGTCGGAGAGCAGCAGCATCACCATGCCCTCGCGCGCGGCCTGCTCGCATTCGCGGCAGATGCGCTCGATGCCGGCCTTCATGCCTTCCTCTACGCTGTAGGACAGGTCGATCAGCCGGTTGCGCGCCACGTACTGCTCCATCTTCAGCAGCTGCCGCAGCTTGCGCTGGCTGAGCACCGGCGAGTTGAGGATGACGTGGTTCACCGTCTCCGCACCGGCATGGAAGATGTTGGTCTCCTTGCCCAGCTGGGTGCTCAGCGACATCGCGCAGTCTTCGCGGAGCGGGTCGATGGGCGGGTTGGTGACCTGGGCGAACGCCTGCCGGAAGTAGTCGTACAGCGGCCGCGTGCTGCGGCTGAGCACGGCGATGGGTGTGTCGTCACCCATCGAGCCGGTGGCTTCCTGCCCGGTCTCGGCCAGCGGGCGCAGCACCTGCTCCACCTCCTCGGTGCTGAGCTGGAACAGCTTGTGATAGCTGCGCAGCGTGGCCTCGTCGAACGGCTCCTCAGCCAGCGAGGGGTCGATCAGCTCGGTCTGCAGGTAGGTCACGCCCTGCTGCAGCCATTGCTTGTACGGCGCGCGGGCGCGGTTGATGCGGTCGATCGCATCGGAATCCAGCAGGTCGCCGCGCTTGAGGTCGATGGCCATCATCTGCCCTGGCCCCAGCTTGCCCTTGGCGATGACGCGCTCGGCAGGCACTTCCCACACGCCCGCTTCGGAGGCCACCAGGAAATGACGGTCGGAGGTCTGCAGCCAGCGTGCCGGGCGCAGGCCGTTGCGGTCCAGCGTGCACACCGCATGGCGGCCATCGCAGGCGACGATGCCGGCGGGGCCGTCCCACGGTTCGCTGTTGAGGCCGTAGAACTCGTAGAACGCGGCCAGGTCGGCGTCCTTGAACTCCAGCGACTGCGTTGCCGGCGGCACCAGGATGCGCAGCGCCTGGATCAGCTCCATGCCACCGGCCACCATCAGCTCCAGCATGTTGTCCATGCTCTGCGAGTCGGAGCCGTGCATGGAGATCACCGGGTCGAACTCGGCGATGTCGAACTTCGGCGTCTTCCACACCTTGCTGCGCGCCTGCGCCCAG
>DALZZG010000060.1:0-13692 GCA_031987665.1 Stenotrophomonas sp. | reverse complement strand
CCGCGGCCCGCCCGCTTGCGCTGGGCCAGGCGTTGCACCTCGGCGCGCAGATAGACGCGGCTGCGCGCATCGGCACCGGGGCGCGAGCTGAGCAGCCCCCGGCTGACGTAGGCGTAGAGCGTGGCAGGGCTGATGCCCAGCAGGGCGCAGGCCTCGTTGGCGGGGATCAGTTCGGCGTCGGAATGATCGGACATGGCGTGGATATGTTGATTTATTGAATCAAGATTGATCAATGATTCCGATGGTGACACATTGAGCGTCATAGCGGAATGGCATCGTCGCCTCCGCCAAGACAGGAGTTGTGTCATGGGTCTTCCCTCCGCAGGCGCCGCGTTCCGCGCCGCACTGGCTGCCGAGTCGCCGCTGCAGGTGATCGGCGCGATCAACGCCAACCATGCGCTGCTGGCCAAGCGCGCCGGCTACCGCGCCATCTACCTGTCCGGTGGCGGTGTCGCCGCCGGCTCGCTGGGCCTGCCGGATCTGGGCATCAACACGCTGGAAGACGTGCTGATCGACGTGCGCCGCATCAGCGATGTCTGCGACCTGCCGCTGCTGGTGGACATCGACACCGGCTTCGGCCCGAGCGCGTTCAACATCGCGCGCACCGTAAAGTCGCTGATCAAGGCCGGCGCGGCCGCCTGCCATATCGAGGACCAGGTGGGTGCAAAGCGTTGCGGCCACCGCCCCGGCAAGGAAATCGTGTCGCAGGGTGAAATGGTGGACCGCGTGAAGGCGGCAGCCGATGCCAGGACCGACCCGGACTTCTTCCTGATCGCCCGCACCGACGCGATCCAGATGGAAGGTGTGGACGCGGCCATCGAGCGCGCCATCGCCTGCGTGGAGGCGGGTGCCGACGGCATCTTCGCCGAGGCGGCCTATGATCTGGACACCTACAAGCGCTTCGCCGATGCGGTGAAGGTGCCGCTGCTGGCCAACATCACCGAGTTCGGCGCGACGCCGCTGTTCAGCCGCGATGAGCTGGCGGCCTCCGGCGTGGCGATCCAGCTGTTCCCGCTGTCGGCCTTCCGTGCGGCCAACAAGGCGGCGGAGAATGTGTACGAAGCGATCCGCCGCGATGGCCACCAGCGCAACGTGGTGGACACCATGCAGACCCGCGAGGAGCTGTACGACCGCATTGGTTACCACGCCTTCGAGCGCAGCCTGGACAAAACCTTCGCTGCGAAGAAATGAGATTGCCGCTGCTCTCTTCATCGTGAGGAGGGCGGCGTACAGCGCCGGATGAGGGTAGGCGCGCCCGGGACATCAAGCAGGACAGCCGTTCCAACCCTCACGCCACCCCTTCGCCCGATGGGAGAGGGGCCTCCACATCACGCAACGACCGAGGTTCACATCATGTCTGAATCCACCGCCGCACCGGCATTCAAGCCGAAGAAGTCCGTCGCTCTGTCCGGCACCGCCGCAGGCAACACCGCGCTGTGCACCGTTGGCCGCAGCGGCAACGACCTGCACTACCGCGGGTACGACATCCTGGACCTGGCCAACACCAGCGAGTTCGAGGAAATCGCCCACCTGCTGGTGCACGGCAAGCTGCCGAACAAGGCCGAGCTGCGTGCCTACAAGGCCAAGCTGAAGTCGCTGCGCGGCATCCCGGCGGCGGTGAAGGCCGCGCTGGAAGAGCTGCCGCCATCGGCGCACCCGATGGACGTGATGCGTACCGGTGTGTCGGTGCTGGGCTGCGTGTCGCCGGAGAAGGA
Organism: Stenotrophomonas sp.; assembly: GCA_031987665.1. Classification (GTDB taxonomy): domain Bacteria; phylum Pseudomonadota; class Gammaproteobacteria; order Xanthomonadales; family Xanthomonadaceae; genus Stenotrophomonas. The sequence goes on along the minus strand of DALZZG010000060.1, from coordinate 11,977 downwards.
CGACCACAACCACCCGGGCGCGCGTGACATCGCCGACAAGCTGATGGCCTCGCTCGGTTCGATGCTGCTGTACTGGTACCACTGGAGCCACAACGGCAGGGTCATCGACGTGGAAACCGACGATGACTCCATCGGTGGGCACTTCCTGCACCTGCTGCACGGCGAGCAGCCGCAGGACTCGTGGGTGAAGGCCATGCACACCAGCCTGATCCTGTACGCCGAACACGAATTCAACGCTTCGACCTTCGCCTGCCGCGTCATCGCCGGCACCGGCAGTGACATGTACAGCGCCATCACCGGCGGCATCGGCGCGCTGCGTGGTCCCAAGCACGGCGGCGCCAATGAAGTGGCCTTCGAGGTGCAGAAGCGCTACGAAACCCCGGACGAGGCAGAGGAAGACATCAAGGCGCGCGTGGAGCGCAAGGAAGTGGTCATCGGTTTCGGCCACCCGGTCTACACCGTGTCCGATCCGCGCAACAAGGTGATCAAGGACGTGGCGCGCGAGCTGTCGGCCGAGCAGGAGAACATGAAGATGTACGACATCGCCGAGCGTCTGGAATCGGTGATGTGGGACATCAAGAAGATGTTCCCGAACCTGGACTGGTTCAGCGCCGTCAGCTACCACATGATGGGCGTGCCGACCGCCATGTTCACCCCCCTGTTCGTGATTGCCCGCACCGCCGGCTGGAGCGCGCACATCATCGAGCAGCGCATCGACGGCAAGATCATCCGCCCGAGCGCGAACTACACCGGCCCGGAAGACCAGACCTTCGTGCCGCTGGACAAGCGCGCTTGACGTTGAATGCCCTTCTCCCGCAAGCGGGAGAAGGGTAGGGATGAGGGCCGTTCCCGGCGCTGAAGGTTGGCCGTAAAGCCAAAGCCAAGCCCCCCATCCGCCCTCCGTGCACCTTCCCCCGCTTGCGGGGGAAGGGATGTTCCAGAATCCATGTGCTGCTGTGAGCTGGCTGCATACGCTCCAACCGCACAACTGCAGGCGCCATTGCGCCGCCCAGCACGCCCAGACATCAACAGGCCAGCCATGAATACCGATTACCGCAAGCATCTTCCCAACAGCACGCTGGACTATTTCGACGCGCAGGCCGCGGTGGATGCGATCCAGCCCGGTGCCTATGCCACGCTGCCGTATACCTCACGCGTGCTGGCTGAGAATCTGGTGCGCCGCTGTGATCCGGCTACGCTGACCGAATCACTCAGGCAGCTGATCGAGCGCAAGCGCGATCTCGATTTCCCGTGGTTCCCCGCGCGCGTGGTGTGCCACGACATCCTCGGCCAGACCGCGTTGGTGGACCTTGCCGGCCTGCGTGACGCCATCGCCGACAAGGGCGGTGACCCGGCCAAGGTCAACCCGGTGGTGCCGGTGCAGCTGATCGTGGACCACTCGCTGGCCGTGGAATGCGGTGGCTACGACCCGGATGCGTTCACCAAGAACCGCGCCATCGAAGACCGCCGCAACGAGGACCGCTTCCACTTCATCGACTGGACCAAGCTGGCCTTCGAGAACGTGGACGTGATTCCGCCGGGCAACGGCATCATGCACCAGATCAATCTGGAGAAGATGTCGCCGGTGATCTACCAGCAGGACGGCGTTGCCTTCCCGGATACCTGCGTGGGCACCGATAGTCACACCCCGCACGTCGATGCGCTCGGCGTCATCGCCATTGGTGTGGGTGGTCTGGAAGCGGAGAATGTCATGCTCGGCCGCGCCTCGTGGATGCGACTGCCCGACATCATCGGCGTCAAGCTCGCCGGCAGGCCGCAGCCGAACATCACCGCCACCGACGTGGTGCTCGCGCTCACCGAGTTCCTGCGCAAGGAGCGCGTGGTGGGTGCCTATCTCGAATTCTTCGGCGAAGGTGCTGCTGCGCTGACCATCGGCGACCGCGCCACCATCTCCAACATGTGCCCGGAATACGGCGCGACCGCGGCGATGTTCTACATCGACCAGCAGACCATCGACTACCTGCGCCTGACCGGTCGCGAGGAAGCGCAGGTGGCATTGGTCGAAAACTACGCCAGGACCACCGGTCTGTGGGCCGATGCACTGGAAACAGCACAGTACGAGCGCGTGCTGGAGTTTGACCTGTCCACCGTCGTGCGCAACATGGCCGGCCCCAGCAATCCGCACCGGCGCCTGCCGGTCAGCGATCTGGCCGAGCGTGGCATCGCCGATGAAGCCAAGCTGGAATCGGGCAAGGGCGAGGAAGCCAACGGCCTGATGCCGGATGGCGCGGTGATCATCGCCGCCATCACCAGCTGCACCAACACCTCCAACCCGCGCAACGTGATCGCCGCCGGCCTGCTGGCACGCAACGCCAACGCGCGTGGCCTGCTGCGCAAGCCGTGGGTGAAGACCTCGCTGGCGCCGGGCTCCAAGGCGGTGCAGCTGTATCTGGAAGAGGCTGGCCTGCTGCCGGAGCTGGAGAAGCTGGGCTTCGGCATCGTCGCCTTCGCCTGCACCACCTGTAACGGCATGAGCGGTGCGCTGGACCCGGCGATCCAGAACGAGATCATCGAGCGCGACCTGTATTCCACCGCCGTGCTTTCCGGCAACCGCAACTTTGATGGCCGCATCCACCCGTATGCCAAGCAGGCCTTCCTGGCGTCGCCGCCGCTGGTGATCGCCTATGCCATCGCCGGCACCGTGCGTTTCGACATCGAGAAGGATGTGCTGGGCGTGGATGCCGACGGCAACGAGGTGCGCCTGAAGGACATCTGGCCGAGCGATGCCGAAATCGATGCCGTGGTGAAGGCGTCGGTGAAGCCGGAGCAGTTCCGCAGCGTCTACAACCCGATGTTCAACGTGCGCGTGGAGCATGGCGAAAAGGTGAGCCCGCTGTACGACTGGCGCCCGCAGAGCACCTACATCCGCCGCCCGCCGTACTGGGAGGGCGCGCTTGCGGGTGAGCGCACGCTCAAGGGCATGCGCCCGCTGGCCGTGCTGCCGGACAACATCACCACCGACCACCTCTCGCCCTCCAACGCCATCCTGCGTTCCAGCGCAGCAGGTGAATACCTGGCGAAGATGGGCCTGCCGGAAGAGGACTTCAACTCCTACGCCACCCACCGCGGCGACCACCTCACCGCGCAGCGTGCGACGTTCGCCAATCCCAAGCTGTTCAACGAAATGGTGCGCAACGACGACGGCAGCGTGAAGCAGGGTTCGCTGGCGCGCGTGGAACCGGAAGGCAAGGTCATGCGCATGTGGGAGGCCATTGAAACCTACATGGATCGCAAGCAGCCGCTGATCATCATCGCCGGCGCCGACTACGGCCAAGGCAGCTCGCGCGACTGGGCGGCCAAGGGCGTGCGCCTTGCCGGCGTGGAAGCCATCGTGGCCGAAGGCTTCGAGCGCATCCACCGCACCAACCTGATCGGCATGGGCGTGCTGCCGCTGGAGTTCAAGCCGGGCGTCAACCGCAACACGCTGGCTATCGACGGCACAGAAACCTACGACGTGGTGGGTGAGCGCAAGCCGCGCGCCGACCTGACGCTGGTGATCCACCGCAAGGACGGCAGCAGCGTGGACGTGCCGGTCACCTGCCGTCTGGATTCGGACGAGGAAGTGGCCATTTACGAAGCCGGCGGCGTGCTGCAGCGCTTCGCGCAGGATTTTCTGGAGGGCAACGCGGCCTGATTGCCTGAGAGCTGCCCCTCTGTCATGGCTGCTCCCCACAGAAAGGGAGGGGAGCGGACTATGCCGAAGGCCGGCGGCATCTGTGACGCTGCATGAAACCTGAGCCGCTCTCCTCTTGTGGGAGCGGGGAAGGGGCGGGGCAAAGGAGGCCCGATCATGCAGCAGCGCGAGTTCGCGAAGGTTTTACGCAGCAACATGACCTCTGCAGAGCAGAGGCTCTGGCGGCAACTGCGGGCACACCGGCTCGGAGGGCAGAAATTCCGTAGACAACAGCCGCTTGGGTCGTATGTGGTGGACTTCGTCCACTTTGGTGCGCGGCTTGTCGTCGAAGCGGACGGTGGTCAGCACAATGAAGGCCTCGGTGACCAACAGCGTGACGCTTGGTTGCAGGCACAAGGCTTCACCGTGCTGCGGTTCTGGAACAACGAGATTCTTGGGAGTGAGAGTGCGGTGCTCGAGGTGATTCTCGCTGCGGTGACTGCCGCGCTTGCCGACAAGCAACCCTCTCCCCCAGCCCCTCTCCCGTAAAGGGAGAGGGGGGCTATTGAAGCCCCTCTCCCCTTGCGGGAGAGGGGGGCTATTGAAGCCCCTCTCCCCTTGCGGGAGAGGGGTTGGGGAGAGGGGTGAAGCGCTCCCCTGCAAACACACAACCACCAACGGGAACCCAATCATGTCCCACATCCCCCAGATCCGAATCCCCGCCACCCACCTGCGCGGTGGTACGTCCAAGGGCGTGTTCTTCCGCCTGGAAGACCTGCCGGCCAGTGCGCAGGTGCCCGGCGCCGCGCGTGACCGGCTGTTCCAGCGGGTGATCGGCTCGCCTGATCCGTTCGCCAAGCAGATCGACGGCATGGGCGGTGCCACGTCCAGCACCAGCAAGTGCGTGATCATCTCGCCCAGCAGCAGGCCGGATCACGATGTGGATTACCTGTACGGGCAGGTGTCCATCGATACCGATTTCGTGGACTGGTCGGGCAACTGCGGCAATCTGTCCACGGGTGCCGGCGCGTTCGCGCTGCATGCCGGGTATGTCGATCCTGCACGCGTGCCGGAGAACGGCGTGTGCGCGGTGCGCATCTGGCAGGCCAACATCAACAAGACCATCATCGCGCATGTGCCGGTGAGCAACGGGCAGGTGCAGGAAACCGGTGATTTCGAGTTGGATGGCGTGACCTTCCCGGCAGCGGAGATCGTGCTGGAGTTTGTCGATCCTGCCGATGAGGGTGAAGGCGAGGGCGGTGGTGCGATGTTCCCCACCGGCAATCTGGTCGATACCCTGGAGGTGCCGGGCGTGGGCACACTGCAGGCGACGATGATCACCGCCGGCATTCCCACCGTGTTCGTCAATGCCGCCGACATCGGCTACACCGGCACCGAGCTGCAGCCGGCCATCAACGAGGACAAGGCCGCGCTGGCCCGGCTCGAAGCCATCCGCGTTGCGGGCGCGCTGCGCATGGGCTTGATCAAGGCGCCGGAGGAAGCACTCAAGCGCCAGCACACGCCGAAGGTGGTGTTTGTCGCGCTGCCGCAGGACTACCTGTCCAGCGGCAACAAGCAGATCACCGCCGGCGACATCGACCTCAACGCGCGCGCCATGTCGATGGGCAAGCTGCACCACGCGATGATGGGCACCGCCTCGGTGGCGATCGCCACGGCGGCTTCGGTGCCGGGCACGCTGGTCAACCAGGCGGCTGGCGGTGGACAGCGCAACGCGGTGCGCTTCGGTCATCCCTCAGGCACATTGCGCGTCGGCGCGGAAGTGGCGCAGGTCGATGGCCAGTGGACGGTGACCAAGGCCGTGATGAGCCGCAGTGCGCGCATCCTGATGGAAGGCTGGGTGCGGGTGCCGGGCGACGCGTTCTGAGCCACGTCAGCCGTTGCGTGCAGGAAGAAAGGCCGCTGACAGACAGCGGCCTTTCTGCATGTGGCGTGGTGCGTTGCAGCGCATCCAGTGGGGCCTGCATCACACTGTGAAACTCACATGCTGGCGACGGGGGCGGCGTTAGGGTGAGCCACCGAACGGTGCGATGAGGACTGTAATGCGTGCCTTGCGCAACGCGACCATCCGTCATGCGGCAATGATGTGGCGGCTTTGCCGAATCTGTCGTGATGCGTGGATGGCGTCGAGGTGCGCGTCATGCGTGCTACCGTTGCGGCGCCCGCAAGCATGCCCAGCCCGCAATGGGGTGATGCACATGCCTGCCAGCAGGCAGCTGCCTGCACGTTGGGTACTTGCGCTGCGCGCAATGCCATCACAGCGCACTGCTCCGCCGGCCACAGTGTCGGGGCAGCGCCGTGGCATTGGCCGTGCCGCACGTCGGCTTATCAAATAGAAGCGAGATGTATCTTCCATGGTGACAATCGGATTTCTGCTGGGGCTGAGCTTCGTTGTTTCGTTGCTCGCACTGGCCTTCCTGATATGGGCACTGGCCCGGGGCCAACTCAAGATGGAGCAGGCGCAGGCCTACACCATCTTCACGCCGGGGCAGGTGGGTGACCGCAGCCAGGCGCAGACGCCCGAGGGCGACACCGCAGTGCCGCAGTACGACGATGCACAGGTCGGTATCGACCGCGCGGCGCGTGGGCCGGTGCTGGTGATGATCAGCAGTGGCCTGTTCTGGCTGCTGCTGGGTTCCGTGTTCGGGCTGATGGCGTCACTGAAGATGCACTTCCCGGATTGGCTGGTGAACGAGGCGGCCTTCACCTTCGGGCGTGCCCGTACGCTGCACCTGAACATGGTGGCCTATGGCTGGTTGTCGATGACCGGCATCGGCGTGGCGATGTTCATCACCGGGCGCATGTTCCACACCGCGCTGCGCATGCCGCGGCTGGTGTATGTGGGCGCGGTGTTCTGGAACATCGCGCTGTGCGGCGGTGCGTGGGCCATCGCCAGTGGCTGGAGTGATGGCGAGGAATGGCTTGAGATTCCGTGGCAGTGGGACATCCTGCTGGCCATCGGCGCTGCCTGCTTCGTGGTGCCGCTGGTCAACACTGCACGCCACCGCAACGTGCACCACATTTACGTGACCGGCTGGTACTACTTCGCTGCGCTGTGCTGGTTCCCGATCCTGTTCCTGATCGCCAACATTCCGTTCCTGTATTCCGGTGCGCAGGAAGCCACGGTCAACTGGTGGTTCGCGCACAACGTGCTGGGCCTGTGGCTCACGCCGCTGGGCGTGGGCGCTGCGTACTACCTGATTCCCAAGATCACGGGCCAGCCGATCTATTCCTACGCGGTGTCGCTGCTGGGCTTCTGGGGGCTGGCGCTGTTCTACAGCCAGGTGGGCATCCACCACCTGATCGGTGGCCCGGTGCCGACGTGGCTGGTGACGCTGTCGGTGGTACACAGCGTGATGATGTTCATCCCCGTGATTGCCGTGGCGATCAACCAGTACGTCACCGTCGGCCGCAACCTGTGGGCGCTGCGTGACTCGGTACCACTGCGTTTCGTCGCACTGGGGGCGGTGAGCTACACGGCGGCTTCGTTCCAGGGTTCGCTGGAAGCGCTGCGCTCGGTCAACAGCGTCACCCACTTCACCCACTACACGGTGGGGCACGCGCATCTGGGTGTGTACGGCTTCGTGAGTTTCGTGCTGTTCGGCGCGGTGTACTATCTGGCCCCGCGCATCACCGGCCGGGCATGGCCGTGGCCGAAGGCGATGAGCCTGCATTTCTGGCTGGTGGCGCTGGGCTTCACCATCTACTTCCTGGCGCTGTCCATCGGTGGCTGGTTGCAGGGCATGGCGATGCTGGACGGCAACCGCCCGTTCTCCGACAGCGTGATCCTCACCATCCCGTACCTGCAGGCGCGCTCGCTGGGCGGCGGCATGATGGTGGCGGGGCACTTCATCTTCGTGGCGCACTTCGTCGCGCTGTTCCTCAAGCGGCTGCCGGTGGAAAGCATGCCGGCAGGACCGCGTGATACCCAGCCGACGGCGGAGGCAGCATGAACCGTCTCGTCCCCTTGATGATTCTCGCCTCGGCCATCCTGGCCTTCGCCACGCTGATGCTGGTGATCGCGCCCGCGATCCAGATCGACCGCGAATCGCCTACGCCTGGCCTGCAGCCTTACACCGAGCAGGAGCTGCGCGGGCGTGAGCAGTATGTGGCGCAGGGCTGCGTGTACTGCCACAGCCAGCAGCCGCGCGCGCAGGACCAGGCGCCGGATGCGGACCGTGGCTGGGGCCGTGCTGCGGTGGCCTCGGATTACGTGTACGACACCCCGCACCTGCTCGGCACCATGCGTACCGGCCCGGACCTGCTGAATGTCGGCGCGCGCCTGCCCAGCCAGGCGTGGCATCTGGCGCACCTGTACCAGCCGCGGGCGATCTTCCCGTGGAGCATCATGCCGGCCTACCCGTACATGTTCGAGCACAAGGCCGCTGCGGTGGCGGGTGACGTGGTGGTGGAGCTGCCGCCGGGGCAGGGTCCTGCCGATGGCGTGATCGTCGCCAAGCCGGAGGCGCTGGATCTGGTGCGTTACCTGCAGGCCATGGACCGCACGTTCCCGGCACCTGCAGGCGCCCTGCGTGACGAGGGCTACGCCAAGCCGAAGAAGGAGGGCCAGCCATGAGCCGTCGCAAGGACAGGCTGGAGCCGGCACCCGAATCCTTCGAGCCGTATGAGCGCAACCGGCCGATTCCACTGGTCGTGCTGTGGGTGGCGATCGCGCTGGCCATGTGGGGCGCGATCTCGCTGTTCGGCAACAGTGACCGCTTCCGTGACGACGCGCCGGTGGCGACCACCAAGGATGTGCAGGACGCCGAGCATCAGCAGGGCCGTGGTGCGGCACTGTTCGAGGCGCGCTGTTCCACCTGCCACCAGCCCAATGCCACGGGTGTGCGCGACGCCGTGCCGCCACTTGCCGGCTCGGCGTTCGTCGCGGCGAAGCCGGCGGTGATGGCGCAGGTGCTGCTGCACGGCATCGACGGCCCGATCCAGGTGGCCGGGCACGAGTTCGATGGGCATATGCCGGATTTCTCCAGCGTGCTTGGTGATGCCGACATCGCGCTGCTCATCAACCATGTGCGCGAGCGCTGGGCCGGTGCCAAGGACACGGTGGATGCCGCCTTCGTCGCCAATGAGCGCCAGCGTTTCGGCCAGCGGGGTGCATGGCAGGGTGGTGCCGAACTGGCTGCGCGCGTGGAGCCCGCACTGGCGCCGCAGCCTGCCTACGAGGCGCAGCCTTCGGTGCAGGTGGCACCGGCGATCCAGCGGCTGATCACGGACGGCAACGGTACCAGCTGGAGCTGTGCGTCCTGCCACGGTGTGCGCGGGCAGGGCGCGGTCAATGTGCCGCGTCTGGCCGGCCTGCCGGCGGCCTACATCAGCAAGCAGCTGCGTGACTACGCCAGCGGCCATCGTCAGAACGAGAACATGCTGGCCGTGGTGAAGGGCCTGAGCGAAGAAGAGATCGAGGGCGTTTCCCAGTACTACGCCGCGCTGCGTGCGCCTTCCAATGCCAAGCCTTCGCTGGGTGGTGACCTGGCCCGTGGCGAGCAGCTTGCCCTGCACGGTGACTGGTCGAAGAACGTACCGGCGTGCTTCTCCTGCCATGGCCCCTCGGGCTTCGGTGTGGCCCCGGAATTTCCGGCACTGGCCGCACAGCAGCCGGAGTACACCGCCGCGCAGCTCAGCGGGTGGGTCAACGGCACCCGTGGCAGTTCCCAGATTGAACTGATGGATCACATCGCGCGTGCGATGACCGCCGAAGACCGGCGCGCAGTGGCCGACTATCTGGCCACGCTGCCGCCAGTGCCGGCAGCCACGCGTCGCATCGACGCACCCCCCGTCAATCAAGGCGCCAGCGGCGCCGGTTCCTCCGCAGGAGAACAGCATGAACAACCATGATTCCTCACGTAAGCCCGAGGAGGGACGCCAGGTGCTGTCGCGCGGCGGCTGGCGTGTCCTGTTCGCGGTGATCGGCGGCGTGGCCCTGTTCGCGCTCGGCGCGATGCTGCTGGCGCACGCGCCGTGGCGCAAGGAAAAGGCAGCTGACGTGGAAGCCCCCGCCATTGAAGGGCAGGCGGCGCGTTATTTCCAGCCGCCACCGGACAGCGCCATCCCCGAGGGACCCTCCGGTGACGCCGTGCGCCGTGGCCGCGAGATCTTCATGAACACACCGGCCAACGCCGGCCAGTACGTCGGCAACAGTTTGTCGTGCAGCAACTGCCACCTCGATGGTGGCCGCCGCGCGAACTCGGCACCGATGTGGGCCGCATGGCTGGCGTATCCGAAGTACCGTTCCAAGAACAAGCAGATCAACACCATGGAAGACCGTGTCCGTGGCTGCTTCAGCTATTCGATGAACGGCCAGGATTCGCCTGCCGGCGGCCCGCCGCCGCTGGGTGATGACATCTACAAGGATCTGCAGATCTTCATGCACTGGATGGCCACCGGCGCGCCGACAAACACCGAGATCGCAGGTGCCGGCTTCCTGAAGATGAAGAAGCCCGAGCAGGGCTATGACCCGGTGCGCGGCAAGGTGGTGTACGACGCCAACTGCGCGGCCTGCCATGGCAACGACGGTGTCGGCCAGACCGACATCAACGGTCGCCCGGTGTTCCCGCCGCTGTGGGGGGAACAGAGCTACAACTGGGGCGCCGGCATGGCGCGCATCGATACGGCGGCCGGTTTCATCAAGGCCAACATGCCGCTGGGCCAGAGCAACCGCCTCAGCGACCAGGAGGCATGGGACGTGGCGGCCTACATCGACAGCCAGGAGCGTCCGCGTGACCCGCGCCAGAAGGGCATGAGCGTCAGCGAAGCGGCGGAGAAGTTCCACGCAGGCGACGAAACCTATTACGGCAAGACGCTCAACGGTCGCCAGATAGGTGTCGGCACGCCGGTGCCGGCGAGCAGGTAAGCGCTTGGCCGCGCGGCAGCTGTTCGCCATCGACGGCCTGTGGTGCGGCAACTGCGCGCGCGGGCTGGAGAACCGGCTGCGCGCGCAACCGGGCATCGAACAGGTGGCGGTGCATTTCCTCACCGCCTCCGCACTGGTGCAGTGGGACCCGGCCCTGTCCAGCCGCGAGGCCATCGCCAGCGTGGTGCGCGCGGCGGGCTACAGCATGATCGAACGGCCGCAGCCTGCGGCCATCCTGCAGCGCCTGCAGGACACCAGCCGCAACCTCGGCATGCGCCTGGCCATCGCCGTGTTCTTCGGCATGTGGGCCATGGCCGGCAGCATCGCGCTGTACAGCGGCAGCGTGCAGGGGCAGGCGGCGTGGTGGCTGGCCGCTGCCACCGGCATCGTCGCACTGCCGGTGGTGTTCGGCGCGGGCAGTGACATCCTGCGCATGGCCGTGCGCTCGCTGCGTCTGCGCACGCCGGGCATCGATCTGGTCATCAGCCTGGGCGTGCTGGGTTCGTGCCTGTTGTCGGCATGGAACCTGTGGCGCGGGTCGTCGCACGTCTACTTCGATACGGCCACCATGCTGGTCACCCTGTTGCTGCTGGGGCGGGTGATCGAGGTGATGGTACGCAGGCGCGCACTGGACGCCATCGTCGCCTTGCAGGCGGCGGACGCCGAAACCGCGTTGCGTCTGGACGAGGGCGGTGCGACGCACGCGGTGCCGGTCGCGCAGGTGCAGCGCGGTGAGCGCGTGCTGCTGCGGGCGGGCGCGGTGGCCGCGGTGGATGGCGTGGTCGAACAGGGCGGCAGCCGATTGGACGTGGCCATCCTCAACGGCGAGAGCCAGCCGCAGACAGTGGCCGCGGGTGATCGGGTGAGTGCCGGTGCGGTCAATCTCGACAGCGCACTGATCGTGGTCAGCGACCGCGAACCGGGTGATCGCGACATCGACCGCATGGGCGGGCGCATCGCGCTGGAGCTGGTGGCGCGACAGCCCACCGCTGACACACAGACGCGCATCGCCGAATGGCTGGGGCGCTGGATACCCGCACTGGCCGCACTGACCGCCGTGGTGGTCGCGCTGCTGCTGGGCATCGAACGTGGTCTGCTGCATGGGCTGGCGGTGCTGGTGGCCGCCTGTCCCTGCGCGCTGGCGGTGGCCACGCCACTGGCACACCTGCAGGCGGCCATCCGCGCCAGCCGCATCGGCCTGCGCATCGTCGATCCCGGCAGTCTGCCCGCCTTGGCGCAGGCGCGTACCGCCATCTTCGACAAGACCGGCACACTGACTCTGGGCCGCCCGCAGGTGGAGCAGGTGCTGGCTGCCGATGGCTGGACAACGCCGCAGGTGCTGGCCGCCGCGGCGCAGGCCGAAGCGGGTATCGAACACCCGTTGGCGCAGGCCATCCGCAACGCGGCATCCCGGCAGGGTCATGGCGAGGTGCAACAACCGGTCAGCAGCGCCGTGC
>DALZZG010000059.1:0-13828 GCA_031987665.1 Stenotrophomonas sp. | reverse complement strand
CCGCACCGAAGCCGGCTGCTGCCGCCGCTGCCCCCACCCTGCGCTCGGTCAGCACGCCGGCCCCGCGCTACCCGGCCGACGCCCTGCGTTCGGGCACCTCCGGCGAAGTGCTGGTGGAGCTGACGGTCGGCCTCGACGGCTCGGTCACCGACGCCCGCGTGCTGCGCGCCACCCCGGTGCGCGTGTTCGACCGCGAAGCACTGGCCGCCGTGCGCCGCTGGAAGTTCGAGCCGGTCAGCAGCCCGGTCACCACCCGCCGCACGCTGGCCTTCTCGCCGAGCAACTGATCGCGGCGATGAAGCAACAGCAGAAGGCCCGGAGCGATCCGGGCCTTTTCTGTTTGCGTCGTCTGGTCTGTGCGGCGTTCGGAGGGATGGCTGCCACGCAGACGGCCCCACAAAAAAAAAATGGCCCGGATTTCTCCGGGCCATCGTCTTCATTACTTTGCAGGGTGGATCAGCCGGAGATCGCCAGCCGCTCCTGCCCGTAACGCCACACGGCAATCGCCCACAGCGCCATCGCCAGCACCGCCGATGCGGCCAGGTACACGCCCCACTGCTCGAACGAAGGCATCTCGCCGCGCGTCACCTTCACCAGCATCTGGTTCTGCGACAGGAACGGCACGGCGTACTGCCACAGCTCCGTGTCCTTCAGCGGGTAGGCCATCAGCGCGTAGCTGGGCAGCATGGGCAGCATCATCAGCCACACGATGTGGCTCTGCGCTTCCTTCATGCTCTTGGCGCTCGCCGCCAGACAGGTGAGCAGCGCGGTGCCGATCACCACCAGCGGCAGCAGGATCAGCAGCAGCTTGCCGATCGCGGCGAAGCTCACGTCCAGCGACCCCGCCGCTCCCACGCGCACGCTCGCACTGAGCTTGAACGAGAGCAGGATCAGCAGCGTCGATATCAACCCGATCACCACCGCCGCCAGCATCTTGCCGCTGACCAGTGCGCCGCGCGAGATCGGCGTTGCCAGCAGCGGCTCCAGCGATTGCCGCTCGCGTTCACCCGCGGTGGTGTCCATCGCCAGGTGCGAGCCGCCGATGAAGGAGGACAGGATCAGCACCAGTGGCAGCACCACCGACAGGAAGATGCCGCGCTTGGCTTCGGCGGTGGCCAGGTCGCGTGTTCCCACGCTGACCGGTGCCGCCACCATCGGGTTCACGCCGCGCGCCAGCAGGCGCAGCGAGCCGACCGACTGGCTGTACTCGCCCAGCGTCGCCTTCAGCCGCATCAGCTGCACGTCACCGGCACGACGGGTGGTGTCGGCCAGCACATCCACCTTGGCTGGCTTGCCGTCCTTCCAGTCCTTGGCGAAGTCCGGGTCGATGATCAGCGCGACGTCTTCCTGCTGTGCACGGATGCGCTGCTCGATGTCCGCAGGTGCAGGCGTGGCGTTGATGCCACGGCTGGCCAGGAAGGCCACCAGGTTGGGCGCACGCTCCATGCCGACCACGGCGATGTTCATGTCCTTTTCCAGCTGCGTTTCGGTGCGCATGCTGGTCAGCTTGCTCATGCCCAGGAACAGCAGCGGGTACAGCAGCGGTGCCATCAGCAGGGTGAGCAGGAAGGTGCGGCGGTCACGGGCGAAATCGCGCAGTTCCTTGCGCATCACCGTGAGCATGCCGCCGAGGAATCCGGTCTTGTTCATGCGTGCAGGCCCTCCTCGCTGCCGATCAACTTGACGAAGGCGTCTTCCAGATTCACCTCGCGTGCCTGTTCGCGCAGTTCGTCCGGCGTGCCCTGCGCCACCACGCGGCCATGGGCGATGACGACGATGCGGTCACACAGCGCGGCCACCTCCTGCATGATGTGGCTGGAGAAGATCACGCAGCGTCCTTCCTCGCGCAGTTCCTTGAGGAAGCCACGCAGGCCGCGCGTGGTCATCACGTCCAGGCCGTTGGTGGGCTCATCAAGAATCACGTTGCGCGGATCGTGGATCAGCGCACGGGCGATGGCGGTCTTGGTGCGCTGGCCCTGGCTGAAGCCTTCGGTGGCGCGGTCCAGGAAATCCTCCATCTGCAGCGCCGAGGCCAGCCGGCGCGTGCGCTCGGCGATGACCGACGGCGTCATGCCGTGCAGCTCACCGAAGTAGTCGATGTTCTCGCGTGCGGTGAGGCGCTTGTACACGCCGCGTGCATCGGGCAGCACGCCGAGGCTGCGGCGTACCGCGTTGGCGTCCACCGACGGGTCGATGCCATCGACCAGCACACGGCCGCTGTCCGGCGTCATCAGCGTGTACAGCATGCGCAGCGTGGTGGTCTTGCCGGCGCCGTTGGGGCCGAGCAGGCCGGTGATCTGGCCGTCATGGGCGGTGAAGCCCACATCGTCCACCGCGATCACCGGGCTCTTGTCCTTGCCCCTGCCGGGGAAGGTCTTGCGAAGTCGTTCTGCGACGATCATGGAAGCAGGTTCCTCAGGTGTGCGTGGCGGTCACGGTTCCCAGCCATTGAAGCTGGTGAACGGTGGCACGTAGTTGATCTTTTCAAGGCAGCTGGCATCGAGCGCCTTGGCATCGGTCTTTTCCATGAACTCGGTGAACAGCTTCGGCATGCAGCCGGCACCGATCACGTTGTGGCCTTGGCCACGCAGCACGAACAGGCGCCCATTGGGCAGGCTCTTGACCACTTCCTCGCCGTAGCGCGGTGGCGTCACCGGGTCGAACTCACCTTCCAGCACCAATGCCGGCACGTTCGTTGCCAGTGGCTTATGGAAATCCGCCGGCGCGCTGCCCTTTGGCCAGGCCGCGCACATGGCGGCCAGCCCCTGCGCCATCTGGTTGCCCAGCACGGTGCTTTCGTCGGCGGCGTTGGTCACCATGCCTTCGGAATCCTCGCTGCAGATCACCGACAGCTGCATGCCCATCGCCATGCTGTCGCTCATCTCGCCCTGCATCATCTGCGCCAGCGCCATCAGATTCTCGTAGCGCCCACCGGCGGCTTCGTGGATCAGCTTGGGCAGCAGCGCGGCGGCGGCAGGCATGTAGGCATACATGCGCACCAGACCGGCGACGGTCTCCGCGCGCAGCACGTCCTCGCGTTCCTCACCGGTGGAGGCATCGCGGTAGCGCACCGTCACGGGCTGCGCGCGCAGCTTGGCGAGCAGGCCATCAAGTTCAGCGCGCGAGTCGCCCAGTGCCTCCTTGCAGGACGGCGTCCGGGTGCACTGTGCGAACTGCTTGGCCAGCGCGTCATCCAGATTGCGCGCGAAGATGTTGCCCAGCTGCAGGCTGTTGGGCACCACCGAGTCGAGCACGATGCTGCGCGTCTGCTGCGGGTGGCGCATGGCGTACTGCTGCGCCACGCGCGTGCCGTAGCTCACGCCGACCAGATTGATCTGCTCGGCACCGATGGCTTGGCGCACCGCATCCAGATCCGCCACCGCATCGGTGGTGGTGTAGTGGCGCAGGTCGGCGCGGGTGGACAGCGTGCTGGCGCATGCAGCCGCGGCAGCACGCATGGCCTCCGGCGAGATGTCCTGGTCGTCCATCGGCTCGCAGGCGAGCAGATTGGATTTGCCGGTGCCGCGCTGGTCCACCAGGATCACGTTGCGCAGTGCACGCACCTTGTTGAAGGCGGCATTCAACTGCGGGTAGGTGTCCACGGCGGACTGGCCCGGGCCACCGGCAAGGAAGAACACCGGGTCAGGCTTCACATCGGTTTCCCTCTCCGGCGCCAGCCACGCGATGTTCAGCGCGATCTTGCGGCCCTGCGAGTTGGCGCGGTCTTCAGGCACCTCCAGCGTGGTGCACTGTGCCTCCAGGTTGCTGCGGCCGAACTGCGCGCTCAGGTTGCAGGGCTCGAAGCTCAGGCTGCCCAGCTTCATGCCCTTGCTGGTGCCGTCCGCCGCAGCCGGTGCGTTGGCGCTGGCATTGCCTTTGGCATCGGCGGGTGGCTGCGGGGCACTGCAGCCGAGCAGGCCCGCCGCAGCGGTCATGCCCAGGACAGTGATACGGATAGTGCGGGACATCATCGGAACGGCCCCTCGTGGTTGGAAGGAAAGGAACAACGGCTGCAATACCAGACGCGGCAGCAACGGCTATGTGACATCGGGAAAGAAAATCGCTTCGAGCTGCTCGCCGAACAGCCGGGCGATGCGGAACGCCAACGGGAGACTGGGATCGTACTTGCCGGTTTCGAGCGCGTTGACCGTCTGACGGGAGACCTCCAGCCGTTCGGCGAGTTCCCCCTGTGACCAGCCCTGGGCTTCGCGCAGCTCACGCAGGCGGTTGTCCATGCGGGCGCGCTCAGCGGTAACGCCGGACGACCACGGCCTTGGCAAGGCCGTAAGACAGGCTGACCAGCGGAAACACCCAGATCATCGCCGCGGCCGACGGTACATCGATGACCTTGGCCGTCTGCAGGAACCCGCCGGTGAGGTAGAGCAGCGAGACGATGGCCGTGGCCGAACTTACCGCTTCCAGCTCGATGCGCTGCTGCAGCTCATCGGCATCACGGATGTAGCGGATCATCGCGCGCAGCACGAAGACGATCGGCGGCACCGGCAGCAGCGCCACCAGCGCACGCAGGCCGGTGCCCTGCACATGCTTGAGCAGGGTGATGGACAGCACCAGCAGCAGCGCATACGCGGCCATCGCCAGCAGCAGTTCACGGTTGTAGCGGCGGCGCAGCGCGGGGCGGTCGCCGTCGCAGTCCTCGGGCATCAGGCGGCGCAGGCCGGCACCGATCCACAGGCCCGCACCGACACCGGCCAGCACCCCGGAGAAATGCCGGCTGCCGTCGAAATCCATGCCGTTGTACACCACCGCGCTGGCGACCAGCAGCAGCGCGCCACCCAGCAGCAGCCACAGCACGGTACGGCTGCGGCTCATCGCCGTGCCCTCACCAGGAACACGATGCCCAGCACGAGGAAGGCCAGCCCCGCGCCGAGCATGGGGCGGGTTGCGGGCAGCATGCCCAATGCCAGAAAGGACGCACCGACGCCAAGGAACACCGCCCCGTGGGCCTGCGGTCTGCTCGCGTTGTTCATGGCCGACTCCTGTAAAGGACGCTTGACACATCCTGCGGCGGCCGGTTCCAGCTTGTCAAGCGTCCTTTACAGAGGGGTAATACGCCTTCGATCCAGTGCGGACGGGTTCATCACCGATCACAGTGCTGCGCGTAGCGCACGTAGGCACCGCGCGACATGGCGCGGCCATGCAGATAGCCCTGGCTGACGTGGCAGCCCAGCTCGCGCACCATGCGCAGGTCGTTCTGCTCCTCGATGCCTTCGGCCACCACCGTGGCCACAAGCTGCCTGCCCATGGCGATGGTGCTGGCCAGCAGGCTGCGTGCGTGCATGTGTTCGCGCGCCTGCAGCACCATGCTGCGGTTGATCTTGATCTCGTTGAACGGCACCGCGCGCAACCTGTCCAGCGAGGAATCGCCGCTGCCGAAATCATCGATGGCGCAGCGGAAGCCGCGCAGCCGCAGCTGGGTGACGACACCGGACAGGGCCAAGTCACAACCGGGGCCACCGTCCTCGGTGATCTCGATGATCATCCGACCCGGATCGACGCCCGCCACGGCGGCCTGCTCGCTGACGTCCTGCGCCCAGCGGATGGAACTGGCCACCGTGGCCGGCACGTTCACCGCCAGCACGCGCTGGCTGTCGCGCTCATCACCAGCCAGCAGCTCGAAGGCATGATGCAGCATGTAGCTGGTCAGGCCGGCAACCATGCCCTCCTGCTCGAATGCCGGCAGGAACGCCACCGGCGCCAGCACGCGGCCGTCCGGGTGGTGCCAGCGCGCGAGCATCTCGGCTCCGCGCAGCCTGCCGCTGATCACGTCATGCTGCGGCTGGAAGTACGGACGGATCTGCTTCCACTCCAGCGCCATCCGCAGTTCGTGCGCACTGAACTGCAGCGGTACGGTGACCACGCGCGACCTGCGCGAATGCCGCACATGCATCATCTCCAGCTCGTCAAGCATGTCGCCGATGAACTCCACACGCATCGGCTTGCGCACGGCGGCGACCACGTTCAGGCCGCGTCCGATGGCATGCCCCGCCGCGGCATGCAGCAGGCGGCTGGGCTGGCTGCTCATGATCACCAGCCCGGTGCGGTCACCGCTTTCGGCCAACCGGTCGATCACCTGCATGCCGGTGATGTCGGTCAGGTCCAGATCGATGAAGACCATACCCCAGCTGCGCGTCTGCAGCGCCTCCAGCGCCTCGCCGCCCTGCCCCAGCCCGGCCACCTGCATCCGCATCGCCAGCGCCTGCATCACGCCTTCCAGATGCTGCGGGTCCGCATCGATCACCAGTGCATCGTTGACCAGCGGCATGTCGAGCAGCGACGAGGGCGGATAGATGACGACATTCATGGGGGCTTCGGCCGCCGGAAGGACACGCAAGGGGTTGCGAAACGCCATTGTCGCGGCGATCTCCGGGCGTCTCCTGTCGGGCCATTCCCCTATCGCCCACCAGTGAAAACGGGGGGCGGCCTACAGAAAGGTGAAGGGGCGGGCAGGATGCAGCCCATCTGCCAGCGGGTGCCTGATCCCGTGCACGCCCATTCCCGGGTGCGCTTGCGCTTACCCGGGCTACGGGGCTGCGCCGCGCCTCCGGTTACTTGCTGCTGACGTACTTCTCGCGGCGGATCTGCGGCATCGGCAGGCCCGCGGCCTTCAGCGCCTCGGCGCAGGCATCGACCATGTCCGGGTTGCCGCACAGGTAGGCGATGTCACGCGACGGATCCGGTGCCAGTTCGGCCAGATGCTGCTGCACATAGCCCTGGCGCACGTCCGGGTGCGGTTGTTCAGGCAGCTCGCGCGACAGGCACGGCATGTAGCGGAAGCCGGGCGTGGCAGCGGCGAACGCCTCGAAATCCTCGCTGTACAGCAGTTCGGTGGGACTGCGCGCACCCTGCAGCAGCACCACTTCCACGCCGCGCTCGGCGATGGCCTTGCCCAGCAGCGGCAGCATGGAGCGGTACGGAGTGACGCCGGTGCCCGTGGCGATCAGCAGATAGCGGCCATTGTGGTCGCCCGGCTGCAGGCAGAAGCGCCCGAACGGGCCGCTGCCTGTGATGTGGTCGCCCAGTGCCAGCCCCTCGAACAGCGCGGTGGCCGCACCACCGGGCACGAAGCTGACCGCGATTTCCACGGCGTCGCCTGCATCCAGCGCGTGGTCGTGGATGGTGGCCAGCGAATAACTGCGCTTGGTGGCGGTGCCGTCGGCGTAGGCAAAATGAACCTGGATGAACTGGCCCGGCTGGAAATCCAGCGGCTGGCCGTCATCGCGGACGAACTGGTAATGGCCCACGCTGGGCGCAAGCATGTGGCGGCCAACCAGTTTTAGGGGAAATTGAACAGGCACTAGGAGAACAGTGTGTAACCGGGCCGGGGCCGCAGGGGGCACCTATAATACCGGCCCAGCACCCACCCAGCGCCGTGAAACCGGCGCGAAGGCAAACCGCATTGGATTCCCGAACGTCCCCCGCTGCGCCCGCGCTGCACATCCGCGACCTGCGCAAGACCTACGACAACGGCGTACAGGCGCTCAAGGGCGTCTCGCTTGAAGTGATGCCCGGCGACTTCTTCGCCCTGCTCGGCCCCAACGGCGCCGGCAAGTCCACGATGATCGGCATCGTCTCCTCGCTGGTGAACCTGAGCGAAGGCCAGGTGGAAGTGTTCGGCACCGATCTGGTGCGCGAACGCAGTGCCACCATGCGCCTGATCGGTCTGGTGCCGCAGGAGATCAACTTCAATCTGTTCGAGAAGCCCTTCGACATCCTGGTCAACTACGCAGGCTTCTACGGCATCCCGCGTGCCGAGGCCGAGCAGCGTGCGGAAGAGGAACTCAAGCGCGCGCACCTGTGGAACAAGGCGCAGATGATGAGCCGTACGCTGTCCGGCGGCATGAAACGCCGGCTGATGATCGCCCGCGCCATGATGACCCGCCCGCGCCTGTTGATCCTGGATGAACCCACCGCAGGCGTGGACATCGAGATCCGCCGCGACATGTGGAAGACGCTGCAGGAAATCAACGCCGCCGGCACCACCATCATCCTCACCACGCACTATCTGGAAGAGGCCGAACAGCTGTGCCGCAACCTGGCCATCATCAACCATGGCCGCATCGTCGAGCAGGGGCCGATGCGTGGCCTGCTGGCCAAGCTTGACGTAGAAGGCTTCCTGTTCGACATCGACGGCGAACTGCCGGCGCAGCTGCCGCATATCGAAGGCGCCACCCTGGTCGCCACCGACACGCATACGCTGGACCTGGACATGCCGCGCGCGATGGACCTGAACCGTGTTTTCGACGCCTTGAATGCTGCCGGCATCCGCGTGCGTTCGATGCGTACCAAGAGCAACCGCCTGGAGGAGCTGTTCGTGCGCCTCACCGGCAACCTGGAGAACAGCGCCGCATGAGTACCCCCGTTCCCGTGACCGACAGCAGCCGCAACTGGGTGGCGCTGGGCACCATCGTTCGTCGCGAGGTCAACCGCATCCTGCGCATCTGGGGCCAGACCCTGGTGCCGCCGGCCATCACCATGACCCTGTACTTCCTGATCTTCGGCGGCCTGATAGGCTCCAAGATCGGGCAGATGGGCGGCTACAGCTACATGCAGTTCATCGTGCCGGGCCTGGTGATGATGAGCGTGATCCAGAACAGCTACGGCAACATCAGCTCCTCGTTCTTCGGCGCCAAATTCGGGCGTCACATCGAGGAGCTGCTGGTCAGCCCGATGCCGAACTGGGTGATCCTGGGCGGCTACGTCGCCGGCGCCGTGCTGCGCGGCCTGATGGTGGGCGTGATCGTGCTGCTGATCGCCATGTTCTTCACCCCCGTGCGCATCCCGCACCCGCTGGTGACGCTGAGCACGGTGCTGCTGGGCGCGACCATCTTCTCGCTGGCCGGTTTCATCAACGCCGTGTACGCCAAGAAGTTCGATGACGTGGCCATCGTGCCGACCTTCATCCTGACCCCGCTGACCTATCTCGGCGGCGTGTTCTATTCGGTGACGCTGCTGCCGGGCTGGGCGCAGGCGCTGACGCACACCAACCCGATCTTCTACATGGTCAATGCGTTCCGCTACGGCCTGCTGGGCACCAGCGACGTACCGCTGTGGGTGGCCTACAGCCTGATGCTGGCCTTCGTGGTGGCGCTCACCGCGCTGTCGCTGTGGCTGCTGCGGCGTGGCGTGGGCCTGCGCAGCTGATCGTCGCGAGGCACCGACACACGCGAAGGGCGGGGCCGTGATGGCACCGCCCTTCTTCGTTCATGGCCGCTACGCAGCCATTCCCTTAACCGACATGGCGCTATACAGAGCGCTTGACGATCCCCCGCTGGAGCACTTCATGGACATTGCCCGCACGACCGCCAAACGCACCCTGCTCTCCGCCGCCCTGCTAGCACTGCTGGCGGCTGCCGGCTGCAAGCCCGCACCTGCGCCGGAAGAGACCGCCGCCATGCCGCCGGAAACACCGGCCGTGGATGACACGCTCATCGAGGCCGCGCCGCCGACCACGGACACGACGGCCACCCCCGTATTCGATGTGAGCAGCCTGCCCGTCTCCGAAGCCGCGCTCGGCGAATTCCCCTATATCGGCCTGCCCGATGGCTACCAGGCCGACCGTCCCACCACCCGCAAATTCGACCGCGTGCCGTTCTGGACCGGTGACCGCGTGGAATGGGTGGAAGGCCAGGTACATGGCGCCCAGGTGCGTGCCAAGGAGGGCCATGCGTTCTCCCAGCTGGAACTGAGCCGCAACGTGCAGGCGCTGGTGGAAAGCCTTGGCGGCAAGGAAATCTTCACCGGCAACATTCCCACGCGCGGACTGGACGACATCCGTCCGTCGAAAGCGGGCGTGGACTGGGTGGACGGCCTGGGTGACATCTACAACGACCCGGCGAACGTGTACGTGATCCACCGCGCCGACCGCGACATCTGGATCCATCTGGCCGGCAGTGGCGCCGCCTCGGGCCTGTTGATCGCCGAAACCAGGCCCGTGCAGATCACCGCAAAGGCGTTGCCCGCCGACGCGCTGAAGAAGTCGCTGGATGCAGACGGCAAGGTAGCCATCCAGGTGCAGTTCGACACCGACAAGGCCGACATCCTGCCGGCATCCAAACCGCAGCTGGAGCAGGTTGTCGCCCTGCTCAGCGACAACCCGACGCTGCGGTTGGCGATCAACGGCCACACGGACAACACCGGCGATGCACAGCACAACCTGCAGCTCTCGCAGCGTCGTGCTGCAGCGGTGCGCGATTTCATCACCGCCGCGAAGATCGATGCCAAGCGCCTTGAATCCAATGGCTTCGGTGATGCCCAGCCGGTTGCCGACAACGGCAACGAGGAAGGCAAGGCACGCAACCGCCGCGTCGAGCTGGTGAAGCTGTAAGCAACGGTGCCGTGGATGGCCATGCGCGCTGCATGGCCTATCATGGAGGCGTCTTCAGCAGTGGGCGTCAGCGCATGCGTATCCTGATCCTTGGTGCCGGCGGAACCGGTGGCTATTTCGGCGGACGGCTGGCTCAGGCCGGCGTGGACGTGACCTTTCTGGTACGCGACGGCCGCGCGGCGCAGCTGCAGCGCGATGGTCTGGTGATCCGCAGCCCGCTGGGCGATGCCGCCTTCCCGGTGGCCCACGTCACCGCCGATGCACTGCCGCAGCTGGCGCGCACGCAGCCTTTCGACCTGGTGATCCTGAGCTGCAAGGCCTATGACCTGGCCAGTTCCATCGATGCCATCGCACCCGCCGTGGGCGAAGCCACCACGGTGCTGCCCATCCTCAATGGCCTGCGCCACTACGCAGATCTGGATGCCCGCTTCGGCCATGAAAAGGTGCTCGGCGGCCTGTGCTTCATCAGCGCCACCAAGGCCGATGACGGCGCGGTACTGCATCTGGACAAGCCGGCACGCATCACCTTCGGTGAGCGCGATGGTGGTGCACTCAACGCGCGCGTGACTGCCTTTGCCGACGCCTGCAGCACCGCCGGCATCGACCATGTGGCCTCGACGGACATCGCGCAGGAGCAATGGATCAAGTACAGCTTCCTCACCGCGCTGGCCGCAGGCACCTGCCTGATGCGCGCCGATGTGGGCCATATCGTCGCCACCGACCACGGCACTGCGTTCATGCAGGCGCTGTATGCCGAATGCCTGGCCGTGGCCGCGCAGGCTGGCCAGCCGATACCGCAGAAGGCGCAGGACATCGCATTGACTGCGTTGACCAAGCCCGGCTCATCCATCAGGGCATCCATGCTGCGTGACCTCGAAGCCGGCCAGCGCGTGGAAGCGGCGCACATCGTGGGCGACATGCTGCAGCGTGCGCTTGCGGCCGGCCAGGCCGCGCCCAATCTGCGCGCGGCGTATTGCCACCTTCAGGCGTACGAGGCGCAGCGCGGCTGAGGCCCGCCGCGCTGCCGGTCAGACCGTGGGCAGGCGGAAGAAACCGCGGGTGGCCGCCGTTGCGTTGGCCGCGGTGACGGCCACGTCCTCGCCGCGATCACGCGCCAGTTCCTCCACGATGTGCGACAGGAACGCCGGCTCGTTGCGGCGGTCCTTGGGCAGCGGCCGCAGCGTGCGCGGCAGCAGGTAGGGCGCATCGGTTTCGATCATCATGCGTTCGGCGGGAATGTGCTTCACCAGCTCGCGCAGGTGCGCGCCACGGCGCTCGTCGCACAGCCAGCCGGTGATGCCGATGTACCAGTCGCGGTCCAGGTAGTCGAACAGCTCGCGCCGCTCGGCGGTGAAGCAATGCACCACCGCAGGGCCGAGCCTGCCGTCGAAGTTGCCCATCATCGCGATGAAATCGTCATGCGCATCACGCTGGTGCAGGAACAGCGGCTTGCCGTTCTCGGCCGCGATCTGCAGCTGCCGCTCGAAGGCCTTGCGCTGCGCCGGACGCGGCGAGAAGTCGCGGTTGTAGTCCAGCCCGCACTCGCCCACCGCCACCACTTCGGCATGCGCGTGCAGCGCGCGCATTTCCGCATCGCACTCGTCGGTGTATTCACTGGCGTGATGTGGATGCACACCGGCCGTCGCGTACAGGAAGCCGGGGTGACGCTGCGCCAGCGCCAGCGCCATCGGCGAATGCTCGCGGCTGGCTCCCGTCACCACCATCTGCACTACGCCTGCGGCGCGGGCGCGCTCCAGCACCGCGTCTAGGTCGCGATCGAAGGATTCGTGGGTAAGGTTGGCGCCGATGTCGATCAGTTGCATTGCTGAGGGTGAACTGCGGAAAACGCGCATTGTAGGCGGTTGTGCCTGCACGAACCTTTATCCTTGCACGATGGACCGCTCCACCCCACCCGAATTCCCCATCACACCGCTGCTGCCGCGGATCCTCGCGCAGCTGCAGCAGCACAGCCGGCTGGTGCTGGAAGCGCCGCCCGGCGCGGGCAAGACCACGCAGGTGCCGCTGGCGCTGCTGGACGCGCCATGGCTGGAAGGCCGACGCATCATCATGCTGGAGCCACGCCGCGTGGCCGCGCGCAGTGCCGCGCTGTTCATGGCCCGCCAGCTGGGCGAGCCGGTGGGCGAAACCGTGGGTTACCGCATCCGCTTCGAGAACAAGGTGTCCGCGCGCACCCGGATCGAAGTGGTCACCGAGGGCATCCTCACCCGCATGCTGCAGGACGACCCGTTGCTGGAAGGCGTGGGTGCGCTGCTGTTCGACGAATTCCACGAGCGCCACCTGTCCGCCGACCTCGGGCTTGCTCTGGCGCTGGATGTGCAAAGCCAGCTGCGGGATGACCTGCGCATCGTGGTGATGTCGGCCACACTGGATGGTGAGCGGCTGGCGAATTTTCTCGAGGCACCGCGGCTGTCCAGCGAAGGCCGCAGCCATCCGGTCGAGGTGAGCCATTTCCCGGCACGGCGCGATGAATCGCTGGAGGCGCAGACACGCCGCGCCGTGGAGCAGGCATTGGCCGAACATCCCGGCGATGTACTGGTGTTCCTGCCCGGCCAGCGCGAGATCGCCCGCGTGCAGGCTGCGCTGGAAGCTGCTCGGCCCCCTCCCTTTGCCGAAGGCAAGGGGAGGACTGGGGAGGGGTCGCCTTCCGCTACTACGCAGATGCAACAGCCACCCCCTGCCAGCCTCCCCCTTCGCGTCGCGAAAGGGGAGGAGCGAAGCGCTGCGCTGGCCGACCATCCGGACGCTGATGCCCCGCCCCCTCCCTTTGCCGAAGGCAAGGGGAGGGCCGGTGAGGGGTCGCCTTCCGCTATAGCGCAGAAGCAACAGCCCCCCCCTCCCAGCCTCCCCCTTCGCTCAGCGAAAGGGGAGGAGCGGAGCGCTGCGCTGGCCGATCATCCGGACGCTGATGCCCTGCCCCCTCCCTTTGCCAGTGGCAAGGGGAGGGCCGGGGAGGGGTCGCCTTCCGCCACGGCGCAGAAGCAACAGCCACCCCCTCCCAGCCTCCCCCTTCGCTCCGCGGAAGGGGAGGAGCAGAGCACGGGTGTCGTCGTGCTTGCGCTGCATGGCGAGTTGCCCGTGGAACAGCAGAGCCGTGTGCTGCAGCCGGATCCTGACGGGCATCGCCGCGTGGTGCTGGCCACCAATGTGGCCGAATCGTCGGTGACGCTGCCCGGCGTGCGCGTGGTGATCGATGCCGGGCTGGCGCGTGAACCGCGCTACGACCCCAACAGCGGCTTCTCCCGACTGGATGCGGTGAGCATTTCGCAGGCCTCCGCCGACCAGCGTGCAGGCCGCGCGGGACGTGTCGCGGCAGGCTGGGCGTGGCGGCTGTGGCCGCAGTCACAGCGGCTGGAACCGCAACGGCGTCCCGAGATCGCACAAATCGAACTGGCCGCGCTGGCGCTGGAACTTGCGGCCTGGGGCAGCGATGCGCTGCGCTTCGTCGATCCGCCGCCTGCCGGG
>DALZZG010000058.1:0-14429 GCA_031987665.1 Stenotrophomonas sp. | reverse complement strand
AGCGCCCGCCCGTCTGTACTGGCGCGTATGCAGGTGGGGCTGGGAATGGGGGTTTGGGAACGGGGAATGGGAGGTTGGCGCGGGCCTCGGACATCTCACTCAGCTTCTCGCGGCCGCCCTGAATGCGGCCCCAGCATCCTTCCAACCCCGTAGCCCGGGTAAGCCAAAGGCGCACCCGGGGAAGTTCGCGACAAAGTAAAAGTCCCATGACCCTCCGGGCGGTGGCTTGCGTCTGAATGTACGTAGGCGGCTGGGAAATCCCCGGGTGCGCCTTTGGCTTACCCGGGCTACGGAAGACGCACGACCCGCAGCTCGTGCGCGCCCCCTTCCCACTTGCCAATCCCCAAACGACAACGGGCAGCCATTGGCTGCCCGCAATTCTTTCGCCTGCCTGCACCGCACTGCGGAGCCGCAGGTAAACCAGATCAGTAGCGCAGCAGCGCCGAGCCCCAGGTGAAGCCGCCACCGAAGGCTTCCAGCAGCAGCAACTGGCCACGCTGCACACGGCCCGAGCGCACGGCGGCGTCCAGCGCCAGCGGCACCGAACCGGCCGAGGTGTTGCCGTGCTTGTCCACGGTGACGATCACCTGGTCCATCGACATGTCCAGCCGCTTGGCGGTGGCTTCGATGATGCGCAGGTTGGCCTGGTGCGGGATCAGCCAGTCCAGGTCGTTCTTGTCCAGACCGTTGGCCTGCAGGGCTTCGTCAACCACGCTGTCCAGCGCCTTGACGGCATGCTTGAACACATCGTTGCCCTTCATTTCAATCTTGCCGGGCTTGTCCAGCCCCACCGACACGCCGGTCGGGTTCCACAGCAGCTCCTTCTTGCTGCCATCGGCATGCAGGTGGGTGCTGAGGATGCCGATCTCGTCGTCGGCCTTGAGTACCGCCGCGCCGGCGCCGTCGCCGAACAGCACGCAGGTGGTGCGGTCGGTCCAATCAACGATACGGCTCAGGGTTTCCGCACCGATCACCAAGATGTGCTTGGCATCGCCGCTGCGGATGAATTTGTCGGCCACGCTCAGGGCGAACAGGAAGCCCGAACATGCCGCATTGACGTCGAATGCCGCCGAGCCACTCGCGCCGAGGCGCGCCTGGATCAGGCAGGCCGTGGACGGGAAGATCAGATCAGGCGTGGTGGTGCCCACGATGATCATGTCCAGCTGCGAGGCCTCGATGCCTGCCGCTTCCAACGCGCGCACCGCGGCGTGGTAGCCCAGGTCGCTGGTGGTCTCGCCATCAGCCGCAATATGCCGCTCACGGATACCCGTGCGCGTCTGGATCCACTCGTCACTGGTCTCCACGACCTTGGCAAGATCGTCGTTGGTCACCAACTTCTCGGGCAAGTAACTACCGGTGCCCGCGATCCTCGAGTAGATCCGCTTGCTCATGCTGTTTCCTGTTGCGCGAAGCCGCCCGAAGGCGGCCCCTGAAGAATCGGTGAAACGGCCACCACGCAGGCGTGGCGGCCGTCACGAATCAATCTTCTTCGACGACCGAGTTCGACTTGGTCGTGATCACCTTCTTGCCGCGGTAGAAGCCGTCAGCGGTGATGTGGTGACGCAGATGCACTTCACCGGTGGTCGGATCGGTGGACAGCTGCTTGGCGCTCAGGGCGTCGTGGGCACGACGCTGGCCGCGGCGGGACGGGGTAACACGGGATTTCTGCACAGCCATGGGATTGCTCCAAACTCGGTTCGTTTGCTTCGTCGTTTAATTGCACAGGACGTTAGCGTCCAGCACTACTCTCGCTTTCGCCGCAGCCGCCGACGATAACCGGCCGCTATTGTTTCTTCAGCGCCGCCAATGCCGCGAACGGGTTGGCCTTGCTCTGTTCCTCTTCGGTCACGGGCCAGTCGGATTCGACCGCCTCGCTTCCCGGTGCCAGCGCCACCACGGGCACCGCCAACACCAATTCATCCTCCACCAGATCCAGCGGCCGCAGGTTGCCGTCTTCCGGCACCAGCAGCGCTTCGTAATCCGGCGGCAGCGCCAGTTCCTCGGCCTCGTCACGCACCAGCCCCAGCCGCTGCTTCACCGACACCGGCAGCAGGAAACGCTGCATGCTGCGCTGGCAGATCAACGGCAGCGCGGCATCAATGGTCAGTTCGACATAGGGTACCTGCAAAACCGCATCACGACCGAATTCCAGCGCGTAGTTGCACTGGCCGTCGGCATCTGCGAGCAGACCCTGCAGGCGGGTCAAGTCAGACAATGGAACCTGGCCGTCGAAGCACCTGCGTGCTGCGACCATCCGCCAAGCATCCAGCATTTCGGGCACGTTCGCGGACATAAGCTGCAGAATGTTAAGGAGAAGCCGGGCCGCTGTCAAACACGCATCACGGTGGCGATTGCCACATTCAGCCACCGGCAGCAGACTGCCAAGCCCGGATGCGGCATTTTCCCACATGAACGACCTGATCCTCGCCTCCACCTCCCGTTACCGGGCCGAATTGCTGGGCCGGCTGCGGCTTCCGTTCAGCTCCGAGGCTCCGCAGGTGGACGAAACCGCCCTGCCCGGCGAGGCACCCGCCGCGCTGGCCGCCCGGCTGGCCGTTGCCAAGGCCCGGACCGTGGCGGACAGGCGCCCCGGCAGCTGGGTGATCGGCTCGGACCAGGTGGCCGAACTGGACGGCACCCCGCTGGGCAAGCCGGGCACTGCCGAAGCCGCCTGCGCGCAGCTGGCCGCCATGTCCGGTAAAGAAGTCCATTTCCACACCGCCCTGTGCTTGGCCAACGGCGAACAGGTGCTGCAGGCCACCGACCTCACCACAGTCCGTTTTCGTACGCTGGGCAGGGAGGAAATCCTGCGCTACGTCACCGCCGAACAACCCTTGGACTGCACCGGCAGCTTCAAATGCGAAGGTCTTGGCATCAGCCTGTTCGACGCCATCGACAACCGCGACCCCACCGCACTGATCGGCCTGCCCCTGATCGCCCTGTCCCGCCTGCTGCGCGAGGCGGGTTACAGGTTGCCGTGACGCACGCCCTCAAGGTGCAGGCTGCAGCCGGCACCACTGATAGGGGAACCGCCCTTGGCCGATGGACGAGCGCAGGGTCACACAGCTCTCCGGCACCAGCGCCACACCAAAACCGGCCAGTGCCTGCTGGGCGCGCGCCTGTTCTTCCAACAGCAGCCCATCCACGTTCTGCAGCGGCGTCCGTGGCACCAGCAGGCAGCGGCCCTCCCGCTCTTCCACATTCGCGCGCAGGCCTTTCACTTTGCGCGCCAGCCACTGCAACTTGCCGCAACCTGCTTCCCCCGCCAGGCCGAGCATCCCGGCAACCCGGTTCATGCGGTCAAAGCGCGCTGAGTGCTCCTTGTCATGCCCCGGGAACATGGCGAAATGCTCCGACCGCTCGCCGAGAATCTGCTTCACATGCGCGTGGTATTCGTGCGAGGCGGGGAATGTATTGGCGGCACCAACATAGCGGACACCTGCCGGCAGGAACGGAATCCGCCACGCCTGCGGATCTCCGCCGACAATCAGCGCCACACTCTTCTCGGGCACCGGGATCGAGGGCGTTTCAACCTGGAACGCCGCTGCACTCCAGTCCTGACGCCCCCAGTCCGACCGCCAGAAGAACGAAACCATCGCGCACAGCACCAGCAGCCAGCCGATCCTGCGACGCGCCTGCGCGGAGGGAAACAGCGTGACCAGCGCACACCACAGCAGCAGCGGTGCCAGCAGCTCCAGCGCGACCAGATAGCGCTGGATGCTGAAAAGCACCTGCCACAACAGGTAGGAAACCAGAAAGAAGGTCAGCAGCGCCGGCAGTGCCGCGCCGAAGCCGGGCGCACGCGCATCGCGTTGACCCATCAGCCGCTTCACCAGCAGCACGATGCCCGCGACGAACAGCAATGCCCAGAAGATCTGGGTCAGTGCGTTCTCGCTTACCCGCTTGGGGCTGAAGGTAAACAGCAAGGGCCAGATCAGCTGCTCACCGATGTTGCGCGGCAACCAGCGGGTGTCTCCCACGGCGATGGGAGCCGCCAGCGGAGCCCCGAAAATGGAATTCATCTGGGGGAACAGCGGATTGCCGAACTGCTGCCAGACCTGCCAGTACCACCATCCCGCAAGGGCACTGGCGGCAATCAGGGCGGACACCGTCACGATGATAAGGTTCCGCAGCTTCCGCCCCCACGGCTGAGGGGCTGCCAGCATTGCTGCCGCGATGCCGATGGCGTAGGTCGCATTGGTCAACTTCAGGGCCACCGCCACGCCCAGCAGCACGCCAGCCAACAGCCAACGCCCCATCCGATCACTGCCGGCCGATTGCTCACGCAGCACGATCCACAGGCTGGCCAGCACGAACAGCGCAGTGCTGTTGTCCGCCATGGTGTTACCGAACTCGGACAGCACCGCACCTGTGCAGAGGCCCGCCAAGGCCAGCAGCGGCGCGAGTCGTGACCGGTGCGCGTGCCCTTCCAGCACCAGCCATGCAATCCCTGCGACGGGCACGAACAACAGGCCATGCAGGGCACCGAACAGGAAGCCAGCCACCGGCCCGGGCAGGCGCGTCATGGTCAGATAATGGAACATGTCCAGCAGCGGACTGAAGTAGGTCTGCATCTGTGCAGCGGCCAGGTCCACGGACAGACGGCCCGTCAGCGCGCCATAGCCGTTGTAGAGATGGTAATTCCGCAGATCCCAGTTGCCGTCCTGTCCAAGGATCAGCGAAAAACACCCGCCAAGCAGCGCTACGGTGATGACCGAGGCAACGACGTTCGCGCGTGACGTGAACGAAAACCTGCCTTCCAGCGCCTTCAGCAGACGACGCACCATTGATTGGCGCGCGCCGGGCGCAACCGCACTTGCTTCCATGCTCTTATTTCCTTCCTTGTTGTTCATCGATCACGGTACCCGCCACTGACAGATAGGTCAGGTGCTTGGCCTCGATACGCCCGCGCGTCACGGTGTCCAGCACCAACCCACAGGCCAGCAGCAACAAGCCGGACAGGGACAGCGCCACACACAGGATGGCGGTGGGGAAACGCGGCACCAGCCCTGTTTCCATGTAGGTGGTCAGCAGCGGGATGGCCAGCCCGAATGCCAGCAGTTCGGCGATGAAGAAGCCGATGGAGAAGAACAGCAGCGGCCGCTCCGATTTGAACAGCTTGCCGATGGTACGCAGTATCCGCCAGCCATCCCGCCAGGTGCTCAGCTTGCTGTGCGAACCCTCCGGCCTGACGCCGTAAAGCGTATCCACTTCGGCCACCGGCATCCGCAGCTGCAGGGCATGCACCGCCAGTTCCGTTTCGATCTCGAAACCATGCGCATGCGCGGCGAACGAGCGCACATAGCGCCGGGAGAACACCCTGTACCCGGACAACATGTCATCGAACGCATTGCCGAACAGGAAGCCGGCGGTGCGGGTCAGCAACACATTCCCGAAACGGTGCCCGGGCCGATAGGCAGCCACCTGCTGATCACGCCGCGCGCCCACCACCATGTCCAGCCGCTCGTCCAGCAGCTTCTGCACCAGAGCCGGCGCTGCAGCGGCATCGTAGGTGTCATCGCCATCCACGAGCACATAGACATCGGCCTGGATGTCGGCGAAACCCCGCCGCACCGCATTGCCCTTGCCCTGCAACGGCACCGCGATCACCTGCGCACCGCAGGACCGCGCCACCTCGGCGGTGCGGTCCTGCGAATTGTTGTCGAGCACCACGATCCGGGCACCCGGCAGGTTGCTGCGGAAATCCGCGATCACTTTGGCCACGGCTGCTTCCTCGTTGTAACAAGGAATCAGTACCGCAATCTCCAACGCCCCCATGCCTCTTCCTTTCCCTGTTGCCGGATTCACCAGTGTGCTGACGCAGGCGCCCGGGCTACGGCGCAATCTCGAACGGCTGCTCCTGCCACGCCTCGACGCTGCCATCATTGCCGTACAAGCGTAGCCCCAGCCAATGCCTGCCCGGTTTGAGACCCTGCGTATCCAGACGGCCGTCAAAGCCTACTCGAGGATGCTGCGGGTCATTGGTTCCCGGCCATGCCGGTCGGATGTCGAACTCACGCCCGTAGACCGCATCACCCGCGCTGCGGCCATCGACCAACAGCTCCACGCGCTTGATGCCCACGCCGTCCTTGAAGGCCCAGCCCTTCACATCCACGCTGCCCTTCACCTTGGCATCCGGCGTCGGCGCGTCCACCCAGGCCATAGCCGGAGTGACACAGGCGCCCTGCTGCTTCTGGGCAGGCAGACGCATCAGCAGGAAGCGCTGGTAGCCGTGATCCAGAGACACCACGCGCGGTGGCGGCAACGGGCCGACGAGTGCGCAGACCTTGTGGAAGCGGGCCAGCAGATCGCGGTAGCGCTGGTCGCCCGGCGCGACCACCAGCAACTGCGGGCGGTCGCGATTGCCATCGCTGAGCAGCTCCCACACCGCCAGCTGCGCGGTACGGCCATGCCGGTCATTGATCTCATGCGGCAGCACCTGGATCGACGGGTTGTCGAGCCGGAAACCCAGTTCCGCGCCCACCTTGAAACTGCCCGCCAGGATGGTGGTGTCATCGGGCATGTCAGCCAGTTCCTCGCGCACCGCATCAGCCAGCGGCTGCCAGCCTGCGAAATTGCGCGGGTAGTACTTGCTGCCTGCCATCTGCTCGCGCAGCGAGGGCATCGACACCATCAGGTAGTAGCCCATCGCCGCGACCAAGCCCAGCGCCGCCACGCTCCATACCGCACGCCGCCACAGGCGCGGCCAGCGGTTGAGCGTCAACGGCACGCAGACCAGCAGGGCCAGATAGCCCGGCAGCGGCCAGTGGAAGCTGATGCGCTCCACGTCGGTGAAGAAGCCGAACACGAAGATCAGCGCGGTCGATGCCGCACCCACCAGCGCGAAATAGCGCCACTGCAGGTGACGGAAGCCCCCCTGCGCCTTGCGTAGGCCACTGACGGCCACCGCCACCATCGCGGCAAACAGCAATGGCGTCGTCACCAACGGCTGGATCAGCAGGAACAACAAACCTTCGCTGCTGAACGTCCAGGGATGGCGCTCGATGATCTGGAATTTCAGGCCCGCGTCCTGATGGTCCAGATTCCATGACATCAACGGCACCCAAGCCAGCACGCCCACCGCGAGCGCGATCCAGATGCGCGGGTCACGCAGCAGGCGCCGCCCTTCCGGCAGCACCATCAGCGCGATGAAGCCCACGCCGATCACGCCGATGAAACGGTAGTGGCTCAGCGCGCCGATCAACAGACCTGACGCCAGCAACAGGGCACCGGCAGCATCCACACGGCGCAGCAGGCGCGCGCCGGCGTCCAGGCAAAGCAGCGCGGCGATGGCCATGGGAACATCTGGCACCGCCAGCATGCCCAGCGTCGCCGACAGCGGCATCAGCAGCGCCAGCGAGCCGGCCTGCCAGCCCATGCGCGCACCGAACCAGCGCTTGGCGATGCCAGCAACCATCCACGGCAGCGCTGCTCCCATCAACAGAAAGGGCAGGCGCACACCCAGACGGTGCTCGCCGATGAGCTCCACACCCAGACGGGTCAACCACGCGGTGAGACCGGGCAGGTCAGAATAGGCGGCGGCCAGATGCTGGCCTTCCTGCCAATAGAACGCCTCGTCCACGAACAGTGGCAACTGCGCGGCAACCAGTACCTTGATGACGGTAACCACCGCCCACAGCGCCATGAACATGAGGTAGGCGCGTTGTTCCCCCCGGTTTGCCACTTACACTTCCTCGGACAAAGGACAAATGAGACGACCATGACGCTGGCGCCCCGTGAAATGCTACCCGAAGTCACGTTACTGTCTGTGCAGAAGGCACAGGAACAGGTCAATTCCCTGCTGTTGGGCAAGACGCAGGAGGTCCGGCTGGCGTTTGTCGCGCTGCTGTCCGGGGGACATCTGCTGATCGAAGACCTGCCCGGCCTCGGCAAGACCACGCTGGCCCATGCGATGGCGTCCAGCCTGGGGCTGCAGTTCCAGCGCGTGCAGTTCACCTCCGACCTGCTGCCCGCCGACGTGCTGGGCGTGTCGGTCTACGAGGCGCACAGCCGCAGCTTCCAGTTCCACCCCGGCCCGGTGTTCTGCAATGTGCTGCTGGCCGACGAAATCAACCGCGCGCCGCCGCGCACGCAGAGTGCGTTGCTGGAAGCCATGGCCGAACAGCAGGTCACGCTGGATGGCATCACGCATGCGCTGCCGGAGCCGTTCTTCGTCATCGCCACGCAGAACCCTGTGGACATGTCCGGCACCTTCCCGCTGCCGGATTCGCAGCTGGACCGCTTCCTGCTGCGCCTCACGCTGGGCTACCCCAATCCCGACGCCGAGCGCGCACTGCTGGCCGGCGACAGCCGCCGCGACATGATCGCCCGCACCACGCCGCTCCTCTCCGACCAGGACATCCTGGCCCTGCGCGGGGCCGTGCAGCAGGTGCATGCCAGCGACGCACTGATCGACTACGTGCAGGCACTGCTCACCCGCAGCCGCCAGCATCCGGGCGTGAAGGTGGGCCTGTCGCCGCGCGCCGGTATCGCGCTGCTGCGCGCCGCCAAGGCGCATGCGTTGCTGCTGGGCCGCAGCCATGTGGTGCCGGAGGACGTGCAGGCGCTGTTCATCGCCGTCGCCGGGCACCGCCTGGTGCCGGAGGCCGAAGCCGCAGCCGGCCCCGCACTGGCGCGCGCCATCCTGCACAGCGTCCAGGTCGATTGAGTGCCCGTCATCCTTCGACATCGGCTGGCGGCGCTGCAACTGCTGGCCCGCCCGCGCAGCGCCGAGCCGCTGCCTGCACGTCTGGACCGGCGACGCATCTACGTGCTGCCGACCGGCTTCGGCCTGTTCCTCGCGGCACTGCTCGCGGTGATGCTGCTAGGCGCACTGAACTACAACAACAACCCTGCCCTGCTGCTTGCCCTGGCATTGGCCACCACTGCGATGGCCAGCGCGGTGTTCGCGCACCTGCAGCTTTCCGGCCTGCGCCTGGAAGCGATGTCAGCCGAGCCCGTGCCGGCTGGCACGCCCATCCAGCTGCGCCTGGCGCTGGCGCGTGACGACAGCCGGCTGCGTCGCGGTCTGCGCATCAGCCACGGACAGGCCGTCACCATCACTTCGCTGCTGGACGACAACCAGGTGGAAGCCGACCTGCAGCTACCCACCACCACGCGCGGCTGGATGGATCTCTCGCGCATCCGCATTTCCACCACGCAGCCGCTCGGTCTTGTCCGCGCCTGGGCCTGGTTCTGGCCCGACGCTCCGCTGCTGGTCTACCCGGCACCCGAAGTCAATGCACCGCCGCTGCCCGACACCGGCACCCACGCCACCCGCACCCGCGTGCATCCCTTGGGCGATGAACTGCAGCAGCTCCGCCCCTATCGCGCCGGCGATGCACGTCGTGCCGTCGCATGGAAACACTCCGCACGCCGCGACAGCCTGCTGGTGCGCGAATACGAACGCCCGCTCGGCACCGAGCTGATGCTCGACTGGCAGCAGTTGCATGCCCTGCCCCACGAACGCCGCATTTCGCGGCTCGCACGCTGGGTGGACGATGCCGAGCGCGAAGGTCGCCGCTATCAGCTGCGCCTCCCCGGCAATCCGCCACTTGGCCCGGCCAGCGGTGACGCCCATCGCCACCTGTGCCTGCGCGCACTCGCCCTGATGCCCCCCGCATGAAGCGCGCCGACAGCCTCCTTGCCAGCGCCACCGCCCGCCGCTGGGCCATGCTCACCACCGCGCTGGCCCTGCTGCCGCTGTTGCTGCAGCTGCCCGCCGCCCTTTCATGGGTGATCGGCATCGCCGCCTTGCTGGTGGGCGCACTCTCGTGGCGTCGCCCGTTACCCCTGCTGCTTCGTCTGTTGCTGGTGGGCGCCATGCTGGCCGCCATCTACTGGCAGATGGGACCGAGGCCGGGGCGCGATACCGGCTGCGCGCTGCTCGCCGCGATGCTGGCGATCAAATCCAGCGAACTGCGCAGCCTTCGCGACGCACGCAGCCTCGTTGGCTTCGCCCTGTTCTCCCCTTTCGCCGCGTTCCTGCTTGACCAGGGCCCTGCGACGCTGGTGATGGCGGCGGCGGCTGTGATCTGCGCCGTGCTGGCCCTGCAGCGGTTGGCCGACGAGGACACCGGCGTCGCCGCGCTGCCGGTGAAGCTGCAGCTGCGCACCGTCGGCTATCTGATGCTGCTGGCCCTGCCGCTGGCGCTGTCCGCGTTCTGGCTGCTGCCGCGCTTCCCCAGTCCGCTATGGGGAATCCCCGAGCGCGCCGTCGGCAGACCGGGGCTGTCCAACTCCATGGAGCCCGGCACCTGGATCGACCTGATGGCCGATGACAGCCCGGCGCTGCGCGCGCAGTTCTTCGGCCCCATTCCGTCGCCGGAAGAGCGCTACTGGCGCGGCCCGGTGCTGACACGCTACGACGGCCGCCGCTGGACACGTCTGGACGGCCAGCACCTCGCGCCACCACCCCCCGTCACCACGGGCGCGGCGCGCTGGAACTATCGGATCGAATACGAACCCACCGATGACCGCCAACTGGTCGCGCTGGATCTGCCTACCGCAGCACCCGATGGCGCGCGGCTCGACGCTGATTACAGCTTGGAGTCCCCGCAGCCATTGACCGCGTTGACCCGCTGGCAGCTCCAATCCACCAGCTATCGCGCCTTCCAGCCGCAGCTTCCGGCCATGCTGCGCCAACAGACCCTGCAGCTGCCACGCGGCTTCAACCCGCGCACACTGGCCTTGGCCCAGCAGTGGCGCCGTGAAGCCGGCAACGACGATGCCGCCATCGTCCAGCGCAGTCTGGATTGGATTCATCGTGATTTCGCCTACACCCTCAGTACGCCGTTGGCCGGGCGCAACAGCGCCGACGAATTCCTGTTCGACCAGAAGGAAGGCTTCTGCGAACACTTCAGTTCCGCCTTCGTGGTGTTGATGCGTGGCGCGGGCATTCCCTCACGGGTGGTTACGGGTTATGCCGGTGGCGTGCGCAACCGTTATGGCGACTACTGGGTGGTCCGCCGCATGGATGCCCATGCCTGGGCCGAAGTCTGGCTGCCCGAGCGTGGCTGGGTGCGCGTGGACCCCACTGCCGCGGTCGCGCCAGAGCGCATCTACGACACGCTGGAAGATCGCCTGGGCCAAGGCGCTGATGCCGGCGGCCTGGGCCTGGCCGAACGCTGGGAAAGCCTGCGCCAGTTCGGTGACTGGATGCGCCGTGGCTGGAACAACGCCTTCCTGTCCTTCGACGCTACCCGCCAGCAGCGCCTGCTCAGCCCGTTCGGTGTGGACAAACTCACGCCATCCCAGCTGATCGCGTTGTTCAGTGCCTTCGCGATCCTCGCCCTGGTGGGCATGGCATGGCTGCTGGCACGCGGCGAACGCCAGCGCGACCCGCTGCTGCGCGCCTGGCAGCGCCTGAACCGACGCTATGCGCGCCTTGGTCTGGGCCGTGAACCGCATGAGCCGGCAGGCGACTGGGCGCGGCGGGTGGAACTCACGCTGCCCGGTACGGGTCTACAGGCACTCAGCCAGCGTTTCGCTGACGCGCGCTACGCTGGCGCTCAGTCCGACCACGTTTCATTATTGCAGGACCTGCAAAGGCACCGCCCGAAACCCGGAGCACGATCATGAACATCCGCATTCTCCTGACTCTCGCCGCCAGCCTGACGCTGGCCGCCTGCGCCACCGCGCCAAAGCCGCTGCAGGGCCAGTTCAGTACCGTTTCTCCGCGCGATTCGGTCGCCCAGAAGCAGACCGGCACGCCGGTACGCTGGGGTGGCCGCATCATCGAAACCCTGCCCGGCCAGGGCCAGACCTGCTTCCAGATGATCGCCCGCCCGCTCACCGGCAGCGGTCGTCCGAGCAGCACCTCGGCTGACGCCAGCGACGGCCGCTTCATCGCCTGCCGCGCCGGCTTCTACGACCCGGCGGTGTTCGAGCCGGGCCGCGATGTCACCTTCATCGGCCGCATCGATGGTTACCAGACCACCAAGATCGGCGAGTACGACTACCCGCTGCCCAAGATCGCCGCTGATGTGGTGTACCTGTGGCCGGCGCAGCGCGAAGTGGACGTGGTGCCTGCCTACCCCTATGGCCCGTGGGCTCCCGGCTGGGGCCCCGGCTGGGGCTGGGGCTGGCGCGGCTGGTGGTGATGCCGCGTTGATCCAGCGCATGTGAGAACGCCGCCTTCTGGCGGCGTTTTTGTTGGGTGATGTTCAAAAGCTACCCCTCCCCAGCCCTCCCCTTTGCTTCGCAAAAGGGAGGGAGCTGCCGGCCAACGCGAGCTGCTCTTCCCCTCCCCTTTCGCGCAGCGAAGGGGGAGGCCGGGAGGGGGGGCTCCTGATCCACCAACTCTCATCCCCCGTAGCCCGGGTAAGCGAAGCGCACCCGGGAAGCCGGGAACCCAACCACTTCATGAGATATTCGATGCTGCGGTTCCCCGGGTGCGCTTCGCTTACCCGGGCTACAAGAGCCGTGCACTCCTAAAACAAAAACGCCGCCCAACGGCGGCGCTCTGCCATCACACACCACACCGCATCACGCCGCGCCGAAGTGCCCCAGCGGTGCGCCGGCCAGCAGATGCAGGTGGATGTGGAAAACCGTCTGCCCGGCATCCTCGCGGCAGTTCATCACGATGCGGTAGCCGTTCTGCGCGAAGCCTTCATTGCGCGCGTACTCGGCGGCGGCCAATGCCAGCTTGCCGATGAGATGTGCCTGCGACGGCTGCAGGTCATCCAGGGTCGGGATGACCTCGTTCTTCGGGATGAAAAGTACATGCACCGGCGCCTGCGGGGCGATGTCCTGAAAACCCAGCACCTCGTCATCTTCATAGACGATGTTGGCGGGAATCTCGCGGCGGATGATCTTGCCGAAAATCGTGTCGCTCATGTCGCGGCTCACTGCGGGGGAACAGGCTACAGCTTACCCGCCCCTGCCATGTTTGTTCGCGCGCTACTCGTTGATTTCGCTGCGGCTGCCGAAGGCGTGCGACAGGGTGCCGCGATCCACGTACTCCAGCTCGCCACCCAAGGGCAGACCCTGCGCCAAGCGGCTGGGCCGCACCTTGTTGCGACGCGCCAGCTGCGCCAGATAATGCGCCGTGGCCTCGCCTTCGACGGTGGAATTGGTGGCGATGATCAATTCGCTCACCTCACCCTCGGCCAGTCGCGCTTCCAGCTTGTCCAGGCCAAGCTCGCGCGGGCCGATGCCGTCCAGTGGCGACAATCGCCCCTGCAGCACGTAATACACGCCGCGATAACTGGTGGCGTGTTCGATCGCCAGACGATCCGCCGGCGATTCCACCACGCACAGCATCTGCCGCTCGCGGCTGCTGCTGGCACAGATGGGGCACAGCTCGGTCTCGCTGAAATCGCGGCACTGCGCGCAATGGCCAATCTTGTCGATGGCCTCGGCCAGCACTTCCGACAGACGCTGGCCGCCCTCGCGGGCGCGCTCCAGTACGTGGTAAGCCATGCGCTGGGCCGTCTTCTGGCCGACGCCCGGCAGCACGCGGAAGGCTTCGATCAGTTGTTCCAGCAGCGGCAGGCTCATCGCACCAGGGTCCGGTTCAAAACAAGCGCGCGAAGCCCGGAGGCTTCGCGGCGCGGGTAACAACAGGTGCCGAACGGTGCCGGCGCCCACTTCATCAGAACGGCATCTTCATGCCCGGCGGCAACTTCATGCCGGCGGTCGCCGAACCCATGCGGGCCTGCGATTCGGTGTCGATCTTGTTGGAGGCGTCGTTGAAGGCGGCAGCAATCAGGTCTTCCGCCATTTCCGGATCGGACAGCACCGACGGATCAATGCGCACCTTGCGGCACTCCTTGGTACCACTGAGGGTCACGGTGACCATGCCGCCACCGGCACTGCCGGTCACTTCCAACTTGGCGATTTCTTCCTGGGCCTTCTGCAGGTTTTCCTGCATCTTCTGGGCCTGCTGCATCATCTGGGCGATATTGCCGCGCATGGTTGCTTACTCTTTGAATGGACGGATGGAATCGGCCACGACCCGGGCACCCTGCTGGATCAGCTGCTGCACCTGTGGGTCGGCCATGAAAACGGCTTCGGCCGCATGCTGTTGTTCACCGCGCTGACGGTCAGCGCGCTCATGCAACGTCTCGGCCTGGACGTTGCCCGTTTCAATCACGATCTTCGGCGTGCTGCCCAGCGCGTGCGACAGCGCCTGCGCCAATGCGGCCAGCGCCCGCTCGGACTGCAGGTACTCGAAGCCGGGCATCAGTGCCAGCCGCAGCACCCCATGCTGGAAGCTGACGAAGGCCGAATTGGCCGCCAGCTCACGCGACGGGCCACTCAGGCCACTGTCGGCCACCAGGTCCAGCCACTGCTCGGCGTCCTGCAACGCGCGGCCAGCAGGTGCGGACTTGGACGACGGCGCGATCTCGATGCCACTGGGGCGCGCCGCCGAGGCCTGCGCCACCGGGGCGACAGGTTCAGGCACGACCGGCGACTCCACCGGCGGG
>DALZZG010000057.1:0-15060 GCA_031987665.1 Stenotrophomonas sp. | reverse complement strand
AGAGCAGTTTCGACCGCATCGTGCTCGACAGCCGCCCCGCTGGCCAGGTGGACCCTGCACTGGCCGCACGCGCGCTCACCGACGCGGTGGCCGAGCTGGGCCTGGAGGCGCTGCCGTGGACCGACACCCTGCAGCAATGGCGCTGGCGGGTGATGGGCCTGCGCCACTGGATGCCCGCGCTGGATCTGCCCGACCTGTCCGACGCCGCGCTGCTGGCGACGCTGGACGACTGGCTGCTGCCCGCCTTCTCCGGCAAGACCCGGCTGGATGCACTGGCCGAGGACGAACTGGGCGATGCGCTCAAATCGCGCATCGACTGGAGCACGCGCCAGCTGATCGACCGCCACGCACCGCTGCGCATCCACGTCCCATCGGGCATGGACCGGCGCATCGAATACGCGCTGGACGACGACGGCATCAGCCCGCGCCCGCCGGTGCTGGCGGTGAAGCTGCAGGAGCTGTTCGGCCTGGCTGACACCCCGTGCATCGCCGATGGCCGCGTCCCGCTGCTGCTGCACCTGCTCTCCCCCGGCGGCAAGCCACTGCAGGTCACCGGTGACCTCAGAAACTTCTGGCAGAACACCTATGCCGAGGTGAAGAAGGAGATGAAGGGGCGGTATCCGAGGCATCCTTGGCCGGATGACCCGTGGAGCGCAACCGCGACCCATCGAGCAAAACCCCGCGGGACGTGACAGTTCCCGGCCCGTGGCGACGGTGGGGCAACGCTGGACTACCAATGCCTGCGTGGCGCGGCCTTTGTAGCCCGGGTAAGCGCAGCGCACCCGGGACTGGAAGTGATCGGAGAGTGCGTCGGCACGGACCCCCGGGTGCGCTTGCGCTTACCCGGGCTACGGGGCAGGTTGGGGTAATCGCGCCGTACAGCCGGCTGTCACCCTTTCCGGCTAACATGCCGTACACGTCCCAGCAGAGACACTGGGCATCTGACCCGTGAGAAAAAGGACTCCCCACATGAGCAAGTTCAGCGATATCACCGGACCGGCCCTGGAACGCGCCATGGAATTGGTCAACCAGGCAGGTGGCAACCTCAAGACCGGCGGCTCCAGCGCTGCCGAATGGCTGAAGACCGGCGCCGCCATCGGCGCGATGAAGACCGGAGGCCGTGCCGTCACCCGCGTCGCAAAGCGCAACCCCACCGCCACCATCGCCGTGGCTGCGGTTGGCTTGGGCCTGCTCGGCTATGCCGTATACCGCAAGAACAAGCGTGACAACGAGGCGCTGGAAGCCAAGTCGCGCCAGATCGCGCAGCGCCGCCGCCACGCCGCCAGCGTTACCGACGAAACCAGCGACATCGGCAGCGACGCCTGAAGCCGTAACGCCTGACCGAAGCACACGGGAACCAGGGCAGACGCCCTGGTTCCTGCTGGCGTCAGCGTGTTGTCGAAGCCCGATGCAGTGCGCGCCTAGAGCGCGCGCCACTGCCCGGGCAACAGCCCGTCCAACGTGTACGGGCCCATCGAAGAACGCACCAGCCGCAACGTCGGCAGGCCCACCGCCGCCGTCATGCGGCGTACCTGGCGGTTGCGGCCTTCGCGCAGCGTCACCGCCAACCATGCGTCCGGCACGGTCTTGCGGAAACGTACGGGCGGGTCACGCTCCCAGAG
The DNA here is from genome assembly GCA_031987665.1 of Stenotrophomonas sp. Taxonomy (GTDB): domain Bacteria; phylum Pseudomonadota; class Gammaproteobacteria; order Xanthomonadales; family Xanthomonadaceae; genus Stenotrophomonas. Next base: position 13,438 of record DALZZG010000057.1, on the reverse strand, counting down.
CGCGGGCGCGTCCTGCATCAGTTCCACCTTGGCCGGCAACGTCGGGCCGTCATTGAGCTGCACGCCATCACGCAGCGCCTGCAGCTTCTCCTCCGTCGGCACACCCTCCACCTGCACCCAGTAGGTCTTGGGCTGCTTGTGGCGCGGGTCGGTCAGGCGATGCGCGAGCGTGCCGTCATCGGTGAGCAGCAGCAGGCCCTCGCTGTCGTAGTCCAGCCTTCCAGCCGCATACACATCTGCCGGCAACCCGAAGCCGGCCAGCGTCGCGCGGGGCGGCTGGCTGCGGTCGGTGAACTGGCACAGCACGTTGAAGGGCTTGTTGAGGGCGATGAGCATGAAGCGGGGAACGGGGTGATGGGAACGGGGGAATGATGGTGCAACGGCGGGTTATTGGCTATGCAGTCCGCACACCACATGGACACTGCGCAGCTGCAGCTACCGCTGATCCTTCATTCCCACCTCCCCGCTCCCGGTTCCCAGCTACTTCCTGATGAACCGCAACGTCATGCGGTCGCTCTCGCCGATGGCCTTGTACTTCTGCGCATCGGCTGCGTCGTGCTTGTTGGACGGCGGCAGGGTCCAGACACCGTTGGGATGATCCTTTGTGTCGCGCGGGTTGGCGTTGATCTCGCTGCTGGCGTCGAGCGTGAAGCCCGCCGCTTCGGCCATGGCGATCATCTGCGCCTGCCCCACGTAACCACTCTTGTCGTCCGCAGGCACGTCGGATTTGGCACGGTGTTCAACCACGCCAAGCACACCACCGGGCTTGAGCACAGCATGGAACGCACGGAACATGCCTTCGGCCTGGCCATTGGAACGCCAGTTGTGCACGTTGCGGAACGTCAGCACCAGATCGGCCGAACCCGGCTTGCCCAGCACCGGTGCCGCCGGGTCGTAGGGCACCACGGTGGCGCGGTCGAACATGGCCTGTGACCCGGCGAATTTCTTCGCCAGACCATCGCGCGCGCCCTGCTGGTAGTCACGGCCACCACCCGCAGGCAGTTTTTCAGGGTCCACCACGGCGGCGACGTACTGGCCACTCCCGCGCAGATATGGCGCGAGGATTTCCGCATACCAGCCACCGCCGGGCGTGATCTCCACCACGGTCTGCTGCGGCTTCAGGCCGAAGAAGGCCAGCGTCTGCGCAGGATGACGGAAACCATCGCGGGCCACGTTGGCCGGCGTGCGCGTGCTGGCATCCACCGCGGCCTGCAGCGTGGCCGGCACCTGCACATCCGTGGTGGCGGGCGTGTCCTGCGCCATCAACGACGCGGCGGGCATGACGGCGCCGATGCCCAGCAGGCAGGCGCGCAACAACGGAACGGGCAGGTGCATGGCGTACTCCTTCGCGTATGTAACGCGAGCCTAGCACGCTGCTTTTTCATCGCCGGTGATCGCATGCAGCCGCATCGAAATGTTCACATACCGTTATCACGATGATGCGCTGCGGAACGCAGTTTCCAGCGTTGTGCCATCGAACGGGAATGTTCTGCGTTTATGCTGCAAGGCTAGGCAAATCCGGGAGACACACATGCCACAGCATCGCGAACTTGGCCGTTCCGGCCTGCAGGCCAGCCCCATCGCCTTTGGTGGCAATGTCTTCGGTTGGAGTGCCGACGAGAAGACCGCCTTCGCCCTGCTCGACGCATTCGTCGATGCCGGCTTCAACCTGGTGGATACCGCCGATGTGTATCCGGCGTGGGTGCCGGGCAACCGTGGCGGCGAATCGGAAACCATCATCGGCCGCTGGATCAAGCGCAGCGGCAAACGTGACAAGCTGCTGCTGGCGACCAAGGTGGCCAAGTGGGCCGAGCACCCCGGCCTGTCCGCCGACAACATCAACGCGGCGGTGGAGGATTCACTGCGACGCCTGCAGACCGATGTGATCGATCTGTACCAGGCGCATGAAGACGATGAATCGGTGCCGTTGGAAGAAACCCTGGGCGCGTTCGCGCGGCTCATCGAAGCGGGCAAGGTGCGCGCCATCGGTGCCTCCAACTACAGCGCCTCGCGCCTGCTTGATGCACTGAAGGTATCGGCGGACTACCACCTGCCGCGCTATGAAACACTGCAGCCGGAGTACAACCTGTACGACCGCGCCGGTTACGAAGCCGAACTCGAACCACTGGTGCATGAGCAGTCACTGGGCGTGATCAGCTATTACTCGCTTGCCAGTGGGTTTCTCAGCGGCAAATACCGCAGCGCCGGCGACGCGGGCAAGAGCAACGCGCGCGGTGCCAAGGTGGTGGCGCAGTATGTCAATCCACGCGGCCTGCGCATCCTCTCCGCGCTGGACGATGTGGCCGCCGCGCACAAGGCCACGCCGGCCCAGGTGGCGCTGGCCTGGCTGATCGCACGGCCCGGCATCACCGCCCCCATCGTCAGCGCCACCAGCGTGGCCCAGCTGAAGGATGTGCTGGCCGCCGCGCAGCTGAATCTGTCAGAACGTGAAGTCGGTCAACTTGAGGCGGCCAGTGCTGAATAAGCTGAACACGGAACCTGCTTGAACGCGGGCAATCCCTGAACGTAGGATTGTTCAGACAGGGGGCAGACCGCGAATGGAGTCCCGCCCATGACGAGCACATCCGCAGCCCAACGCAGCATCAATCGCGACGCCGAGCTGGCTTACTGGCGCAGTGTTCATGCCATCGGCCGGCTTGGCCAGCACGATTTCGATCATTACCAACGCCTGCTGGAGATGGGTTACGACATCTACCAGGCGTACCCGCGCGCCAACGAAGAACAGCTCTACCGCGTGTTGCAGGAAAGCTTCCACCGCCACCATCCCGCCCTGCCGGTGTCCTGGGATGAAGCACGCTGGCTGGTGCGCCACGCATGGCACCACGCAACGCAGGAACAGGCCACGCACTGAGTACGGCGCAGCCCGCATGCACGGGCCGCCGCAACCTGCAGCTGCTCAGCGGGTGAACGGCTCGTTGGCCATTGCCTGTGCCAGGTACTCCAGGAAAGAACTGATACGCACCGACACCGCCGTGTTGCGGTAGTACACAGCGTGGATGGGCTGGCGCAGTTCCATTGCCCGTGCCGGCAACACCTCCACCAAGGTGCCGGCGGCGCGGTCGCGCTCGGTTTCAAAATCGGCCAGACGCGCGATGCCGACACCTTCCAACGCCAGCCGACGCAGGGTTTCACCGCTGGAGACCGCCAGCGTGGGCCGCACATGCAGCGGCTGGCCGTCCTCACCATGTAGCGGCCAGCGATTGAGCGCGTCCGGCTCGTTGAAGCCCAGCAGGGTGTGCGCCTGCAGCTGCCCGACGTTCCGGGGCGTACCGTGCTGCTGCAGGTAGGCCGGGCTGGCCACCACCCGCAGGCGGCTATGCCCGAGTGGCCGCGCATGCAGGGTGGAATCGGCCAGCGGGCCGATGCGGATGGCTACATCGGTGCGGCGTTCCAGCAAGTCGATGTAGTGCTCGCTGCTGTTGAGCTCCAGCACCACGTCCGGGTAGCAGGCGCGGTAACCGGCCACCAGCGGTGCGATGACGTGCAGCATGAACGGCATGGCGGCATCCACCCGCAGCCGCCCCGATGGCCGCCCACGCCGGGCGGCCATCTGCTCCTCGGCCATCTCCACCGAAGCAACGATGCCCCTTGCCTGCTTCAGGAACGCCGCGCCTTCTTCGGTGAGGTGCAGGCGGCGGGTGGTACGGGTCAACAACGTGGTGCTGAGCTTGTCCTCCAGCCGCGCCAGCGCGCGGCTGACGCCGGACGGGGTCTGCCCGAGCTGCTCGGCGGCTGCGCTGATCGAGCCGCTGTCGATGACCGCGATGAAGGCCTGCATCTCGTCGAGGGTGGTTTTCATGGGCATTCCGGCAAGGGCCGCTGATTATTGACCATAAATCAATATTCATTGGAAGCAACCATGCTTTTTCGGCAGCAATGTGGCCGTCAGACTGCGCAGCCCCTTCCATCGGCCACGCCCATGCCCCGCGCACTCCCGCTCGCCCTGCTGGCACTGACACTTGGTGCATTCGCCATCGGCACCACTGAATTCGTCATCGTCGGCCTGGTGCCGACCATTGCCAATGATCTGCACGTCAGCCTGCCATCGGCGGGCCTGCTGGTTTCCCTCTATGCGCTGGGCGTGGCGGTTGGCGCGCCAGTGCTGACCGCCCTCACCGGCCGCGTGCCCCGCAAGGCACTACTGGTGGCACTGATGCTGGTGTTCACGCTGGGCAACCTGTTGGCATGGATGGCACCGGGCTACGCCGCGCTGGTGGTGGCGCGCGTGCTCACCGGCCTCACCCATGGCGTGTTCTTCTCGATCGGCTCGATCATCGCCACCTCGGTGGTCCCCAAGGAAAAGGCCGCCAGTGCCATCGCCATCATGTTCAGCGGACTGACCGTGGCCTTGGTCACCGGGGTTCCGCTGGGCACCTTCATCGGCCAGCACCTGGGCTGGCGCGCCACCTTCCTGGTGGTGTCCGCCTTTGGTGCGCTGGCGTTGCTGGGCAGCCTGTTGTGCGTGCCGCGCAACCTGCCACGCAGTGCAGCGGTGGGGTTTGCACAGCAGTTGGCGGTGTTGACGCAGCCGCGCCTGCTACTGGTCTATGCGATGACCACGCTGGGCTATGGCGGGCTGTTCCTGTTCTTCACCTTCCTGGCACCGATCCTGCAGCAGGTGACCGGCTTTTCAGCCAATGCGGTGAGCGTGATGCTGCTGGGCTATGGCGTATCGGTCGCCATCGGCAACATCTGGGGCGGCCGCCTGGCCGACCGTCTGGGCCCGGTGCCGGCACTGAAGCGCATCTTCGCGCTGCTGGCGCTGGCGCTGCTGGCACTCACCTTCACCGCCCATAGTGCGTGGTTGGTGGTGCCCAGCCTGCTGGTGGTGGGTGCGCTTGCCTTCGGCAACGTGCCCGGCCTGCAGGTGTACGTGGTCAAACAGGCGCAGCGCTTCGTGCCGCAGGCCATCGATGTCGCCTCCGGCCTCAACATTGCCGCGTTCAACATCGGCATTGCCATGGGTGCCTCGCTGGGCGGACTGGTGCTGCAGCACGTCGGCCTGATGCACACCCCCTGGATGGGTGCGCTGATGGTGTCCGGTGGGCTGCTGTTGACCATTCTCAGCGGACGCCTGGACCGGCGCGACGGTATGGCCGATGGCGTGCATGGCATCGCCGCACGGTCCCACTGAACCACGACAAGGCGGGGTGATCCGTCTCGTTTCCCACGTGCAGGAGCACCACAGTGACTCCTGCATGGCTCACGCCGTTGCAAGCAGCCAGTCGCGCATCACCGTACTCACCGCTTCCGGCTTTTCCAACGGAGACAGGTGGCCGCAGTCGGGAATCACCACCAAGGTGGATTGCGGCATCAGTGCCGCCATCTGTTCGCTGATCGGCAGTGGCGTGATTGCATCGTTGCGGCCGCACAGCACCAGTGCCGGCCCATGCCAGTCACGCAGTACCCGGGTGCCGTCCTCGCGCGCGATGCGGCTCTGGCGCAGGAATACTTCCGCGCCGAGGCGGGTGGTCATGCCACGCACGGTGCCCACCAGTGCGTGGTCATGCAGACGCGAGACATCGATATAGCTGCGCATCAGCTTGTCGCCAAAACCGTGGAAGTGGCCGGGCATGCGCACGTTGGCCTGCTGCGCCTGCCGCTGCGCGGCGCGCTCGGGCGAATCGGGCTTGAAGGACGTATCGAGCAGGGCAAGATGCGTCACCCGCTGCGGCGCGATGCGCAGAATCTGCTGCGCGATGTAGCCGCCAAGCGAGAAACCGGCCAGCGCGAAGCGTGGCGGCGCATCGGCGAGCACGGCTTCCGCGGTGGCCTGCAAGGTGTCGTGGCGGGTGAGGTCACCAACGTGGCAGTCGGCGATGTCGGCAAGGGCGTGGAGCTGCGCGTGCCAGAGCGTGGCGTCGTTGAGCAGACCGGGGAGCAGCAGCAGCGGCTGCTTTGCGGGGTGGTTCTGGGTGTCGGGCATGGCGCTATTGTCGCGCGTTGCGGGGGGAAGCACCCCTCCCCGGCCCTCCCCTCTGCTCCGCAGAAGGGAGGGAGCGAAGCGGCTTTACCGTGAACTCCAACGCTCGCGTTTACCGCCCCCTCCCTTTCGCAACGCGAAGGGGAGGGTTGGGGAGGGGTTCCGTTCGCGGCAAAGCCCATCACCCCCCTGCACCTCACTCCTTGCCAGCACCCACCTCGGCCACCGGCAGCGTGACGTTCATGATGGTGGCGTCGTCCGGGTCGGCTTTCACCTTGAAGCCCAGGCTCTGGCACATGGCGAGCATGGTGCTGTTCTCGCGCAGCACCTGACCCTCGACGATGTTCAGACCCTGCCAGTGCGCATACTCGATCATGATCTGCATCAGCTTCCAGCCGATGCCATGCCCCTTCAGATCTGAACGGATGAGGATGCCGTATTCGCCACGGTCGTAATCGGCATCGGCGTGCAGGCGCACCGCGCCGAGCATGTCGCCGCTCTTCGGATCAATGGCCACCAGCGCGATCGAACGCGCGTAGTCCAGCTGGGTCAGGCGCGCGATGAACTCGTGGCTGAAATGCTTGACCGACTGGAAGAAGCGCAGACGCAGGTCATCGTCGGTGATGCGGGCGAAGAACGCGCGGAACAGCGCGTCATCCTCTGGCCGCACCGGGCGGATGAAGGCCTTGTTGCCATCGGACAGCAGGATGGTGCGTTCCCACTCGGTGGGATACGGGAAGATGGCGAAGCGTGGATGGCCGCGGCCCTTGTGCAGGCGCTTGACCGGGGCGATGGCGATGCGTGCATCCAGCGCGATGACGCCGTTGCGGTCGGCCAGCAGCGGGTTCAGATCCAGCGTGCGGATTTCAGGCACATCCGCCGCCAGCTGCGCCAGTTTGACCAGCACCAGCGCTACCGCACGCTCGTCCGCGGCCGGCACGTCGCCATAGGCCTTTAGGATGCGCGACACGCGGGTGCGGCCGATCACTTCATGGGCGAGGCGCAGGTCCAGCGGCGGCAGGGCCAGGGTCTTGTCGTCGATCACTTCCACGGCGGTGCCGCCGCGGCCGAACACCACGACCGGGCCGAACACCGGATCGTCGGCGATGCCCGCGATCAATTCACGGGCCTTGGGACGCTGCAGACAAGGCTGCACCAGCACGCCGTCGATGCGCGCCTGCGGGCGCAGTTCGTGCGCGCGCTTGAGGATGGCGGTGGCGGCGGCCTGCACCGCAGGCAGCGTGGCCAGGTTCAGGCGCACGCCATCGACTTCGGATTTGTGGGGAATGTCGGGCGAGAAGATCTTCACCGCGACACTCATGCCCTGCTCCAGCAACGGCTGCGCGACGTCCATGGCCTCGTGCGCGTCACGCGCCACCATCGCTTCCAGTGCAGGGATGCCATACGCGCGCAGCAACGCATGCGTGGCGACCGGGTCCAGCCATTGCTGGCCATTGGCCAACGCGGCATCCACCAGCCTGCGTGCTGCCGGCACGTCCACCACGAAATCCGCGGGCAGGCTGGGCGGTGTTTCCATCAGCGCGGCCTGCGCCTTGCGGTACTTCACCAGATGCTGGAAGCCGCGCACGGCCTCGGCCTCGCTGGGATAGGTGGGCACGCGCGCGGTGTTGAGCGTGGAGGTCGCGCTCTCATCGTTGCCCAGCCACACCGCGAACACCGGCTTGTCGCGCAGCTGCCGCGAGCGCAGCCCAAGGGTGCTGGTCAGTGCCTGCGCGGCTTCGGCTGACGAGGTGAAGGCGGTGGGGACATTGATGACCAGCAGTGCGTCGTTGGCTTCATCCGCCAGCAGCGCTTCGATGGCTGAGGCGTAGCGACCACCATCGGCATCGACCACGATGTCCACGGGGTTCTCGCGCGACCAGCCTTCGGGCAGCACCGCATCGAGCTGGGCAATGGTGGCGGGCGAGAGTTCGGCCAGTTCGCCGTCCAGTGCCTGCAGCTGGTCCACAGCAAGCCGGCCCACGCCACCGCCGTTGCTGAGGATGGCCAGCCGGCGGCCCGGGAAGGTGCCGAGGCGGCCGAGGGTTTCGGCGGCGGTGAACAGCTCGTCCAGCGCATTGACGCGCAGCAGGCCGGCACGGTTGAACGCTGCGCCGTACACCGCGTCGGAAGCGGCCAGCGCCTGCGAATGGGTGGTGACCTCGCCGTCACTCTGGCGCGGCCTGCGCCCGGATTTCACCACCACGACGGGTTTGGCACGCGCTGCCGCGCGCGCGGCGGACATGAACTTGCGCGCGTCGCTGATCTGGTCCACGTACAGCAGGATGGCGCGGGTGCGGTAGTCGGTGGCGAAGTAATCCAGCAGGTCGCCGAAATCGACGTCCAGCGCGTCTCCCAGCGACACCACGGCGGAGAAGCCGATCGAACGTGCCACGCCCCACTCCACCAGCGCGGCGGCAATGGCGCTGGATTCGGAGATCAGCGCGAGATCGCCGGCCTGTGGCGTGTGCGCGGCGATGCTGGCGTTGAGCCGTGCATGCGGCGCGATCACACCAAGGCAGTGCGGGCCGAGCACGCGCATGCCCTTGGGCCGCGCGGCGGCCTCCACCTGTGCCGCCAGCGAGCCGGGGCCCTCGCCCAGCCCGGCGGTCGGGCACCCACGGCAGGTCCTTGAGCCGTTTGACGGTGCGCATGCCGTCGATCTCACTGTAGCGCGGGCTCACCCAGCCGATCTGCCCGGCGAAGGCACCGGCGCGCAGGTTGCGCACCACCGCCCTGCCCGCCGAGCGCTCGCGCGGGCTGCCGCCGATGACGGCCACCGAACGCGGGCGGAACACGGTCTGCAGGTGGTAGGTGCTCATGGCCTTGCCTGTTGCGGGAACAGGGTCAAAGGTACACGGCCTGCCATTGCCTTTGCTTGCTTTGAATCAAGCGGTGTCGCGGAGGGTGCACTGGGTTCCCGGGTGCGCTTTGCGTGCGCGGGATGCGAAAAGCGCCCCCCATCCGCCCTTACGGGGCACCTTCCCCCGCATGCGGGAGAAGGGTCAGACCGGCTCTACCTCTGCGCCCCCTGTTCCCGCCTCCCCGTTCCCCGCCTTACAGCAATGTCCCGCCCAGAATCACCGCCGCGATGCTGAAGTAGATGACCAGGCCGGTCACGTCCACCAGCGTGGCGACGAACGGGGCCGAGGCGCTGGCCGGGTCGAAGCCCAAGCGCTTAAGGATGAAAGGCAGCATGGAGCCGGACAGCGAGCCGAAGGTGACGATGCCCACCAGGGCCGCCGCAATCGTGAGTGCCAGCAGCTTCCAGTGGTCGCCGTAGTCGTGCAGGCCACCGAGCTGCCACACGGTGATGCGGATGATCGCCAGCAGGCCGAGCATGCAGCCCAGCACCACGCCGGTGGGCAGTTCGCGCAGGGCGACCTTCCACCAGTCACGCAGGCGCAGTTCCTGCAGGGCCAGCGAGCGGATCAGCAGCGAGGTGGCCTGCGAGCCGGAGTTGCCGCCCGAACTCATGATCAATGGAATGAACAGGGTCAGCACCACCGCGCGTGCCAGCTCGCTCTCGTAGTGCTGCATGGCGCTCGCGGTGAGCATTTCACCCAGGAACAGCACGCTCAGCCAGCCACCGCGCTTGCGGATCATCTCGAAGAAGCCAATCTGCATGTACGGCTTGTCCAGCGCTTCCATGCCGCCGAACTTGTGTGCGTCCTCGGTGGATTCGTGGATCAACGCATCGAGGATGTCATCGACGGTGACGATCCCGAGCATCTGCTGCTGTGCGTCCACCACGGGGATGGCCAGCAGGTCGTGGCGGCGGATCAGCTGCGCCACTTCCTCCTGGTCCATCAGCGGGTCCACGCTGACCGGCGTGTTGACCTGAGCCACGCTCAGGATGCCGTCATCGGCATGGCCGGTGATCAGCCGGCGCATGGTCACCACCTGCTGCAGCTGCTTGCTGCGCGGGTCCAGCACATAGATGGCATAGACCGTCTCGCGGGTGCGCTCCACTTCGCGGATGTGCTGCAGCGTCTGGCCCACGGTCCAGTACGCCGGCACGCCGACGAACTCGGTGGTCATCAGCGCGCCCGCGGTGTTCGGCGGGTAGCTCAGCAGCAGCTGGATGGATTGCCGTGCCTCGGGTGCGAGCAGCGGGATCAGCCGCTCGCGCTCGTCGTCCTCCAGCTCGTGGACGATGTCGGTGGCGCGGTCGTCGGCCATCAACCCCAGCAGCGCGGCGGCGCGTGCCGGCGTCAATGCGGCCACGAGTTCGCCGGCACGCTGCAGCTCCGGTGCTTCCAGCAGCTTGACCGCGCGCGGCAACGGCAGCGCCGCCAGTGTTTCCGCCGCCTGCGGCAAAGCCAGGGTGTTGAGGTATTCCACCGCGTCGGCGGTGTTGAAATCGGCAAGGGGGGCGCTCAGGGTGGCCGCATCGGCCACCGGACGCAGGATCTGCTTCTGGTTCATGGTGGTTCGCCTGTGTGCTTCGCGATCACGCGCAACGCCAGCACTGGCGAACCGCCCCGGTCAGGCGTTCGTCACCGCTGGCGTCGATCGAGATCGACTTCTACTGTCGCTTGACATGGGTTGGACTCCGGAAAGATGCCGCGGGCCTGCCGCAGCGCCGCGAGTCTGTCCCCGTTGCGCGGTGGGGTCAACCCCACGCGGGCCCGCGATGCAGGCGGCGTTTCTTTTCGTTTACGGCCTGATACGCATAATGTCCTCACCGGCCCGGCGTGGCGCTGGCTTGCCGGCCTGACAACAAGGAGCACTCACCCATGCATGGCGGCGGTCTCGAACTGGCCCTGGTACTGCTGCTTGCGGCAGTAGCGGCGGTGCCCATCTTCAAACGGTTCGGGCTGGGCGCGGTGCTGGGCTATCTGGCGGCCGGCGTGGTGCTGGGCCCGGACGGGCTGGCCTTCGTGCAGGACGCCGACCGCATCCTCAACGCCGCCGAGATCGGCGTGGTGATGCTGCTGTTCCTGATCGGCCTGGAGCTGTCGCCGTCGCGCCTGATGGTGATGCGCAAGCCGGTGTTCGGCGGCGGCACGGTGCAGGTGCTGGTCAGTGCCGGCGTGCTGGGTGGGCTGCTGCTGATGTACCACCTGCACTGGAAAAGCGCGCTGGTGGTGGGCACGGCACTGGCGCTGTCTTCCACCGCGGTGGGCCTGCAGCTGCTGTCCGAGCACAAGGCGCTGAACAGCGACTACGGCCGCTTCGGTTTCGCCATCCTGCTGTTCCAGGATCTCATCGCCATTCCGCTGCTGGCTGCCATTCCGCTGCTCGGCGGTGTGAAGGACCAGACCCTGAGCTGGCACGACATCGCGATCGCGCTCGGCGCGCTGGCGCTGGTGATCCTGCTGGGGCGGCCGGTGCTGCGCTATCTGTTCGCGATGGTGGCGCGCACGCGCATGCCTGAGGTGTTCACCGCCACCGCGCTGCTGGTGGTGCTGGGCACTGCATGGCTGATGACCGAAGCCGGCCTCAGTGCGGGTCTGGGCGCATTCCTGGCCGGCGTGCTGCTGGCCGATTCGGAATACCGGCACGAGATCGAAGCGCAGATCGAGCCGTTCAAGGGTCTGCTGCTGGGCCTGTTCTTCATCGCCGTGGGCATGGGCATCGACCTGGACCGTATTGCTGCGGAACCGTCGGTGATCGCGGTGGGCGTGGCGGTGCTGCTGGTGGTGAAGTTCTCGGTGCTGGTGGCGCTGGGGCTTGCCGCGAAGCTGCCGCTGCGCAGCGCGCTGATGCTGGGCAGTGTGCTGTGGCTCGGTGGTGAGTTCGCCTTCGTGGTGTTCAACGAAGCGCAGCGCGCCAACCTGCTGGGCGCGATCAACCATGACCGGCTGGTGGCCATCGTCGGCCTGTCGATGGCGCTCACGCCGTTGCTGCTGCTGGTGCTGGAATGGCTGCTGGCGCACGCGCCGCAGAAGGCACCGCCAGAACATGCGCCGGATGAAAGCCTGAAGGATGCCGGTGCGCAGCGGCCGCAGGTAATGATTGCGGGCATGGGCCGTTTCGGCCAGATCGTGGCGCGTCTGCTTACCGCGCAACGCATTCCCTATGTGGCGCTGGAAGCGGATCCGGATACGGTGGAGGACATGCGCCGTTTCGGCAGCCAGCTGTATTACGGCGACCCGACACGACCCGAGCTGCTGCGTTCGGCCGGTGCCGAGCACATCCGCGTGTTCGTGATGGCCATGGATGATCCGGATACCAACCTGCGCGCGGTGCGGCTGGTGCGGCGGCTCTATCCCGGCGCCACGGTGCTGGCGCGCGCACGCAACCGCCAGCACGCGTGGAAGTTGATGGACATGTCGGCCGAGCCGTTTCGTGAAGTGTTTGGTTCCAGCCTGGAAGCCAGCGAGCGCGTGCTGACCGCGCTGGGTATTCCGGAAAGCATCGCCAGCGACCATGTGCGTCGTTTCCGCGAGCACGACGAGAAGCTGCTCAGGGCGCAGCACCTGATCTACGACGACGAAGCCGCCGTGATGCAGACCTCACGCGATGCCCGCGCCGACCTGATGCACCTGTTCGAGGCCGATGCAGGCGACGGCAAGCCCGCGCCCGAGAAGGGCGATTGATTGCTGCCGTGTAGAGCGCAGCCATGCTGCGCTTTGGCGATATCGGAAATGCCCTTCACCGAGCATGGCTCGGCGCTACAAGATGCTGCGCCTCCTCCCTTGCGCCGTAGGTGCAGGGGAGGATCGAGGAGGGGTGCTGTTCGTGGAATGTGGAAACAGCCGCGTATTGCATGCACGGACGATGCTGCGCGGAAAGCTACCCCTCCCCAGCCCTCCCCTGCGCCGTTGGCGCAAGGGAGGGGGTGGTATCGCTGCGGCCGGATGCATCGTTGCCTTCGTGATGGATTGTGGTTGCCTGAGGTGTCCGTCGAGCGTGGCTCGGCGCTGCGTGACTTCTGTGTGGTTGCACGTAGCCGTCTGGTGATCGTACGTGCCATGGGCAAACCCCGGGTGCGCTGCGCTTACCCGGGCTACAAAGTGTCCAATGGCTACGAAGGTGTCGGGTGCCAGTGAGCGCGCTCTGCCTCCTCCCTCGCGCCGCAGGCGCAGGGGAGGATCGAGGAGGGGTGCTGTTCGTGGGATGTGGAAACAGCCGCGTATTGCCTGCACGGACGATGCTGCGCGGAGGGCTAACCCCTCCCCAGCCCTCCCCTGCGCCGTTGGCGCAAGGGAGGGGGTGGATCCGCTGCGGCCGGACGCATCGTTACCTTCGTGATGGATTGTGGTTGCCTGAGGTGTCCGTCGAGCGTGGCTCGACGCTACGTGACTTCTGTGTGGTTGCACGTAGCCGTCTGGTGGTCATACGTGCCATGGGCAAACCCCGGGTGCGCTGCGCTTACCCGGGCTACAAAGTGTCCAATGGCTACGAAGGTGTCGGGTGCCAGTGAGCGCGCTCTGCCTCCTCCCTCGCGCCGCAGGCGCAGGGGAGGATCGAGGAGGGGTGCTGTTCGTGGGATGTGGAAACAGCCGCGTATTGCATGCACGGACGATGCTGCGCGGAAAGCTACCC
>DALZZG010000056.1:0-15776 GCA_031987665.1 Stenotrophomonas sp. | reverse complement strand
CCCCGGCGACGGACCCGGCTCCCCGCGCGGCTTCCACCCCGCGGCCCTGCCGGCGCATGAAAGCGCCTTCGCCATGACCGTCCACAAGGCCCAAGGCTCGGAGTTCGACCAGGTCTGGCTGCAGCTGCCCGCCCGCGACAACCGCGTGCTCAGCCGCGAACTGCTCTACACCGGCGCCACCCGCGCCCGCCACGGCCTGCACCTGGCCGGCAGCGCCCCCATCATCGAAGCCGCCCTGGCCCGCCACGCCAGCCGTTGGTCGGGGTTGGCGGAGCGGTTGCAGGGCTGAGCATCGCAACGCACCCCTCCTCAGCCCTCCCTTTGGCTGCGCCAAAGTGAGGGGGGCACGCGGAAGGGAGGGGCACGCGGGATGCACCGCTTCTTCCCCCTCCCTTCTGCACGCAGTGCAGAGGGGAGGGCCGGGGAGGGGTGCCCTTCCACCGGATCCACCGGGAAGATGGGTGTCCATCCCTAAACCGTAGCCAAAACAACGCATTACGGGCCAACTCGCCACCACCGACCCCAGCCGCCCAACCCGCCCCCATGCCCGTCATCCCCCCGGCTGGTAGCATGTTCCACCCCGCAATCCAGGCGCTGTACGTAATGGCCGATTCCAAGAACCCCTCCGTCACCCAGGCACAGGCAGAAGATGCCGTGCGCACGCTGCTGCGCTGGGCCGGTGAAGACCCCGCCCGTGAGGGCCTGCTGGACACCCCGCGTCGGGTGGCCGAGGCCTATGGCGACTGGTTCAAGGGCTATCAGGACGACCCGCGCGAGTACCTGGAGCGCACCTTCGAGGAAGTGGCCGGCTACGACGAGATGATCGTGCTGCGCGACATCGAGTACGAAAGCCACTGCGAGCACCACATGGCCCCGATCATCGGCCGCGTGCACGTCGGCTACGTGCCCAATGGCCGCGTGGTGGGCATCTCCAAGCTGGCCCGCGTGGTGGAGGCCTATGCCCGCCGCTTCCAGGTGCAGGAGAAGATGACCGCGCAGATCGCCGACTGCATCCAGGACGTGCTGCAGCCGCTGGGCGTGGGCGTGGTGGTGGAAGGCTCGCACGAGTGCATGACCACCCGGGGCATCCACAAGCGTGGGGTGAGCATGGTGACTTCGCGCATGCGGGGCACCTTCCACGACGACGCGCGCACCCGCGCCGAGTTCCTGCGTTTCATCGAAGTCGGCCACGCCCGCCGCTAAGCCAAGGACCCGCGCGCAGTCGATGAAGTACCGCCAACGTATTGCCGGCTATCAGCGCCTGCGCGAGCAGCCGCTATGGAAACTGCTGGCCTCCGACCGTGCACCCGTATTGATCGGGTTGCTGCAGGGCCTGTTGCTGGAAGGTGAGCGCCGCGTGCCGGGCGCCATTCTGGCCGAGCGCCTGCAGCAGCAGCTGGACGCACTCAACGCCGACGAGCTGGACGTGGAACTGCCACGCACCGCGCCGGCCTACATCGCCTACTGGCTGGCCCAGGGCTGGCTGGAGCGGCGCCTGCCCGAAGGCGCCAACGAAGAGGAATACGAGCTGTCGCGGCAGGCCGTGCAGGCCATCCGCTTCATCGCCGGCGTCGAGCACAACGCCAGCCTGGCCACCGAAAGCCGCCTGGCCATGGTCATGCAGCAGCTCTCGCAGCTGGCCACGCAGACCGAAGCCGATCCCGAAGCGCGGCTGGCCGCCCTGCGCGCCGAGCGCGAACGCATCGATGCGGAAATCGCCGAGGCCGCCAGCGGCAAGGTATCCACGCTGGACGGCAAGCGCGCGCTGGAACGCACCCGCGACGTGATCCGTCTCGCCGACGATCTGGCCGAAGACTTCCGCCGCGTGCGTGATGACTTCGAGCAGCTCAACCGCCGCTTCCGCGAACGCATCATCGATGACGAAGGCGCGCGTGGCGACGTGCTCGACCGCCTGTTCAACGGCGTCGATGTGATTGGCGAATCCGATGCGGGCCGCAGCTTCCAGGCCTTCTGGGACCTGCTCAACGACCCGCGCCGCAGCGCCGAACTCGATGCCGCGCTGGACGCCGTGCTCAACCGCGGCTTCACCCGCAAGCTGGACCGCAACGAGCGCGCCTTCCTGCGCAACTTCACCGGCACCCTGCTTGAACGCGGTGGCCAGGTGCACGAAGTCATGCAGCATTTCGCACGCAGCCTGCGCGGTTTCGTGCAGAGCCGTGGCTATCTGGAACAGCGCCGCCTCAACCAGCTGCTCAAGCAGGCCCAGGGCCAAGCGCTGCAGCTGCGCGATGAACTGCATCCCACCGCCGCCACCGGCTTCGTGCTGCCGCTGTCTTCGGCACGGCTGCGCTCCATCGGCCAGTGGCGCCTGCATGATCCGCGCAGCCATCAGGTGGAAACCTCGATCTACATGGCCGAGGCCGCGGAAATCTCGCTGGACAGCGTGGGCGATCTGGTCGCGCAGTCGGAAATCGATGTGCGCACGCTCAAGGACAACCTGTTCATGCTGCTCGGCACGCGCCCTCAGCTGTCCATCGCGCAGGTGCTGCGCGAGCGGCCGGCGCGGCAGGGTCTGGGCAGTGTGATCGGCTATCTCTCCATCGGCACCCGCCACGGCATGGTGGTGCGCGATCAACTGGAAACCGTGGAATGGACCGGTGGTGACGGCAGGGCGCGGCGCGCCCGCGTGCCGCTGGTGTGGTTCCTCAAGGAAAGACGCGATGAACTGGTCTGAGACCGAACTGGAAAACGAAGACGCCGGCGACGCCGCTGCACCGTTGCCGGCCAAGCCGGTGGCCGCCAACGGCAACGGCCCGCTGTTCCTGGGCGACACCGGCAGCCTGCCGGCAGAGGCGCGTCGCGCGCTGTGCCAGCTGCTGGCCGGCCCCAGCGTGGATGCGCAGCGCCAGCCCAGCCAGTGGTCGGCGCTGCTGCGCCACGAAGACGCCGTGCGCAGCCTGCTGTGCGAACTGTTCCTGGAACTGGTGCTGGACCGCGACGGCGGCATCGCCTTCACCCGTCAGGCAGATACCGCCGAACTGGATTCGCCCACCCTGCTGCGCAGCGCGCCGCTGACCTTCATCGAATCGGTGCTGCTGCTGCACCTGCGCCAGCAGCTGGCCGAGGCCGATACCCGCGGCGAACGCGCGGTGGTGGAAGAGCCGCAGGTGGTCGAGGCGATGAGCGTCTACCAGAAGAACGTCTCCACCGACCAGGCCGGTTACGGCAAGCGCGTCAGCGCGGCCATCGCCAAGATGCGCGAGAACCAGCTGCTGTCCAAGCTGCGTGGCAGCGAAGACCGCTACGAAATCTCGCCGGCACTGAAGCTGCTGTTCTCCGCTGAGGACGTGCAGCTGCTGGCCGACGCCTACCGCCAGCTGCGCGAAGGTGACGAAGCCGTTGCCGGTGACGCCGTCAGCGACGACAGCGACGAATGACGCGCCTGCGCGTCGCCCCAGGAATGATTGCCGTCGCGCGCCGCGCGGCGGTTGAAGGATGAGCTGCATGGAAACCACTTCCCACACCCTGCTTCCCGCCGCCGCACTGTTCAACGACCCGGCCAGCGATGCGCGGGCCAGCCAGTTCCGCATGCGCCGCCTGCAGGTGCTCAACTGGGGCACGTTCTCCGGCCTGACCGATGTGCCGATCGCCGAGCGTGGCTTCCTGTTCGTGGGCCGCTCCGGTTCGGGCAAGTCCACCCTGCTCGATGGCATGAGCGCGCTGCTCACCCCGCCCAGCATCGTGGATTTCAACGCCGCCGCGCGCGAAGCCGAACGCTCGGGCCGTGACCGTTCGCTGGTGTCCTATGTGCGTGGCGCGTGGGCCGACCAGCAGGACAGCGAGTCGGGCGAAATCGCCACCCAGTACCTGCGCAAGGGCGCCACCTGGAGCGCGCTGGCGCTGGAGTACCACAACGCACGCGGCGCGGCGGTCACCATCATCCGCATGTTCTGGATCAACGGCGCGGGCACGTCCGCCAACGATGTGCGCAAGCACTACATGGTGGTGCCGCGTCGTTTCGATCTGGCCGAGCTGGATGGCTTTGACCTGGACCTGCGCAAGCTCAAGCTGCGCCTGGGCGAAGAGGTTGCACACTTCGACAGCTTCACCGGTTATGCCGAACGCTTCCGCCACCTGCTGGGCATCGGCAACGACATGGCGCTGCGTCTGCTGCACAAGACCCAGTCGGCCAAGAATCTGGGCGACCTCAACGCCTTCCTGCGTGGCTTCATGCTGGAGGAGCCGCGCACGTTTGAAGCCGCCGACCGGCTGGTGGAAGACTTCGCCGAACTCGATGGCGCGCACCACGCCGTGGTCACCGCACGCCGCCAGGTGGAAACCCTGAGCCCGGCGCGCGAGTACCACCACGAGCTGACCGAGCTGCGCAAGGGCGTGGCCAACCTGCGCGACCTGCAGATCGGCATCGACGGCTACCGCGAAGAAATGCGGCTGGAACTGGTCAACGAGCGCCTGAAGGAAGTGGAGGTGCTCGACCGCGGCCTGATGGGCGAGGAAGGCCAGCGCCGGCAGGCGTTGGACAACCACGAACAGAAGCTGGTGGAGCTGGAGCGCCAGCAGCGCGAGCAGGGCGGTGAGCGCATCGAGGAGCTCGAGCGCGAGCGCGTGCGCGTGGAGCGCGAGGTGGAAGAACGCTCGCGCCGCCGCAAACAGCTGGAAAGCGCCTGCCGCCAGCTGGGCATGTCGCTGGCCGATACCGCCACCGGCTTCGCCGAACAGATCGAACAGGCGCGTGCGCTGATCGACGGCAGCCGTGACGGCGCCGGCACCGTGGACGACGCCATCGCCGAGCGCATGGCCGAGCGCCGCGAGGACGAAAAGCGTTTTGCCGCGCTGCGCGTGGAACTGGATTCGCTCAAATCCGCGCCCAGCTCCATTCCCGCACCGCTGCAGCAGCTGCGTTCGCGCATGTGCGAAGACACCGGTCTGCCGGAATTGGTGCTGCCCTTCGTCGGTGAACTGATCCAGGTGCGCGAGGACCAGATCGGTTGGCGCGGCGCCATCGAGCGCGTGCTGCACGGTTTCGCGCAGTCGCTGCTGGTGGATGAGAAGCACCACAGCCAGGTGGCCGAGTGGGCCAACCGCACCCACCTGGGCACCAAGCTGGTGTACTTCCGTGTGCGCGACAACGAGCTGCTGCATTCACGCGAGCCGGACAAGCGTTCGCTGATCCACAAGCTGCAGCTGCGCGACCACGCCTATGGCGACTGGGTCTACAACGAGCTGCTGCGTCGCTTCGACTACACCTGCGTGGAGAACGCCGGCCAGCTGCGCAATGAAGATCGCGCGATCACCCGCGAAGGCCAGATCAAGCACCCCGGCGACCGTTACGAAAAGGACGACCGCCACGCCGTCAACGACCGCAAGCGCTGGATGCTGGGCCACGACAACCGCGACAAGCGCCGCGTGTTCGAGCGCGAAGGCCAGGAGTTGGCGCAGCGCATCGCGCGCAGCGAGTCCGACGTGGCCATGCTGCGCAAGCAGCGCGAGAGCGGGCAGGAGAAGCAGCTGGCCGCGCGCGTGCTGGTCGAGCGTGACTGGGACGAGATCGATATCGGGCCGCGCCTGCAGCGCCTGGGTGACATCGACGAACAGCTGGTGGACCTGCGCGAAGGCGACAACGCACTGGCGCGTGTCGGCCAGCAGATCGAGCTCACCCGCGGCCTGCGCGATCAGGCCAAGCGCACCTATGAAGACGTGCGCCTGGAGCGCGCCCAGCTGTCGCGCGAACGCGTGCGCCTGGAACAGCAGCGCGACAACGGTGCCGCCCGCGTGGCCAGCGCGCCGCTCACCGACATGCAGCGTGATGGCCTCGGTGCCCGCTTGCAGGTGCTGCCGGGCTTCAACCTGGACACGCTGGAAAGCCACTTCCGCGTGATCGAGCGCGGCCTGTCCGAAGAACTCGGCCAGAGCCAGGGCCGCGATGCCAAGCTCACCCAGCACCTGCTGGACTGCTTCCGCAAATACTGCCAGCAGTGGCCGGAAGACTCCGGTGATTTCACCGTGTCGCTGGGCAGTGCCGATGATTTCCTCGCGCGCCTGCAGCGCCTGGAAAGCGACGGCCTGCCGCGTCACGAAGGACGCTTCTTCGACCTGCTGCAGACCCAGAGCAAGAACAACCTGCTGGCCCTGCAGCGCCACACCGCTGAAGCGCACAAGGCCATCAAGCAGCGCATGGACGAGGTCAACGCCTCGCTGGAGCAGGTCGCTTTCAACCGCGGCACGGTGCTCGCCATCGACGTCAGTGACCGCCGCCTGCCCGAAGTGCAGGATTTCCAGCTGCAGCTGCGCGCCGTGCTCACCCACCAGCAGACCGAGGACCGCTCCCTGGCCGAATCGCAGTTCAATGTGCTGCGTGACCTGGTGCGTCGCCTCGGCGCGCAGGAGCCGGAGCTGCGTCGTTGGCGCGAGCAGGTGCTGGACGTGCGCCAGCACGTCGAGTTCATCGGCGTCGAACTGGATGCCGACACCCGCGAGCAGGTGGAGATCTACCGCAGCGGCGCGGGCAAGTCCGGCGGCCAGCGCCAGAAGCTGGCCACCACCTGCCTTGCCGCCGCGCTGCGCTACCAGCTCGGTGGCGAGGACGGCGAACTGCCGCGCTACGCCGCCGTGGTGCTGGACGAAGCCTTCGACAAGGCCGACAACGAATTCACCGCATTGGCGATGAACATCTTCGAGAACTTCGGTTTCCAGATGGTGGTCGCCACGCCGTTAAAGTCGGTGATGACGCTGGAGCCGTTCATCGGCGGCGCGTGCTTCGTCGAAATCAGTGGCCGTCACGATTCAGGCGTGCTGCTGATCGAGTACGACGAAGAAGGCAACCGCCTCAAACTCCCGGCCCGCGCCCGTGGCGCCGCCGCTCGCGCCCAGAGCGATGCGGAGATCGCGGCCCTGTCGTCGGCCGCTTCGGCGGATGCAGTCGCTGACGAGGAACAGGTGGAAGCATCCACGCCTGCCGAAGCATCGGTCGAAGCCGAGGCACCCGCGGACGTTGCTAGCGAGACAAAGAAGGCCACACAGGAAAAGCGCAAGGCCAAGCCCACCGCCGACAAGGCACCGGCAACAAAGAAGCCAGCGAAGAAGGCAACGGCCAAGAGCAAAGCCCCGGCCTAAGCGCCACGGCAGCCGAGCTTCAGGACCACATGCTCTCGCTTGTCCCTTCCCCCGCGTGCGGGGCCTGCAGCCCCCTTTTTGGGGGAAGGTGTCCGAAGGGCGGAGGGGGGCGCCCCTCGCGGAAATCCATCACACCCCGGCACATACCCCACACCTATCCTCACACCGCAGATAGGTGCAGGCGTCCGCGCTCCCCGGGTGCGCTGCGCTTACCCGGGCTACAACAACAACGCACACAGCGGCCCACAACCCTTCCCCCGCACACACCACTGCGCGACCATGGCTGCAACCGACAGGAGAAGCCCATGCACTATGTAGAAATCGTCGCCATGCTGGTCGTGGTCCAGTTCCTGTTCTTCGGCGCACTGGTGGGCCGCGCACGCGGCAAGTACGGCGTGAAGGCACCGGCGGTCACCGGCCACGAAGGTTTCGAGCGCGCCTACCGCGTGCAGATGAACACACTGGAGCTGATGATCGCGCTGCTGCCGGCCCTGTTCGTCGCCGCCCGCTTCTGGCCTGCCGAGTGGGTTGCCGGCATCGGTGCCATCTATCTCATCGGGCGCTTCATCTACTGGCGTGCCTATGTGGTCGCACCGGCCAGTCGCGCGCTCGGCTTTGCCCTGTCGATGCTGCCGGTGATGGTGCTGGTGCTGATGGGCCTTGCCGGCGCCATCCTGCGCTGAGCCTCCGCGCCACGCACGCCGAGGCAGCGGCGCAACGGTAAAAAGCGAAGGGAGCCTTGCGGCTCCCTTCGTTGTTCAAGCATCGGCCCGGCTCAGAAATCCAGGCTCAACTTCGCATAGCTGTAGCGGCCCGGCAGGTCATAGGTGCCCGGGTCATAGCCGTTCAAGGTGCAGCTCAGGCAGATCGGTGGGTTCTTGTCGAAGACATTGTTCACGCCCACCGTGATCTTCACCCCCTTCATCCACGCATCGGTGCGCCAGCTCACCTGCGCATCGTGGTAGGTGGTGCCCCCCAGCCAATGCAGGTCGGCATCACTGTCGGTACAGATGGCAAAGCCGTTCGCTCCTGCGCAGCGCTCACGCACGCGGTCGATGTAACGCAGGCTCCAGTTCGCGTTCCAGTTGCGGTAGTCCCAGTTCGCCGTCAGCGTCGAACTCCACTCCGGAATCGCGCTGTCGTTGACTTCCACACCCGGCCGGCGCGGCTCGGCCTGCCCTGATTCATTGACCAGCTCGTAGTCCGTCACCCACGTTGCCTTCCAGTCGAAGCCCAGCTGTCCCCAGTCTGCCGACGGTAGCAGCCAATGCGCGTTGAAGTCCCAGCCGCTGGTGTTGATGGTGCCCAGGTTGGCCAGGATGTCCTCGAAGCGGATGATCTGCCCGCGGTCGTTGCGGGTGTAGCTGGCGCAGGCCACCGGGTCGCGGCTGTCGATGCAGCGGTCCATGATGGACTGTGCATCCGGTGCCTGGATGGCCCCGTCGATGGTGTGCCGGTAGAAGGTGACGCCCAGATCCAGCTTGCTGGCCCACGCGCTGTTCTCCGCCCAGCCCGGGCTCCACACCGCGCCGGCCATGAACGAACGGCTTTCTTCCGGCTGCAGGTTGCGGTTGCCGGAGGTGACCACCGAAATCTGCGGGTTCACCTGCTCATAGCCCGGCGGTACGCCATCGGCCACGCACTTGGGCGTGGTGGAGGCGTCGTTGTTGCAGGGGTCCACCAGCGTCGCATCGAAGCGGCTCAAAGTGCCGTACAACTCGCCGATGGACGGCGCACGGAAACCCTGCGCGAAGGACATGCGCAGCAGCAGTTCATCGGCAGGCTGCCAGCGCAGGCCGATCTTGCCGGTGCTGGTGCCACCGAAGGTGGAGTAGCTCGAATAGCGCCCGGCGATGCTGAGGTCCACGCTCTTGCCCCAGAAGCCATCACGCGCCAGTGGCACGTCGAACTCCAGGTAGGCTTCCTTCACCGAGTAACTGCCAACGGTGATGCCGGACGGCACGCCGTTGTACTCGCCCGCCACCGTGATCGGGTCCGGGTGGTACTCGCCCTTGTAGCGGCGCCACTCGGCACCGGCAGCGAAGGACACCGGCCCGGCCCAGTTATCGAACAGTTCACCGGTGAGGTTGGCCGACGCCTGGCTCAGCGTGTTCTTGCTGCGGTCGCGCACCACCGGCGAGATCCACGCCAGCATGGCCGGGGTGATGGTGCCGGGCCCGCCGAAGATGTCCAGCGGTACGCAGCCGGCAATGGCCGCGCAGGCAGCCGGGTCACCCAGCGCCTGGTTGATGTGCTTGACGTTGTAGCTGCCGGTATTGGTCTGGGTGGCCTTGCTCTCGCTGGACATCGCGTTGATGTCCCAGCTCCACGCCCGCTGGTTCACCTGGAACGTACCTTCGATACCCGCGGCGGCATACCAGGTTTTCACGTCCTGCTCGTAGCGGCGTGGCCCGCCTTCCACCGGGCGGCGGCCCAGCAGGAACAGATTGGCGTCATCACCCACGGTGGTCAGGTCGAAGCCGAACGGGTTGTAGGGGTTGTTGGCCGAGATCACCAGCCGGGTTTCGGCCCAGTCGTTGTACACGCCCGCATCGGTGCCGAGGAAAATCGGCTCCGGCGCCGCCCGGTTGGCCGATTCGCGCTCGCTGTACAGGCCGCGGAACCAGCCGCTAACCTCCGGTGTGAACTCGAAGCGCACCTGGGCGAAGACGGACTTGCGCTCGTTGGGCGTCAGCAGCAGGTTGTTGGGCGCGAAGTTGTAGCGGTCCGGTGTGCCGAAGCAGTGGTAATCATCGGTACGCGCGCACCCGGTCTGCGCCGGGTCGAACACCGGCGAGGTCACGCCGGTATTGGAAGTGATGTTGTGCACGGTGCCCGAAGGGCCCTTGAACACCAGCCGCCCCTGCGGCGTGGCCGAGCTGCCGTTGGCCAGCCCGGTGCCCGGCACAGGCTCACGCGCCCACCGGTACTGGTCCGAGCCGATTTCCTTCTGCTTGAACCACGAGCCGCCCACCACCCACTGCGCGCGCTCGCCAGTGTGGCCGAAGCTGAAGTCCACACTGCTGGTGTCGCCACCCTTAAGGTTGTAGTCGCCGTGCTGCACTTCGACATGGCCACCCTCCACATTCCTGCGGGTGATGATGTTGACCACGCCCGCGATGGCATCGGAGCCATAGATGGACGAAGCGCCGTCCTCCAGCACTTCGATGCGATCCACCATCGCCAGCGGAATGGTGTTCAGGTCCACCGACGAGCCCACGCCCGAGCCCGAGGATTCGTTGACCCAGCGGATGCCGTCCACCAGCACCAGCACGCGCTTGGGGCCGAGGTGGCGCAGGTCCACGGTTGCGGCACCGGCACCCACGCCACCGCCGTCGGGCGGAAAGCCGAAGTTGCCGCTGGAATTGAGTTTGGTGCTCAGTGATGCACCGCTGGCGGTGAGGTGCTGCACCACATCCGCCACCGAGGTATAGCCGGTTCGATCAATCGCCTCACGGGTGAGCACCTGCACCGGCACCTGGGTTTCCAGCTCGGCCTTCTTGATGCGGGTGCCGGTGACCTGGATGGTATCCAGCGTGCGGGCACCTTCAGGGGGAGCATCCTGGGCGAAGGCCAGTGCGGGGGAGGCGAGCAGGAGGGAGAGCTGTACCGCGTGGGTAAGACGGTGCGTGCGTAGAGAGGACAACTTCATCGGAAAACTCCTATGAATGCCGAACTACAAGGCCCGCCGCAGGGGCGGAAGACCCGTCACGATGGCGGGTCGTAAGATTTGTTGTATAGATTTCGTTAAGGCGCTGCAACAGGCACGGGCCGAAACACCCCATCTGGTGTCCAGTGGCTGGCAAAAAAAAAAGGCAGGGCCTCGCCCTGCCTAATACCACGCACAAGTCTGGTTGCCCGCAGGCGGTTGGCGTCAGCGGGCCGCGTAGCCGCCGTCCACCAGGTGATAGCTGCCGGTGATGAAAGAGGCGCGCTGCGAGAGCAGGAAGCAGGTCAGTTCGGCCACTTCCTCGGCCCTGCCCAGCCGCCCGGCTGGATGCAGCGCCACCAGGCCGGCGTACACCTCGCGGTCCAGGTTCTCCAGCAGCGGCGTATCGATGAAGCCCGGCCCCACTGCGTTCACCCGCAAGCCGCGGGCCGAATACTCCAGCGCCGCGCTCTTGGTCATGCCGACCAGCGCATGCTTGGCGGCCACGTAGGCAGCGGAACCGGCCCAGCCGTTGGTGCCCAGGATCGAGGCCATGTTGACGATGGCGCCACCACCGGCCGCCAGGATCGCCGGGATCGCGTACTTCATCGAATAGAACACGCCGTGCAGGTTCACCCCGAGCACGCGGTGCCATTCATCCAGCGGGTAGTCGGCGGTCGGCTCGCTGGCACCGCCGATACCGGCGTTGTTCACCGCCAGATGCAGGCCGCCGAAGCGTTCCACGCAGGTCTCCACCATGCGCCGCACCGCATCCGGGTCGCTCACGTCCACTTCCAGCGGCAGCACCTGTTCCCCCAGCGTCATCGCCAGTGCCTTCGCGGCATCGCCGTGGATGTCGGCGGCCAGCACCTTGGCACCGCCAGCAACCAGTTGCCGCACAACCGCTTCGCCGATGCCGGAGCCGGCACCGGTGACCAGCGCGATGCGCCCGTCGAAATCGTGTTGCATGGACGTACTCCACCGTGGTGCGCAGGGCGCGAGGATGCCAGCATCGCGTGCCTGCACCGGCGCTGCATTGAGGTGGATCAATCCGGCTGCGGTGTGCCGTGCTGACCGGGCTGGCTGTGGCGCGGCACATGCGCGATCAGCTCGCTGGCGGTGAGCGGCTTCCCGAACAGGTAGCCCTGGCCGTAGTGGACGCCAAGTTCACGGAAGAACTGCGCCTGCTCTTCGGTCTCGATGCCCTCCACCAGCGTCTGCATGTTCATGCCCTTGGCCAGCTCGACGATATGGCGGGCCACCCGCCCGGAGGCCGGCTCGCTGCACGCGGCCCAGGTGAAGCTCTTGTCCAGCTTCAGGATGTCGAACGGGTAGGTCACCAGCGACGACAGGCCTGAATAGCCGGTGCCGAAGTCATCGATGGCCACTTCGATGCCCTGCTCGCGGATGGCACGCACTACTTCCAGTGCGCTGGCCTTTTCCAGCACCTCGCGCTCGGTGGCCTCCACCACGAACCGCCCGCAGCCCGGGCCGATGGACTGGCGCATCGCCGCCAGCAGACGCGGGGTCTGCTGTGACTGCAGGTCACGCGGGGAAAGGTTGATGCCGATGCGGAACCCCGGGTTGGCGCGCAGGAAGCGGGTCATGTCCTGCTGCACCAGCTCCATCACCCGCCTGCTGACCAGATGGATCAGCCCGGCTTCTTCAGCAAACGGAATGAAGGCATCCGGCGGCACCACGGTGCCGTTGTCGCGCTGCCAGCGCAGCAGCGCTTCGGCGCCGATGCAGGTGCCGTCCTGCAGGTCCACCACCGGCTGGTAGAGGAGGAACAGATGCCCCTTGTTGATCGCGTGCAGCAGCTCGGCACGGGTGGAGACCTGGCGGCGGCTGAGCAGCAGAGCCATGCCCAGCACCAGCAGGCTGCCGGTGATGCCCATGGGAATGAACAGGTGCGCGAACTGGGCGGTGCGTTGGTTCACCGACGCCATCGGCGCGGCAACCACGATGCCCGCGCCGGTGGCCGGCACGATGCGGCGCACCACTAGGTAGCCCGCCTCGTCATCGATGAAGTTGTGCTGGCGCGGTCCGTCCTCGCCCGGGACGCCCCAGCGGTCATGGATGGTGCCCACGCGCGCGGAGAAATTCCCGGTGCGCAGGTTGAACAACCCCAGCGACAGCTCCGGCCCGCCGAACGGCGAAATCAATGATTCCGGGTAGATCAGCAGCGCGTAGCTGTTCTTCTCCAGCACCACATATTGGCGCCCGGGCACCCCCGGCACATGCACCTGCGAATAGAGCCGGCTGCCGTCGGACAGCAGGCGGTTCGGTTCGCCCAGCACCATGTCGTCCATCAGCGCGCCGTTGGAGGAGCAGAGCACCCGTGGCCCATCCAGGTACAGCGCGCTCTTGACGAACTGCGCGCCCAGCCCGAAGCGTTGCAGCCGCGCCACACCTTCCGCGCTGCACGGTGCCTGACCATCGCGCTCCACTTCCTTGTGCAGCCCTGACAGCGCCAGCGTCGCGTTGGTCACCAGCTGATCGAGGCTCAATGCGAGTGCATCGAGGCTGGCGAACTTTTCTTCGATCGCTTCTTCGCGCGCCTGGCGCAGCGAATACAGCACAGGCATGCAGGCGATGATCGCACCGGCCAGCAACAGCAGCACGGCGATCCGATAGTGGCGTTTCATCCTTGCGCCATCCCCAAATGGCTGTGTCTCGCCATCACTATCTGCCGAATCGCAGGAATTGCCAGCGACCGGAATTCATAAATGTGCAGACATTCTCACGCTGGCGTGAAGGTGTCCCAGGCCATGCGCGAGATCAGCACCACCACCAGGACCAGAAACAACTTCCGGATCAACGGCGTGCCGCCACGCAGCGCCATCCGTGTACCCGCCACCGCGCCCAGCATGTTGGCGGCGGCCATCGGCACGGCCACTGCCATCAGCACGTTTCCGCTGGGTACGAAGAACGCCAGCGCGGCGACATTGGTGGCAAGATTCACCACCTTCGAGGCGGCAGAAGCGCGCAGGAAATCCAGCCCGAAGAAGCGCACGAACAGGAAGATCAGGAAGCTGCCGGTGCCCGGCCCGAAGAAGCCGTCGTAGAAGCCGATCACGCCGCCCATCAGCAGCGCGATGGTCAGCTCGCGGCGGCCGATCTGACGAGGCCGGTGCAGTGCGCCGAAGTCCTTCTTGGCCAGCGTGTAACCCAGCATCACGATCAGCAGGGTAAGCACCAGCGGCCGCACCGCGTTCTTGGACAGCAACGACACCGCCGTGGCCCCAAGGAACGAGCAGGCGAAGGCGGCCGCCGCCGCCAGCAGCACCGGCCGCCACGGAAAGCGCACCGAGCGCGCATAGCGCCACGCCGACAGGGCCGTGCCGAACATCGAGCTGAACTTGTTGGTGCCCAGCAGTGCCGCAGGCGTGTGCTGGGGCAGGGCAGTGAACAGGCCCGGCAGCTGGATCAGGCCGCCGCCACCCACCGCCGCATCCACCAGCCCGGCGATGAAGGCGATCGCCAACAACCAGGGCAGTTCGGGTGGCAGCAGTTCCAGCATGGCGGATCCAGCGCAGGGCGCGACAGCATACGCGCGCTGCAGGCGGCGGGCCGGTACGGCTGCACTGTTTGATCATCAATGGGAAAATGGCGGCATGCAGATCACCCCCCAGACCCCATGCCCCTGTGGCCGTGGACCGGCCTACGGCCATTGCTGCGGCCCCTGCCATGCCGGCGCGCCCGCAGCGGATGCTGAAGCCCTGATGCGCTCGCGCTACAGCGCCTATGTGCTCAAGGACGTGGACTACCTGTTGGCCAGCTGGCACCCGGACACCCGTCCCACCGAACTGTCGCTGGACGACGCACCGGGCCAACGCACGCAATGGCTGGGCCTGAGCGTGAAGCGCCACCAGCAGACCGGCGAGGACACCGCGGAAGTCGAATTCATCGCCCGCTACCGCATCGGCGGCGGCAGCGCGGTGAAGATGACCGAGCACAGCCGCTTCCAACGCATCGACGGCCGCTGGTATTACCTGGACGCCGTCGGCAGCTGAAAGCTGCTTTCCGACCGCAGTGGACCGCTGGGGGCAGTGGCGACCAGCCCTTCATCCACACCGCTTATCATCACCCTTCACGGCAAGGAGCGGTTGGATGAAAGCACTCAGTCTGATGCGGAGCGGCATGGCCCTGGCAGTCCTGGCACTGGCACTTCCGGCGTCTGCCGCCACCAGTGACTTCGGCACCTGTGGCACCACGCTGAAGAACGCCGCCGTCGCCCAAGGCATCAGCGCCGAACGCTTCGATCAGCTGCTGGCCGACATCACGCCCGACATGAGCGTGCTGCCGCTGCTGGATGCCCAGCCCGAATTCACCTCGCCCATCTGGGACTACCTCGCCGCGCTGGTGGACGACCAGCGCATCAACGATGGCCGCAGCCGGCTCACCGAGCACCGTGCGCTGCTGGAGCAGGTCGCCGCGAAGTACGGCGTCGATCCCGCCACCGTGGTCGCCGTGTGGGGCGTGGAGAGCGATTACGGCCGCGTGTTCGGCAAACGCCCGCTGCTGCAGTCGCTGGCCACGCTCTCGTGCAACGGGCGACGCCAGTCCTTCTTCCGTGGCGAGCTGCTGTCCCTGCTCAAGCTGATCGACAAGGGCGACCTCAAGGCCGCCGGCCTCACCGGCTCATGGGCGGGCGCATTCGGCCACACCCAGTTCATGCCGTCCACCTACGCGCGCATCGCCGTCGATGGCGATGGCGATGGTCGTCGCGATCTGGTCGCCAGCATTCCCGATGCCCTCGCGTCCACCGCCAACTACCTGAAGCAGGCGGGTTGGCGCACCGGCCAGCCGTGGGGTGTGGAAGTCCGCGTTCCCGCTGGTTTCAACGCCGCCCTCGCCGGGCGCACCAAGCGCAAGCCGCTGGCCGACTGGCGCGCGCTGGGCATCACTCTGGCCGACGGCAAGCCATTGCAGGTGCCCGCCATCGCCGACGACGGCGCCGCCGCGCTGCTGCTGCCGGCAGGCGCAAAGGGCCCGGCCTTGCTGGTGTTCCGCAACTACGACGCCATCTATT
>DALZZG010000055.1:398-16368 GCA_031987665.1 Stenotrophomonas sp. | reverse complement strand
CGGCCAGCCGCACCTGCTCCTCGGTGCCCAGCAGGATCACATCCGACAGCGCACCCTCCACCGCATCGCGGGTGCGGCGTGCACGGTCGCCAGCCTCGCCGCCGTCCACCGGTGGCAGCACCAGCGCGCCTTCGGCGTTGGGTACGGCCTGCCCCTGCGCCAGCTGTTCCTCGGCACGTCGGCGCAGTTCGCGCAGATGGGTGGGCGTGACGCTCAGATCACCGGTGAACGATCCGCCCAAGGTCTTGTAGGCGGCGATCAGGGTCTTGAGGCGCTCGTTGATCTGGCGGTTTGCCGCTTCGCGCTTGCGTTGCACCGCCTGCATCACCAGCAGGCGGATGCCGACGCCCAGCAGGGTGATGATGGCCAGGCCCAGCAGGGTCGAAAGCAGGCCCTGCCATGAGCTGAAATCCAGTCCGCGCATCTGTCACCCGTTGCTGCAGGCGCACATCGCGCCGGAACGCCCATCGTAACGGCAGCGGCCACCTGCGGCAGACACGGCGGCAATCGAACGCGGTAAGGTGTCGCCCTTGTTTCGTCACCCGACCGTACCCGATGCCCGCAGATCCCACCGTCCTGGCCACCGCGCCATCGCAGAAACTGGAACGCGCGCTCAAGCCGCGCCAGCTGATCATGATGGGTCTGGGCAGCGCCATCGGTGCCGGCCTGTTCCTGGGCTCGGGCGTAGGCATCCACGCCGCCGGCCCGGCCGTGCTGATCTCCTACCTGGTCGCCGGCACGCTGGTGATCATCATGATGCACGCCATGGGCGAGATGGCCGCCGCGCGGCCCACCAGTGGCGCGTTCTCGGTCTACGCCGCCGACGCACTGGGGCCGACCGCCGGCGCCACCGTGGGCTGGCTGTGGTGGGCGCAGCTGGTGGTGGTGATCGCCGCCGAATCGGTGGGCGCCGCCGGCCTGCTCAGCACGATATGGCCGCAGCTGTCGGTGCCGCTGACCTCGCTCGCGTTCATGGTGATATTCACGGTCATCAACCTGATGGGCGTGCGCAACTACGGTGAGTTCGAGTTCTGGTTCGCCATCCTGAAGGTGGCCGCCATCATCGCCTTCATCCTGGTCGGCATCGCCCTGCTGTGCGGGCTGCTGCCGGGCGTGCCGTCGCCGGGGCTGTCCAACATCACCGGCCATGGCGGCTTCATGCCGAAGGGGCTGGCCGGCATCGGCGCGGCACTGCTGGTGGTGATCTTCGCCTTCGGTGGCACCGAGATCGTGGCCGTGGCCGCCGCCGAAACCGAGGACCCCGAGCGCAGCCTGGCACGCGCCATCCGCACGGTGGCCTGGCGCATCCTGGTGTTCTACATCGGCTCGATCGGCGTGATCATCGCCGTGGTGCCGTGGACCAGCGAGGCGCTCAATTCACCGTTCGCCGCCGTGCTGAAGGTGGCGAACATTCCGGGTGCCGCCACGGCCATCACCCTGATCGCGGTGATCGCGCTGCTGTCGGCCCTCAACGCCAACCTCTACGGCGCCTCGCGCATGATGTACTCGCTGGCCCAGCGTGGCGAAGCGCCGCGCTGGCTGGGCCACACCAGCGCCCACCAGGTGCCGGTGATGGCGGTGCTGGCCAGCGTGGTGTTCGGCTTCGGCGCCACCGTGCTGGAGCTGCTGTTCCCGAACAAGGTGTTGCCGGTGCTGCTGAACGTGGTGGGTTCCACCTGCCTGCTGGTGTGGACGCTCACCCTCGTCTCGCAGCTGATCCTGCGCCGCCGCGCCGACCGCACCGGCACCGCACTACCGTTCAGGATGGCGGGTTTCCCCTTCCTGACGCTGCTGGCGCTGGGCATCCTGGCCATGATCTTCGTGCTGCTGATGATCACCCCGGACACTCGCCTGCAGTTCCTGTCGATGGCCGCGTTCACCGCATTCATTGCGCTGTGCAGCGGTCTGGCGCGCCGCGCGCGCGTCGCCTGAGCTTGCTGGAACAGGCTATTTCGGGGGCGGTACGCATGACAGGCTTGTCATGACAGCAAAGTGACGGCAGGCTTCGCGCATTCGAGGCCTGCCACCATGACCCACGACCCCCGCGTTGACGCCTACATCGCCAGAACCGCTGACTTCGCGCAACCGATACTTCGCGAAATCCGGGCGCGTGTGTATGCCGGCTGTGCGGGTGCCGAGGAAGCCATCAAGTGGGGCATGCCCGCCTTCCTGTATCAGGGAAAGCTGCTGTGCAGCATGGCCGCCTTCAAGGCCCATGCGGCACTCAACTTCTGGCGCAGCGAGACCGGCGATGCCGATGGCAGCGCGGAAGGCATGGGCCAGTATGGCAAGTTGCAATCACTGAAAGACCTGCCCGGCAAACGCGAGTTCGCCACGCGTCTGCGCGAAGGCATGCAGCGCATCGATGCCGGCACTGTCGCCCCCAAGAGGGCGCCCCGCGCGCCGCTGCCCATGCCACCGGCCTTTGCGCAGGCGCTGGCGCAGGCACCGGCCGCCAAGGCCTGTTTCGAGGGCTTTGCCCCCGGCTACCAGCGCGACTATCTGGAATGGATAGGCGAAGCCAAACGTGAAACCACCCGCCAGCAGCGCATCACACAGGCCATCGAGTGGTTGTCTGATGGCAAGCGCCGCCACTGGAAACACGAGAAGCATTGACGCAGGACGCGCCAACGATTCCACTTCCCCAAAACGACACTCCCCACAGTCCTGCCGTAACGTCATGATCGATCAAGAAGAGCTCATCCAGCGCGCCATCCAACCCTCGTCCGTAAAGCTGGAAGGCACCCTGACCAATCCGCCCACCTTTGGCGTCTACGCCATAGATGCCGACGATGGCAGCACGCACTACCGCTTCGGCAGCCACCCGGTGCGGATGCATGAGCTGGAAGACAAGTTCGGTGGTTGCGAGCTGGAATACCTGTTCCTGTCCCGCGAGGACGCCGCCGCGATGACGGCAGCATTGAATCGCCCGGAAGCGGACTGACCGTTGCTGTGTGGCGGGGCTGTGCTCCGCTGCTGTGTTCCCGGTAAAGCCCCCGCCGAGCATGGCTCGGCGCTACATGCACTCCCCCACCTTGTAGAGCGGAGCCATGCTCCGCGGGGCCTTCCCGGCAACGCCCCACCAAGCGTGGCTCGGCGCTACGATAGCCGCACCGATCAGGGGAATGAGGGGACACGATGAACGTCTATGCCGTAGTGCTTGCCGCTGTTTCCAGCTTCCTGCTGGGCGGCCTGTGGTATTCGCCCGTGCTGTTCGGCCGTGCTTGGAACCGCGAGAACGGTGGCGAGGTGCCCCAGGGGCATCCGGCCAAGGTGTTCGGCATCAGCTTCGTGTTCTCGCTGCTGGCGGCCTTCGCCTTCGCGTGGTGGCTGGGCCCGGCACCCGAGCTGCGCAAGGCGCTGCTGTGCGGGCTGGTCGCCGGCTTCGGCATGGTCGCTGCCAGCTTCGGCATCAACTACCAGTTCGCCCAGCGCAGCGGGAAGCTGTGGTTGATTGATGGCGGCTATCACACCGCGCAGTTCGTGCTGTTCGGTTTGATTCTGGGCATGTGGCACTGACGCCACTCACCCAGCCGTCTACAAGAACGGAAATTTCCAACGCTGCGGCGCGGCGATGACCGCGCCGCTCAGCGCAGATTCGCCTGCAGCCAGCGCTCGACCACCGTCACCGTGCCCAGCTTGGCGGGGACATCCAGCTGCATCGCGCGGGCGAAGGCATCCGCGCTGCGGATGAAGGCCTGCCTTGCCACGCGCTGCGCCTGCTGCACGCCGGATTGCTGGCGACGCAGCTGCACGATCTGCAGTGACGGGCGTCCCGGCGGCGCGAATTTCTGGTAGCGGCGCAGCTCGTCGGCGACCAGCACCACGTCGGCTTCGGCCTTGGCCAGTGACTGGCCCGACAGCAGCAGCTGTTCCAGTGCGCTGCCTGCGGCACTCAGCACCTCGCCGTCAAACCACGGCGCATGCCCGGCGCGGTCCTGCTGCAGGCGCTGCAGGTGCGTTGCCCAAGGGAAGGTCGTGGTGAAGTCGGGCATGGGTGGCTGCACCGCGGAAGAAGGCGGCACTCTACGTGCAATGGGTTCCACGCACCAGCGACTGGCGAGCGCGGCGCGGGTTGCCCTCAGCCGATCACCCGCTTGAACGGTGGCAACGCGTCGATGATGCGCTTGCCGTACTGGCGGGTGAGCAGGCGCGAATCGAGGATGATCACCCGGCCGGTGTCGGTGGACGTGCGGATCAGGCGGCCGGCGAACTGGGTGAGCGTGCGCAGTGCGTGCGGTATCGCGATCAGGTTGAACGAGTTCAGGCCGCGGCTTTCAAACCATTCGTTCAAGGTCGACGTCTGCGGGTCGGTCGGCACCGCGAACGGCACCTGGGTGATGACCACCGTCGTGCAGGCTTCGCCCGGCAGGTCCAGGCCTTCGCCGAAGGAGTTGAGGCCGAACAGCACTGAGCCCTCGCCTGCCGTGGTGCGGCGGACGTGCTCCTCGATCATCTTCTGCTTGGCACTCTCGCCCTGTACCAGCACCTTTTTGCGCAGCGACGCCGGCATCAGCTCGGCCACTTTCTCCATCTTCCAGCGCGAGGTGAACAGCACCATGCTGCCCTTGTCCCAGTCCAGCTCGGCGGCCAGGTACTTGGCCACTTCCTTGGGATGCCGTTCGCGCTCGTCGGGCGTGGCCGGAAAGCGCGGCACGATCAGTTCGGCCTGGTTGGGCAGGTCGAAGGGGGACGCCAGCGACACCATCTCTGCTTCTTCCGGAATGCCGTTGTCGATGGCCAGCGACTGGAAATCGCCGCCGCCGGTGAGCGTGGCCGAGGTCATCACCACCGAATCCACTTCGTCCCACAGCAGCTTGCGCAGCACCATCGCCGCCGATACCGGCGAGCAGTGCAGCAGGGTGTCGCCATCGCGCGAGAGGGTCACCCAGCGCGCGAACGGCGGCTGGCCTTCCTTGTCCTCGCGGCGCCAACCGGCCCACAGGTTGTACTGCTGTTCGATCATCTCCAGCGCCATGCCCAGGTTGCGCTGCAGGCGTTCGTGGCCGGCATCCTCGGGCTTGCCCTTGGCCACCAGCGCGGTCGCCGCCGTGGCCCAGTTGAGCAGGCTGCGGGTTTCGTCGGCGATCTCTTCGATGGGCTGCTTCCACACTTCCGGAAGCCGGCCCTTGGGCGCGCGCCACAGCGGTTCGCGCTCGTCCGGCTGCGGCACCCACACCTGCGCGATGTGGTCGTGGAAGCCCTTGAGCAGCTTGCTCACACGCGCGGCAACCTCGATGGCCTCGGTGGGCAGCAGGTTGCCGATCTTGTCCTTGTCCACCGCGCGATACGCGCCTGCGATCAGGATCTGCAGGCGGCCGGTGCGCTTGGCCATGTCGTCCAGCG
The DNA here is from genome assembly GCA_031987665.1 of Stenotrophomonas sp. GTDB lineage: Bacteria > Pseudomonadota > Gammaproteobacteria > Xanthomonadales > Xanthomonadaceae > Stenotrophomonas. Next base: position 11,022 of record DALZZG010000055.1, on the reverse strand, counting down.
GCAACCATGCCGCGCCTTGGTCGATGGCCACGTTGCCGACATGGTGGCCTTCGTCCAGCACCAGCAGCATGTCGCCGGGCGGCGCGATCAAGGGCTGGCCGTTGTCGTTCTCGCCGATGGAGAGCGCCGACAGCAGCAGCGCATGGTTGGTCACCACGATCTGCGCATCGCGCACTTCGGTGCGTGCGCGCAGCACGGGGCATTGCGCCGAGTAGGCACAGCGCCGGCCCGCACAGGCAGAGGCCGGCGTGGTGATGCGCGAACGCAGTGTGGGTGATACCAGCTCCGGCGCATTGTCCAGGTCGCCGTTCCAGCGCCCTTCCACGAAGGCCTTGCCCAGCTTCTCGGCCACGTCCATCTCGATGGGCGCCAATGGGCGGTCGTACAGCTGCAGGTCTTCGTCGCCGAACATGCCTTCCTGCGTGCCCTGCCCCTGCGCTTCGGCGGCATTGCGCGTGCACAGGTAACGGGTGCGGCCCTTGGCCAGCGCCACGGTGGCCTGCAGGCCGGTGGCTTTCAGGAAATTGGGAATGTCGCGCTCGACCAGCTGCGACTGCAGCGCCACGGTGCCGGTGCTGATCACCAGCTTCTTCTTGCTGGCCAAGGCAATCGGCACGCCCGCGGTTAGGTAGCCCAGGCTCTTGCCGACGCCGGTGGGCGCTTCGACCACACCCACGCCGCCGGTGGCCAGCGCACGCGACACCACGCCGATCATCTGGCTCTGCGAGCGGCGCGTGCTGAAGCCCGGCGTGTTGGCCTGCAGCTTGGCATAGGCGTCGCGGATGCCGGCCTTCAGTTCCTCGGTCAGCGCGCGCGGTGCCTCTACTTTTTCACTCACCCCAACCTGCCACTGCTGCGTTCAAGACGGGCATTTTCCCATACCTGCCCGCATTCACCGAACCCGCCGCCGGCTCAGGCCTTGCCGCTGACCGCAGGCCGCCGCAGCGCCTGCACCACCGCCCAGGCCAGCACGATGAACCCAACGGCTTCCACCAGCGACAGCACGACATGCACGCCGGTCAACACGGCGTGGATGCTGCCGATGCCGTCGAAATCGCCACGGGCGATCAGCAGCAATGGCAGGACAGTGGCCAGGCCGCCCAGCAGGGTGGTGCCGAACAACAGGCCCATGCCGGTCATCGCGGCGGTCTTCATCCGGCTGCCGGGAGTATCCAGCAGCATCACCAGCCCTACGCCCAGCGCGATCAGAATGGGCAGGCGGTAACCGATGCTGACCAGCAGCGTGGTCAGCAAGGTGGAGGTTTCCATGGGGTGTCCTTCAGTCGGCGGAGACCAGCAGCGTATCGCGGCCACGTAGTTCGTCGTACACGGCATCGGTTTCCGGACGCATGCCATGCCACTGCTGGAAGCTCTCCGCTGCCTGTTCCACCAGCATGCCCAGCCCATCGAAACTGTTGCGGCAACCGGCCGCGCGCGCCCACGCAAGGAACGGAATGGAGGCCTCGCCGTAGTTCAGGTCCACCGCCGTGGTCATGCTGTTGACCAGCGACAGCGGCAGGTTGAACAGGTTCTCACCGCCACGCGCCGCCGAGGTGGCGTTGATGATCAGCTCGAAATCACCCTGCTCGCGCAGCGCTTCCCAGTAGGCGGAAATGGCGCGGCCCGGCTCGCTCATCGCATCGACCAGCGCATCGGCGCGTTCGGGCGAGCGGTTGACCACGATCAGCTCGAGAATGCCCGCATCCAGCAGTGCCGGTGCCACGCCACGCGCGGCACCACCGGCGCCGAGCAGCAGCACGCGGCGGCCACGCAGGTCCAGGCTGTGACGCCCGGTGAGGTCACGCACCAGGCCGATGCCGTCGGTGTTGTCGCCGTGCCAGCGGTCGCCCTTGCGCAGCAGTGTGTTCACTGCACCGGCACGCTGCGCGCGCGAGGTGGTGGTGGCGCACAGTGCAAACGCGGCCTCCTTGTGCGGCAGAGTCACGTTGGCGCCCACGCCTCCATCGGCGGCGAAGGCTTCCAGCGCCGCCGGGAATTGCTCCGGCGATGCCTCGATGGCACGGTAATCAACGGCGATCCCATGCGCCTTTCCGAACGCCGCCTGGATGTAAGGCGACTGCGAATGGGCGATGGGTTGGCCGAACACGGCGTAGCGGGGAGCACTCATGGGTTTCCTCTGCATGACCTAGACTGGAACGCGACCCTCACCTGCGGAACCCCACATGCGGACCCGACCACTGCTGCTCGCGCTTGCAGCGAGTTTACTCTTTACCCCGGCAGCCTCGGCGCTTTCCGAATTCGGGATCGAGGGCATGGGCGTGGTCTCCACCCGTGCCGACGAGCTGCGCGCCACGCTCAGCCCCGATGGCCAACGCATCATCTGGGCCAGCAACCGGGAGGGCGGTGCCGGTGGCTGGGACCTGTGGACAGCCCGTCTGCAGGACAAACGCTGGGTGGAACCGCAGCCCTTGCCGCTCAACAGCAGCGCCGACGAGCAGGATCCCTTCCTCAGCGCCGATGGCCGTTGGCTGTACTTCGCCTCGAACCGCAAAGGGGGCCGGGGCGGCCATGACCTGTACCGCGCGGCGGTGGCCGCCGATGGCAGCATCGGCACACCGCAGGCGCTGGGCGGCCCCGTCAACAGCCGCGGCGACGAGCACTCGCCATCGCTGGCCGACGACGGGCGCCTGTTGTTCAGCAGCAACCGCGCGGGCAACTGGGACCTGTGGACCGCCGCCGCTGCGGGCGACGGCTTTGCCGAGCCCGTCGCGCTGGCCGGCCTCAACAGCGAGGCGGAAGAAATCGACGCCAGCTGGCTCGGCGGTGGCCGCGCGGTGATCTTCGCGCGTGGCCATGCCGACGGCAGCGCGCGTCTGTGGGTGTCACAGTGCCGGCAGGGCACGTGGGGCGAGGCCAGCCCGCTGGCGCTGTCATTCAACGACGGTGACGGCCACGCACGCGGCGCGCTGGTGGACGCCAGCAAGCCGGGCGAGCTGGTCCTCAGTGGTCGCGCCCGCGCACCACGCGCCGGTGGCCTGGACCTGTACCGGATGAAGACGCCGGTGGTGGATGGAAGCGGCGACTGCCGCTGAGCCGGCCTTCGCGGGAAGGCCGGCGGGGTGGATCAGGCGCTTACCGCCACTTCACTTGCCCGCCAGGACCTCGGCACGTCGGCGCTCGTACTCCGCTTCGCCGATGGTGCCGCGCTCCTTGAGCAGGCTCAGTTCACGCAGCTTCGCATCGACATCCGCAGGCTGCGGCGCCTCGCGCTGCAGGCGTTCTGCTGAGGAATGCAACTCGGTGGGGCGCCGGTTGGCACGGAAGATGGCGGCGATGACCGCACCGATCACCGCCGCGAACACCAGCACGCCGATCACCCACACCACCCAGTGATAGGCCTGCACGCCTGCTGCCGGTTCCATCTCAGCCCTCCCTCAACCAACGCGCGATCTGCGGCGCATAGTAGGTCAGCACGCCGTCGGCACCGGCCCGTTTGAAGCCGATCATGGTCTCCATCACGCACTTGCGCTCGTCCAGCCAGCCATTGGCGGCGGCGGCCTTGAGCATCGCGTACTCGCCACTGACGTGGTACGCGAAGGTCGGCACGCCGAACTCCTGCTTCACCCGGCGCACGATGTCCAGGTACGGCATGCCCGGCTTGACCATCACCATGTCCGCGCCCTCTTCCAGGTCCAGCGCGATCTCACGCATGGCCTCGTCACTGTTGGCCGGGTCCATCTGGTAGGTCTTCTTGTCGGCCTTGCCCAGGTTGCCCGAGCTGCCCACCGCATCGCGGAACGGGCCGTAGAACGCCGAGGCGTACTTGGCCGAGTACGCCATGATGCGCACGTTGATGTGGCCGGCGGCATCGAGCGCGCTGCGGATGGCGCCGATGCGGCCGTCCATCATGTCCGACGGCGAGACGATGTCCACGCCAGCCTCGGCATGCGACAACGACTGGTTCACCAGCGCCTCCACGGTGACCTCGTTGAGTACGTAGCCGGCGTCATCGATGATGCCGTCCTGGCCATGGGTGGTGTACGGGTCCAGCGCCACGTCGGTCATCACGCCCAGCTCGGGGAAACGCGCCTTCAGCGCGCGCACGGCGCGTTGCGCCAATCCTTCCGGATTCCATGCTTCGGCAGCATCCAGCGTCTTGCGCGAGGTATCGATGACCGGGAACAGGTCGATCACCGGTACGCCCAGTTCCAGCGCCTGCTCCGCCTCGCGCAGCAGTTCGTCGATGGACATGCGGTCCACGCCCGGCATCGATCCCACCGGCGCACGGCCCTGCAGCTCATGCACGAACACCGGCCAGATCAGGTCGTCGGTGGTGAGCGTGTGCTCGCGCATCAGCCGGCGCGAGAACTCGTCGTGGCGCATGCGGCGCGGACGGTAGAGGGGATGACCCATGGCGGTACTCCTTGGTTCGTTCTTGATGACGGTATTCAGTGCAGCACGCAGCCCTGCGGCTGCCGCGGTCCGGACAATGGCGGGCGGCCCAGCGCGTCCAGCACGGCGATGATCAGCACCTTCGGGGCGATTGCCGGCAGGACGGCGCCGCGCAGCATGTACAGCAGCTGCCAACCGCGAGGACGGGGTCGGATGATCATGGAATCAGGCGGGATGCAGGCCCAAGCTGCCGGGAAGTGCCCCGGCCAACCCCGTCATTTTACGCCCCCGGCCACGCGCCTGCCGGGGGCAGGCCAAAGGCGTGTCAGATGATGCCGCCGCCGATGCTCAGGCGGATGACGCCGACCACGATGACGATGCCGTTGAGCAGCAGGCCGGTCTTGGCGCGGCCACGCTTGCTGACGTGGGTGAACAGCAGGCCGATGGCGGCGATGATGGCGCCCACCGCGGCGAACGGAATCAGGAACCAGTTACCCCAACCCAGCAGCGGAATGAATGCGAGCATCATCCACAGCAGTGCCACGATGCCCCAGATCAGGCTGATCAACCCCATGTGCTTTCCTCCCAATGTCACTGCCAGCAAGATAGTCCAAAGCGGTGCTCAGCAGGCAGGCCCGGACCCGACCTGCCGCCCCTGAAGTTCGCATCTTGTTCAGCAATGCCCGCGAATGATCCAGAAACCCTCATCACCGGGGAGTGAAACCATGAAATTCCCGCTTGCCATCGCTCTGGGCCTCGCTCTGGTCACCGGCGGCTGTGCCAGTACCTCCAAGGTCATGCTGGGTCAGGCCCGCGCGCCCGTGGACCCGGCCAGCGTGCAGATCTATTCCACACCGCCACCGGGTTCGGTGGAAATCGCGCAGCTGGAGTCCTCCAGCGCGGTCGGCTTCGGCACGCAGGGCCAGACCGACGCGGCCGTTGCCCGACTCAAGCGCGAGGCAGCTGCCCTCGGCGCGAATGGCGTGATCCTGATGGGCGTGGGCTCCGGCGGTTCGCCGGTGGGCATGTCCGTGGGTGCCGGCAGCTTTGGCCGCCACACCGCCGGCGGCCTGAGCGTGGGCATCCCCACCCAGCAGAAGCGTGCGGCAGGCATCGCCATCTGGGTGCCGGCAGGGGCCGGGAAGTAGCGCGCTGCGGCGCGGCCTGTCAGCCTGTCTGAAGGATGCTGGAGACAGCCGGTGCCTTGCGCCGGCTGTTTTTTTCTGGGTGTCTGGTGGGGGCAAGAGCAGGAGCAAAGGCTCACCCCTCCCCGGCCCTCCCCTTTGCTGCGCAAAAGGGAGGGGGTGGTCATCGCCATCTGTCCGATCCACGGGAAGCCCACTTCTTCACGGGAAGCCCGCTTCTACCCCCTCCCTTTGGCCAAAGGCCAAGGGGGGGGTTGGGGAGGTCGCTTCTGCCCCCTCCCTTTTGCGCAGCAAAGGGGAGGGCTGGGGAGGGGTTGCTTCCCGCCTTACGGGCAGTGCCCCATCAGCGCGCAGGCCTTCTCGTCGCTGGTGCGTAGATCCACCTCATCGTGGCGGCCCGGTAACTTGGCGGTCAGCTTGTCGAAGCGCCATTCGGCCTGCGTGCGGGTGGCTTCGCCGACGAGGATGCCCTTGCCCTGGGGGCCCTTGATGCGGATGACCAGCGTGGCCACGCCGGTGCCAGCGAACTCGCCCACGTTTCCCATGGGAAGCGCTTCGGCCTGCATCGGCTGACCCAGTGCCCCGCGCACCTGCATGTCCTGCGAAGCGCGCTCCACCGCCAGCTTGTAAGGCACGCTGCTTTCAAGCCGGGAGGTCACCTGGTGCAGCCCGACCCAGATGAAGAACCCGACGCCGCCCAGCAGCAGCACCGCCGACAGCGGCAGCGCCCATTTCAGGTTCCGCTGGAAGGCGTTGCGACGCGGCCCGCCACCGGGGCCGGCATTCGGCAGTGGTGGCGGCAGGGGTGAAGATGACATCCGTGTCTCCCCTGCCCGCTCAGGGCTTCAGGCAACGCGCCAGGAAGTCCTCGGCGATGCGGTAGCGGTGCAGTGCGTTGCTGCCCGACAGACCATGCTTGGCACCGGGGTAGGTCATCAGCTCAAAGGTCTGTCCGCGCTTCTGCAGCGCGCTCATCAGGCTGGTGGAATTGGTGAACAGCACGTTGTCGTCGGCCATGCCGTGGATCAGCAGCAGCGGTGAGGTCAGCCCATCGACATGGGTGAGGATGCGCGCTTCGCGGTAGCCATCAACATTGGCCGCCGGCAGGTTCATGTAGCGCTCGGTGTAGTGGGTGTCGTACAGGCCCCAGTCGGTGACCGGTGCGCCGGCCACACCGCAGGCGTACTGGTTGGAGGCCTTGGCCAGCAGCATCAGGGTCATGTAGCCGCCGTTGGACCAGCCCTGCACGCCGATGCGCTTGCCATCCACCCACGGCTGCGACTTCAGCCACTCCACGCCCTTCAGCTGGTCGGCCACTTCCACCGTGCCCTGCACGCCGTACAGCGCGCCACCGAAATCACGGCCACGGCGCGGCGTGCCGCGGTTGTCCATCGAGAACACCACGTAGCCGCGCTGCGCCAGGTACTGGTTGAACATATGGTCACCGCGGCCCGGCCAGCTGTCGGTAACCGTCTGGCTGGCGGGTCCGCCATAGACGTACACCGCCACCGGGTACTTCTTCGCCGGGTCGAAACCTTCCGGCTTGATCAGGCTGTAATGCAGCTCGGTCCTGCCGTCGGCGGCGGTCATGGTGCCGAACTCCACCGGCCGCTGCGCGTCGCGGTACGGCGCGTAGGGATGCTTGGGATCGGCCAGGTCGTTGTCCAGCAGCGTGGCGATCTTTTCGCCACTGGCGCGGTACAGCTCGATCTGCGGCGGCGTGCTGCTGTTGGACCAGCTGTCCACATACACGCTGGCGTTGTTGGCGAAGGCGGCGCTGTGCATGCCCTCGGCCTTGGACAGCCTGCGCGGCGTACCACCGGCCAGCGGCACCACATAGATCTCGCTGCGCAGCGGCGATTCCATGCCCGCGCGGAAATAGACGTTGCCGGCATCCTCGTCCACGGTCAGCAGTTCATCCACCGGCCACTTGCCCGAAGTCAGCGGGGTGAGCGTGCGGCCATCGGCGCTGGCCAGATACAGGTGCTGGAAGCCGCTGCGCTCGGATGACCACAGGAAACGGCCGTCCTTCAGGAAGCGCAGGCTGTTGTGCAGCGGCACCCAGGTCTTGCCGGTTTCGGTGACCAGCGTGCGCTGCCTGCCGTTGGACAGGTCCGCCTCGATCAGCTCCAGCGCGCGCTGGTTGCGGCTCTGCCGCTGGAAGCTGAGGTGCTGCGGGTCACGCCAATCCACGCGCGCCAGGTAGATGTCCTGCTCCTTGCCCAGGTCCACCCAGGTCGGCGCGGCGTCCTGCTTGGGTGCGATGACGCCCAGCTTCATCAGTACGTTGTGGTCGCCGGCCGCCGGGTAGCGCTGTTCGATCATCTCCACGCGGTCGGCGTACATCTCGTAGCGCTTCTGCACCGGCACCGGCGTTTCGTCGATGCGGGCGAAGGCGATGGCCGAATCATCCGGCGCCCACCAGTAACCGGTGTGGCGGTCCATTTCCTCGTCGGCGACGAACTCGGCCACACCGTTGCCTATGGTCGCGCTGCCGTCGCGGGTCAGCTGCAGCTGCTTGCCGCTGGCCAGGTCGATGACCCACAGGTTGCGGTCACGCACGAAGCTGACGAAGCCACCCTTCGGCGAGAGCTTGGCGTCGGTGGTGAAACCTTCGCCATGGGTGAGCTGGCGCACCGCATCGCGGCCCTGCTTGCCCAGGTCGTACAGGTACAGCTCGCCGCCCAGCGGGAACAGCAGCGTCTTCGCATCAGGCGACCACTGGTAATCGACGATGCCGGTCAGCGCGGCGATGCGCTGGCGCTCGCGGCGTGCCTTTTCCGCATCGCTGAGGGTCTCGGTGCCGGGCAGCACCACCTTGGAATCCACCAGCAGCCGGGTCTGGCCGCTGGCGATGTCGTATTCCCACAGGTCCAGCTGGTTGCGGTCGCTGTCCTTGCCGCGCAGGAATGTCACCCGCGAGCCGTCCGGCGCCACCTTGGGCTTCATCAGCGTCGGGCCGGACAGCGGCGCGCTGCCGGTGATGGCCTCAAGCGTGAGTTTTTCGGCGTGGACGGCGGGGGTGGCAAGGATCATGGCGAGAGCAAGGAACAAGGGGCGCATGGGATACCTGTCGGGGACAGCATGGATCGGGCCATCCTAGCCCAGCCCTGCTGGCAGCGCCCCCTGCCATCAGTCGCGTCTGCCGAACAGCAGGCGCTTCTCCTCATCGCTCATCGGCTGCCCGGCCTCCGGGTTGACGCTTGGGCCGATGGCGTAGGCCCGCTGCGTGGCCGGACGTTCGGCGATGGCCTGATGCCAACGGCGCAGGTGCGGGAAAGCATCGAAGTCCGGCGGCATCTTCGCGTAGGCACCGATCCACGGATAACTCACCATGTCGGCGATGCCGTAGTCCTCACCTGCGAGATAGGTGGATTCGGACAGCCGCTTGTCCATCACCCGGTGCAGGCGGCGCACCTCGCTGTCATAGCGCTCCACCGCGTAGGGAATCCGCTCGGGCGCATAGACGTTGAAGTGCCCCATCTGCCCGCTCATCGGCCCCAGCCCGCCCATCTGCCAGAACAGCCATTCCAGCGTGGCGGTACGCCCGCGCAGGTCGGCGGGCAGGAAGCGGCCCGTCTTCTCCGCCAGATACAGCAGGATCGCACCGGACTCGAACACGCTCACCGGCGCGCCGCCATCGGCCGGCGCGTGGTCCACGATGGCAGGCATCTTGTTGTTGGGCGAAATGGCCAGGAACTCGGGCAGGAACTGGTCGCCCTTGCCGATGTTCACGGGGTGGATGCGGTACTCCAACCCGGCTTCTTCCAGAAACAGGGTGATCTTGTGGCCGTTGGGTGTGGGCCAGTAGTACAGGTCGATCATGCGCGTGGTTCCATCAGGATTGACACCGAGTGTACCCAGCAGCGGTGCTTGGCAAGCTGACAAAAGCCCCGTTAATCTGCGCACTTTCCGCAACGCAGCATTCCTCCGATGTCCGACTTCAAGCCGCTGAGTCCGCTTCCCTCCCTGATCTTCGCCTCGCGCTGGCTTCAGCTGCCGCTGTACCTGGGGCTGATCATCGCCCAGTGCGTCTACGTGTTCCTGTTCGGCAAGGAGCTGCTGCATCTGGTCACCGACGCGGGTGGCCTGAGCGAGCAGAAGATCATGCTGATCGTGCTCGGCCTGATCGACGTGGTGATGATCTCCAACCTGCTGGTGATGGTGATCGTCGGCGGCTACGAGACCTTCGTGTCGCGCCTGGGCCTGCAGGGCCACCCGGACCAGCCGGAATGGCTGAGCCACGTCAACGCCTCGGTGCTGAAGGTCAAGCTGGCCATGGCCATCATCGGCATCTCCTCCATCCACCTGCTCAAGACCTTCATCGAAGCCGGGCAGCTGGGCATGCCGCTGTGCACCCCGGAGCTGACCGCGTCCAAGTCCCCGTGCAGCAACTTCACCCGTGACGGTGTGTTGTGGCAGACCATCATCCACTGCGTCTTCATCCTGTCGGCGGTGGGCATCGCCTGGACCGACAAGCTGATGAACGGGCATGGAAAGCAGGCCGCGGCACATTGACGCGGCAATGTGATGAAGATCACTTATTGTGATTTTCATCACTTTTTTGCCGGATCAGGCATTTCAGCGCCCGCAAGCCGCTCAAGCGATGCTAGATTCGCGCTTCATTGCCGGCCGGCGCGGTATGGGGACCTACCGCAGCCACAAGCGTCCAAAGGGGGACTGGCTGGCTACGTCCGTTGATCCAAGGGGATGATTCATGTCGCACGTCACGAAGCACGGCAAGCTGCGCCTGCTGGCACCCATCGTTCTGTTGGCCGGCCTGGCCGCCTGCTCCGGCAAGGATGAACCTACCCCGGCCCCGGCCGACGGCGCTGCCGCACCGGCCGCCGCACCCAGCGCGGCCGCTGCCGCCGCTGCCACCGACAAGGCTGTGTCGGACAAGGTGCAGGGCATGGACACCACCCAGCTGCGTGACGCCGCCGGTGCCGCGCTGCGCGAGAACCGCATGTACGCCCCGGTCGGCGACAACGCCGTGGAGTACTACCTGGCGCTGCGCGAGAAGCTGCCGGAAGACGGCTCCGTCAGGAGCGCGCTGACCGACCTGCAGCCCTACACCCTGATCGCCGCCGAACAGGCGCTGGGCCGTGAGGACTTCACCGAAGCCC
>DALZZG010000055.1:0-279 GCA_031987665.1 Stenotrophomonas sp. | reverse complement strand
ATGGACCCGTCCGCACCGGCCCTGCCGCGCCTGAAGGATGGCGTGACCAAGGGCGCCCAGCTGGTGCAGACGCGCACCGTGGAAGAGGCCGACAAGGCCAAGAAGGACGCCGAGAACAAGATCAAGCAGCAGGCCGAACAGCAGCGCCTGGCCCAGCAGCAGGCCGCTGAAGCCACTGCCGCCCAGCAGCTGGCCGCCAAGCAGGAAGCCGCGCGCAAGGAAAGCGAGCGTCTGGAAGCCGAGCGCCAAGCCGCGAGCCGCCGCGAAGCCGAGCAGCGC
>DALZZG010000054.1:0-17054 GCA_031987665.1 Stenotrophomonas sp. | reverse complement strand
AAGCGGGACATCGTGGCGATGCTGCAGACCCCGTCGTTGCCGTCCATCGCCCAGGTGGCTGCGCCGGAGCTGAAGCTGGCCGGCCTGCGCATCAATCCCAAGACGGTGTCCGACAGCCGTTTCAGTTTCGGCAACAAGCTTTCGCTGGTTTCCACCCGCGACGGCGCCGAGCGCCAGATCGCCGGTCTGCCGCAGCCGCTGTCGGTGGCGTCGCTGACCTGGTCGCCGGACCAGAAGTACCTGGCCTTCAATCAGGTGGACCCGGCCACCGGCAGCAACGAGTTGTGGCTGGTGGACGTGGAAGCGGGCAGCGCCCGGCGCGTGGCCGAGCGTCTGAACAGCATCGTGGGCCGTGGTTACAGCTGGCTGCCCGGCAATGACGCGCTGCTGGTGATGCAGCGCCCTGCCAGCCAGGGCGAGGCACCGCGTGGTGACGGCGTGCCGACCGGCCCGGCCGTGCAGGAGACCGCAGGCGGGCAGGGCGTGCGGTCGGTGCCCACCTATCAGGACCTGCTGAAGAACGAAGGCGACGCGCGCCAGTTCGAGTACTACCTGCAGGCGCAGCCGGTGCGTGTGGCGATCAACGGCCAGACCACGCCGGTGGGTGCGCCGGGTCTGTACCTGGGGCTGGCCCCGTCGCCGGACGGCAAGTACCTGCTCAGCCAGCGCGTGGAGCGACCGTTCTCCTATACCGTGCCGGTCAACCGTTTCCCGCGCCGCATCGAGGTGCTGGACGCGCAGGGCAAGCAGGTGCACACGGTGGCACGCCTGCCGCTGGTCGATGGTCTGCCCACCGGCAATGACGCCGTGGCCACCGGCGTGCGTTCGATCAGCTGGCGCGCCGATGCACCGGCGACGCTGGTATGGGCCGAAGCACAGGATGGCGGTGATCCGTCGCGCGAGGCGGCCATCCGTGATGCCGTGCTGACCCAGCAGGCCCCCTTCGACAAGCCGCCGACCACGCTGGCGCAGCTGGGCGCGCGCTATGCGGGCATCACCTGGGGCAATGGTGACGTGGCGCTGATGGACGAATACTGGTGGAAGAGCCGCCAGGTGAAGCAGTGGAAGATCAGTCCGGATCACCCGGAGCAGGCGCCGACGCTGCTGGTGGAGCGTTCGGAAGATGACCGTTACGCCGATCCGGGCGAGCCGCTGCTGCAGCCTGATGACGGTGGCCGTGCGCGTCTGCAGTTCAGCGATGACGGCAAGAGCTTCTTCCGTATTGGCGAAGGTGCCTCGGCCGAGGGTGACCGCCCGTTCCTGGACCGCGTGGATCTGGCCAGTGGCAAGAGCGAGCGCCTGTTCCACTCGCAGGCGCCGTACTACGAGCAGCCGTTGGCGATCATCGAAGGTGACGATGCGCGCATCCTCACCTACCGTGAAACCAATGACGTGCCAGCCAATCTGTTCGCACGCGGTCTGGCTGCCGATGCCAAGCCGCTGGAACTGACCCATTTCGCGCATCCACTGCCGGCGCTGCGTGGGGTGAAGAAGGAGCAGATCCGCTACAAGCGCAACGATGGTGTCGAGCTCACCGCCGACCTGCTGCTGCCACCCGGCTATGACCCGAAGAAGGATGGGCCGCGCCCGGTGCTGATGTGGGCCTACCCGGCGGAGTTCAAATCCGCGCAGGACGCCAGCCAGGTGCAGGGCTCGCCGCACCGCTTCAATGTGGTCAGCTACTGGGGGCCGCAGGCCTTCCTCGCCAAGGGCTATGTGGTGCTCAACAACCCGACCATGCCGATCATCGGCGAAGGCAAGACCGAGCCCAACGACACCTATGTGCAGCAGCTGGTCGCCAGCGCTCAGGCCGCGGTGGACGAAGTGGTGCGCCGTGGCGTGGGTGACCGCGAGCGCATCGCCGTGGGCGGGCATTCCTACGGCGCGTTCATGACCGCCAACCTGCTCGCGCATACGCGCCTGTTCAAGGCGGGCATCGCGCGTTCGGGCGCCTACAACCGCACGCTCACGCCGTTCGGTTTCCAGGCGGAGGAGCGCAATTTCTGGCAGGCAACGGATACCTACCTGAAGATGTCGCCGTTCGTGCATGCAGACAAGATCAAGGATCCGATCCTGTTCATCCATGGCGAGAACGACAACAATTCCGGCACCTTCCCGGTGCAGAGCGAGCGCATGTTCGCCGCGGTGAAGGGCTTGGGTGGTACCGCAAGACTGGTGATGCTGCCGAACGAATCGCATGGGTATCGTGCACGCGAATCCATCATGACCATGCTGGCCGAGAGCGAGGACTGGCTGGACCGCTGGCTGGGTGAGGGTGACAAGGGCGGCAAGAAGCGGTGAGGTTTTGCTCCCTCCCTTTTGCCGAAGGCAAAGGGGAGGGGCACTACCCCCTCCCTTTCACCGAAGGTGAAGGGGAGGGTTGGGGAGGGGTGAAGTTTTTCGCTTGAAGCTGAGAGCAACAAGCGCAACCCCCTCCCAACCTCCCCCTACGGGCTTCGCCCGCAAGGGGAGGGGCTATTGCTCCCTCCCTTTCACCGAAGGTGAAGGGGAGGGCTGGGGAGGGGTGACGTTGCTCCGAACAGAATGAAGCACCGGAACAGCCCCTGTCCCCTCCCTGGACAGCCACCGGACACCCCGCAGACAACAATCATCTGCAACAGTTTCAGGTTTGGTGCACTGCAAAATCGCATGTCCATATCGGTTAGGCTTGGGGTGTTCCCGCATCGCAAGGCTTACCGTCCTGGATGAACGAGTACCGTAGCAGCGTCGTCTTCGCGACCCCTGACCTGCCTCTGCGCGACGATGTGCGTCGCCTCGGCACGATGGTGGGGGATCTGATTTCCGAACAGGTATCGCCCGGCTTCCTCGATGAAGTGGAAGAGGTGCGCACCGCCGCCATCGCCCGGCGCGAGACGCAGAGCCCGCTGGCATCGCTGAGCAGCCAGCTGTCCGGGCGCACGCCGCGCGAGGCCGAGGCTTTGGTGCGGGCCTTCAGCACCTACTTCCAGGTGGTGAACATCGCCGAGCGCGTGCATCGCATCCGCCGCCGGCGTGATTACCAGCGCGCCGGCACCAAGCGTCCGCAGCCTGATGGCCTGCATGACGCGCTGCTCAAGCTCAAGGCGCAGGGCGTGAGCCTTGAAGAGTTGGCGCAGTGGTTGCCGCGCATCGACATCGAACCGGTGTTCACTGCGCACCCGACTGAAGCATTGCGACGCGCGCTGCTGGAAAAAGAGCAGCTGATGGTCGCCGCGCTGGTGGACAACCTCGACGGACAGCGCACGCCCGGTGAGCAGGCTGCCGATGCAGCGCGCTTCCGTATGGCCTTGACCGCCTCCTGGCAGACTGCCGATTCCTCGCCTGTCCGGCCTACGGTGGACGACGAGCGCGAGCACGTCGGCTTCTACCTCACGCGCGTGCTGTACCGGGTGATGCCGGTGTTCTACGAATCGCTGGAACAGGCCGTGCGCGATACTTGGGGCCGCAGCCTGCCGCTGCCGCGACTGGTGCGCTTCGGCACCTGGGTGGGCGGCGACATGGATGGCAATCCCAACGTGGATGCCACCACCATCACCAACACCTTGAACGCGCAGCGCCGTGCGGTGCTGGAGCTGTATCTGAAGGACATGCTCAAGCTGGCGAGCCTGCTCAGCCAATCCACCGAACTGGTGGGCGTGAGCGAAGCGCTGCTTGCGCGCGTGGCGGAATACCAGCAGTTGTTGCCGCAGGCACAGTCACGCCCGCGCCATGCCGACATGCCCTACCGCCTGCTCAATGACCGCATGCGCGCGCGCCTGCAGGCCACGCTGGACGATGCCGATGGTGCGTATGGCGGCCCGGAGGAATTCATCGCCGACATCCAGCTGATCCTCGACAGCCTGGAGGCCAACAAGGGCAAGCATGCGGGGTGGTTCGCGGTGCGGCGGCTGATGTGGCGCGTACGTACCTTCGGCTTCCATCTGGCGCGGCTGGATGTGCGTCAGGAGTCGAGTGTGCATTCGCGTGCGCTGGCCGAAGTGCTGGGCGGGCAGGAGGCGTTCGATGCACTGGACGGCGCCGCGCGTGCGCAGCGCCTTTCGCCTTACGCCTCAGGCGAAGCGGCGTTGCCGGCAGGCGATGACGAAGTGGGGCAGCGGCTGGACAAGGTGTTCGCCGCCTTGGCGGATGCACGTCGCCGGCATGGTGCTGACGCGCTCGGCAGTTACATCATTTCCATGGCGCATGATCGTGGCGACGTGCTGGCCGTGCTGGCGCTTGCGCGCCGTGGTGGTCTGGTCGATGGGGCCAATGCGGTGCCGCTGGATATCGCGCCGCTGTTTGAAACCGTGGATGACCTTGGCCGTGGCACCGCGACGCTGCGTGACCTGCTGGCCGATCCGGTCTATCGCGCCCATCTCGCCGCGCGCAACGACGTGCAGATGGTGATGCTGGGGTACTCGGACAGTGGCAAGGACGGCGGTATCGCCGCATCACGCTGGGGTCTGCAGCACGCCCAGGTGGAGTTGCTGGAAGTGGCCAGCGAGTACGGCGTGCATCTCACCTTTTTCCATGGCCGTGGCGGCTCCATCAGCCGCGGTGGCACCAAGACCACGCATGCGGTGAACGCCTCGCCGCGCGGGAGCATCGACGGGCGTCTGCGCGTGACCGAGCAGGGCGAGGTGATCCATCGCAAGTACGGCATCCGCGCGCTGGCGCTGCGGTCGCTGGAACAGTCCGCCGGCGCGGTGCTGCGCGCCAGCCTGCGCCCGCGTGCGGCCGAGCCGCGCGAGGAAGCGTGGAAGCCGGTGATGGCGCTGGTCGCCGAACACAGCTCGCGCGCCTATCGTGCCTTTGTCGGTGATCCGGAGTTCATGAATTACTTCCGGCAGGCCACACCCATCGACGTGATCGAGCGCATGACGCTGGGGTCGCGCCCCTCGCGGCGGCTGGGCCAAGATGCAGCGTTGACCAACCTGCGCGCGATTCCGTGGGTGTTCGCATGGAGCCAGGCGCGTGCAGCGATACCGGGCTGGTTTGGCGTGGGCAGTGGCCTGCAGGCCGCTGCGGATGCAGGGCATGAAGAGTTGCTGCGTGAGATGGCGCACGACTGGCCGTTCTTCGAGACCTTCCTCGATGACATGTCGATGGTACTGAGCAAGGGTGACATCCACATCGCCGAGCAGTTTTCGCGGCTGGCCGGGCCGCTGCACGATCACTTCTTCCCGCTGATCCGCGAGGAGCTGGCACTGACAGCACTTTGGGTGAAGCGCCTGAGCGGGCAGCAGGAGTTGCTGGAACACGACCCGCGGCTTGCCTTGTCGATCCGTCTGCGCAATCCATACATCGACCCGATCAGCACCCTGCAGGTGGACCTGCTGCAGCGCTGGCGCGCGAGCAACCGCGAGGACGATGAATTGCTGCGTGCGCTGGTGGCCTGCGTGAACGGCGTGTCGCAGGGTGTGCAGAACACGGGTTGATGCCGGCTCGAGTGGTGCGCGTTCCCGGGTGCGCTTGCGCTTACCCGGGCTACGGAGAAGCGGGTAATCGCAAGCCTGCAGGTGTGCTGTTTTTCCCCTCTCCCGCGCGCGGGAGAGGATGCCCCGAAGGGGCAGGTGAGGGCAGCTTCTACCTCAGCCCTCCGACGAAGGCGTGCTCTTGAGCAGCTCAAGATGCCGCTGCTCCATCTCCTGCCGCAGCTGGCGGCGGATCTGCGCGGCGGCGAAGCGGCGCTTCTCGTCCGGGGTTTCCAGCTGCAGCGTCGGCACGGGCGTCGGCCTGCCTTCATCATCCACGGCCACCATGGTGAAGAAGCAGCTGTTGGCGTGGCGAACGCTGCCCTTGCGGATGTCCTCGGCCACCACCTTGATGCCCACTTCCATCGACGAGGTGCCGGTGAAGTTGACCGATGCCAGGAAGGTCACCAGCTCGCCCACCAGGATGGGTTGGCGGAAGGTCACCTGATCCACCGATAGTGTGACAACGTAGTTGCCGGCGTAGCGGCTGGCGCAGGCATAGGCGACCTGATCAAGCAGGCGCAGCACCGCGCCGCCGTGCACCTTGCCGGAGAAATTGGCCATCTCCGGTGACATCAGCACGGTCATCGACAGCTGGTGGGACTTGTGTTCGGACATGAGGCTTACCGCGACCATGGGAGCCGCAGGCTACTCCACTGGGGGTGATGGGGCCAGCAGGGCGGGCATTGCGCTTTACCCCCTCCCAACCTCCCCCTGTGGGCTTCGCCCACAAGGGGAGGGGCGTATTGCTCCCTCCCTTTCGCGTAGCGAAGGGGGTGAAGAAGGCCGCTTGCACGCCACTGGCGTGCGGCCTGATGAACGCCCGAAGGCTATGCCGCAGGGCCGGACGGGCTGGGGAGGGGTGAGGCTTGCGCTTGAAGCGGAGAGCAACAAGCACAACCCCCTCCCAACCTCCCCCTATGGGCTTCGCCCGCAAGGGGAGGGGATATGCCCCCTCCCTTTCGCGAAGCGAAGGGGAGGGTTGGGGAGGGGTAAAGCTTCCGCTTGTGCGCTTACTGGAAGTTGTACCGCACCACATGGAAGAACACCGGGGCGGAGAACACCACCGAGTCCAGCCGGTCGAGGATGCCGCCGTGGCCTTCGATCATTTCACCCCAGTCCTTGGCGCCCAGGCTGCGCTTGACCGCCGACAGCGCCAGTCCGCCCAGAAAGCCGCACACCACGATCAGCAGCGACAGCAGTGCCGACTGCATCGGCGAGAACGGGGTGATCCACCACAGCGCGGCACCGACGCCGGTTGCGGCCAGACCACCACCGACCAGACCTTCCACCGTCTTGGACGGGCTCACCTGCGGTGCCAGCAGGTGCCTGCCGAACAGCTTGCCGAACACGTACTGCAGCACGTCGCTGAGCTGCACCACCAGCAGCAGGTAGAACAGCAGCATCAGGTTCTGGCCTTCGTAGCCGGGAATGCGCAGCAGCATCAGCGCCGGTGCGTGGCTCAGGCAGAACACGGTAAGCATCACGCCCCACTGGATCTTGGTGTTGCGCTCCAGGAACTTCTCGGTATCGCCGGAAAGCGCGGAGACCGCCGGCAGCGCCAGGAAGCCGTATACCGGGATGCACATGACGAACAGCCCGTACCAGTCGATGCCGATCAGCCAGTACTGCAGCGGGATGGCGATGTAGAAGCACAGGCACAGCGCGAGGTGGTCGCCGCGCCGGGTAGGGGTAAGCGAGATGAATTCACGCAGGGCAAAGAAGGACAGCAGGCCGAAGAACACCAGCGTGGCCACCTTGCCCATCAGGAAGCAGACCAGCAGCACGCCGACCATCACCCACCACGCATTGATGCGCGCGTTGAGGTTGTCCACCACCGAGCCGGGTTTCACGCGGCCAAGGATGAAGCCAATGAGGCTGGCCACCACCAGCAGCGCGATCACGCCGCCGATCACCCACCAGAACTGCGGCGGTGCGCGGTCGATGGCCTGCCGCAGGAAGCTGCCCAGCGGCAGATGTTGGAATACGTTGTTCATGCCAGATCCACCACCGCCTGCCGCGCACGTTCCAGGAACTGCACCTTGTCTTCATCGGGAACACGGTTGAGCGGTGCGCCGAAGCGCACCGTGCAGACCAGCGGCACCGGCACCAGGCTGCCCTTGGGAAGCGCGCGGCGCGCGTTGTCCAGATACACCGCCACCAGCTCCACATGCGGGTAACGCTGCGCCAGATGGAACAGGCCGGCCTTGAACGGCTGCGGCAGTTCCTCGTGGTTGCGCGTGCCTTCCGGGAACAGGATCAGCGAATCGCCGGCATCCAGCGCATCGTGCAATGGCTGCAGCGGGTCGCCTTCGCACTTGCTGCGGTCGCGCTCGATCAACACCGCGTTGAAGCCCTTGTCGGCGATGAGCTTGCGTATGCCCTTGCTCCAGTAGTCGCGTGCGGCCACCGGGCGGGTGTGCTCGCGCAGCGCGGGCGGCAGGGCCGACCACAGCGCCACCGTGTCCAGATGGCTGGAGTGATTGGCGAAGTAGATGCGCTGGGTGTCGGTGGGGCGGCTGCCCAGCCAACGTGGATAGGCACCAATGAAGACCTTGACGGCGGCAACCAGCGCGCGCGACAGCATCAGGATCGGGCCTTCAGCTGCGCGGCGATGGCGCGCGTGCGGGTGATGCAGGTCAGCAGCGAGCCGGCGGCGATGATGGCCGCAGCGGCCGGCAGCACATAAGCGGTCCTGCCGATCAGCTGTTCGATGATGGCCAGCACGCAGGCGATGGTCAGCACGGCCATGCGGTGCTGCTTGGCCATCGGCCCGCGGAAATCCTGTGCCAGCCCCACGCTCGCACCGGACAGCCGTACATAGGCGGTGAGGGCGGCGAGCAGCGCGCCCAGCCAGCCCAGCCAAGGCATGCCGGCGGCATAGCCGAGCGCGACGATCAGCAGCGAATCGGCGATGCGGTCCGGGTACTCGTTGTACAGCGCGCCGGTGGCGGTCTGCTTGCCGCCTTCCATCGCCACCATGCCGTCGAGCAGGTTGCAGATCAGGCGCAGCTGCACGCATACCGCGCAGGTGACCAGCCCAAGGATGTTCGGCGCTGCCAGCAGCCCCACCGCACCGATGGCGGCGAAGAAGATGCTGAGCACGGAAATCTGGTTCGGCGTGATGGAAGAACGTGCCAGCGCGGCGCTCAGGCTTCGGGCCCAGCCGGTGGAACGGGCGGCAATCGGTCTACGGTCATTTTTCCCCATGGCGGCGATGGTAGTGCATCGGTCCGCACAGGTGGCGTGAGAGCAGGTGTGATGTTCGGGAGCTCAATCACCGGCAACGGCGTGCCGCAGCGGAAGCGGCACATCTGCAGCCGCATTGCTGATGCCGGGGCTGACCAAACAGAAAGGCCACCCTTGCAGGTGGCCTTTCTGGTGACACATTGGCGGTGGGCTGATTACTTCAGCTTGGCAGCCTTGCGCAGTGCTTCGGCGCGGTCGGTCTTTTCCCAGGAGAACGCGGTGGCGTTCTGGGTCTTGCCGTCGCCGTCCACGTACGAGAACTCCTTCGGCTTGCGGCCGAAGTGGCCGTACGCAGCGGTCTGCTGGTACATCGGGTGGATCAGGTCCAGCATCTTGATGATGCCGTACGGGCGCAGGTCGAAGTGGGCGCGGATCAGCTTCTCGATCTGTGCGTCCGGAATCTTGCCGGTGCCGAAGGTGGTGACCGAGATCGAGGTCGGCTCGGCCACGCCGATGGCGTAGGAGACCTGCACTTCGCACTTGTCGGCCAGGCCGGCGGCAACCACGTTCTTGGCGACGTAACGGGCAGCGTAAGCGGCCGAACGGTCAACCTTGGACGGATCCTTGCCCGAGAACGCACCACCACCGTGACGGGCCATGCCGCCGTAGGTGTCGACGATGATCTTGCGGCCGGTCAGGCCGCAATCGCCCACCGGGCCGCCGATCACGAAGATGCCGGTCGGGTTGATGTGCACCTTGTTCTTCGGCAGCTTGTCCAGCCATGCCTTCGGCAGCACCGGCTTGAGGATGTGCTCGCGCACGGCCTCGATCAGGTCCTTCTGCTTCACGCCCGGGTCGTGCTGGGTCGACAGCACCACCGCGTCCAGGCCTTCGATCTTGCCGTCCTGGCCGTAACGCAGGGTCACCTGGCTCTTGGCGTCCGGGCGCAGCCACGGCAGCGGCGAGTTCTTCTTCTTGCGGACCTTGGCCTGCTGCTCGACCAGACGGTGCGAGTAGTAGATCGGCGCCGGCATGTATTCCGGGGCTTCATTGCAGGCATAGCCGAACATCAGGCCCTGGTCGCCAGCGCCCTGTTCTTCCGGCTTCTTTGCCTTCTTGTTGGTGCCATCAACGCCGGCAGCGATGTCCGGCGACTGCTTGCCCAGCATGTTGATGATGGCGCAGGTGTGGCCGTCGAAGCCGACGTTGGAGTTGTCGTAGCCGATTTCGTTGATGACGTTGCGGGTCAGTTCTTCGATATCGACCCACGCCGAGGTGGTCACTTCACCGGCGACAATCGCCGCACCGGTCTTGACCAGGGTTTCGCAGGCCACGCGGGCGCGCTTGTCCTGGGCCAGGATCGCGTCCAGCACCGCATCGGAGATCTGGTCGGCAATCTTGTCCGGATGGCCTTCGGAGACCGATTCGGAGGTGAACAGGTAGCTGGACATCAGGCTTTATATCCCTTGATTCGGATGAAAAGATGGCGCGCATGATACACGCAGTTGGCGCCACCGGAATAGTGACTGGAGGGGTGTTTCCATCCGGTTAAGGCGCGCGGTCACGGAACTGCCGCAAAAGCGCAACCGCATTGCCGTCTGGCGGGTGCAGGCTGCCGGCCAAACGGGCCGACGGTGAACCCCATGCAGCAAATCGAGCAACGCCTGCAGCAACGCTATCCCGAGTGGTTCCAAGGCCCGCGCGGCCAGCTTGCAAGGCCGCTGCTGCGTACGGTGGGGCGCTGGTCACGGTTCGGGCAGCTGCGCGACTTCCTGCAGCGCAACGCAGGGCAGCGCGGCTTCGACTTCGTGGCCAAGGCGCTGGAGTTCCTGGAAACCGGCTACGCCATCGACAGCGCCGCGCTGGCGCGGATACCGGCCAGCGGCCGCCTGCTGATCGTCGCCAACCACCCGTCCGGGGCGCTGGATGCGCTGGCGCTGCTGGATGCGGTGGGCCGGGTGCGGCGGGATGTGCGCATCATCGCCAACGATCTGCTGCTGGAACTGGAGCCGCTGCGCGAGCTGCTGCTGCCGGTACGCATTCTCGGTGGCCGCGCCCAGCGCGCCAGCCTGCAGGCGGTGGAGCAGGCCTTGGCGGCGGAGCAGTGCGTGATCGTATTTCCGGCGGGTGAGGTGTCGCGGCTGTCGCTGCAGGGCATCCGTGATGGCCGCTGGAACCGGGGCTTCGTCCGGTTTGCCCGCGCCACCCGCGCGCCGGTGCTGCCGGTACGGGTGCTGGCGCGTAATTCGGCGTTGTTCTATGGCGCCTCGGCGGTGTTCAAGCCGGCCGGCACCGCGCTGCTGGCGCGGGAAATGTTCGCCCGCCGTGGCCGCCCACTGCGCCTGCAGGTGGGCCAGCCGATGCAGCTTGCCGAAGGCCGGGACCCGGCAGAGCAGCTGCAGGCGGTGCGTGACGCGCTCTATGCGCTGGGGCGCGAGCGCCAGCAGCCGGAGCAGGTGGGCGCCAGTGGCGGCCCCGAGCCGCTGGCTGCACCCACGCCGGTGGCGCAGGTGTGTGCCGAACTGGCGGCTGCCGAGATGCTTGGGCAGACCGGCGACGGAAAGCAGATACTGCTGGCCAGCTGTGCCGCCGACTCGCCACTGCTGCAGGAACTGGGGCGGCTGCGCGAACTTACTTTCCGCGCGGTGGGCGAGGGTACGGGCCGCAGCCGTGATCTGGACAATTACGATCCGCACTACCAGCACATCGTGGTGTGGGACGCGCCTGCGCAGCGCATCGCCGGTGCCTACCGGGTGCGGCGTGGCGCCCATGCCCTGGCCCGCAGCGGTCTGCCGGGCCTGTATACCGCCGGCCTGTTCCGTTATTCGGACGATGCCGTCACCCGCATCGCCGAGGGGCTGGAGCTGGGCCGCAGCTTCGTGGTGCCGGAATACTGGGGCAGCCGTAGTCTGGACTATCTGTGGCAGGGCATCGGTGCGTACCTGCGCTGCCAGCCGGGCATCCGCTATCTCTTCGGCGCGGTGTCCATCAGCGCGGCGCTGCCGCTGGCCGCGCGCGAGCAGCTGGTCGCCTATTACGCGCGCTATTACGGTGCAGGGCAGGGGCTGGCTGAATCGAACCGCCCGTTCCAGTACTTCGCCGCGCCGCCGTGCTTCGGCGATCTGGATGCAGCAGCGGCGTTCGAGGTGCTCAAGGCCAACCTGGCCGCGCTCGGCACCAGCGTGCCCACGCTGTACCGCCAGTACATCGACCTGTGCGAGCCCGGTGGGGCGCGCTTCCTCGCCTTCGGTGTGGACCCGGATTTCAGTGATGCCATCGATGGCCTGATCGAAGTGGACCTGCAGGCCATCCGACCGAACAAGCGCAAGCGCTACCTGCGCGATGCAGGAGCCGTGGCATGAACAGCCTGCCGGTGCTGCAGCCCCATCGACGCGCGGTGTTCATTTCCGACACCCATCTGGGCGCGCGTCATTGCCATGCGGCCCAGCTCGCGCGGTTTCTTTCCGCGCTGCGCTGCGAGCGGCTGTATCTGGTGGGCGACATCGTTGACCTGTGGTGGCTGTCGCACAAGCGCGCCACCTGGCGGCAGGCACACAACGAGGTGATCGAAGCGCTGCACGCACTGCGCCGCGCGGGCACCGAGATCATCTACATCCCCGGCAACCACGATGCACCGCTGCGCCGCACCTGCGGGCTGATGCTGCCGGCCATGCAGGTGCGCCGCCGTGCCATCCACGTCACCGCCGATGGGCGCAGGCTGCTGGTGGTACATGGCGACGATTACGACGGCATCACCCACTTCGGCGGCCTGCAGGAGCGCTTCGGCGATTGGCTGTATTACCGCATCCTCACGGGTAACCGGTTGTTCAACCTGCTGCGGCGCAAGCTGGGCATGCGCTACTGGTCGCTGTCCGAGTTTCTCAAGCGCCGCAGTGCCGCCGCCGAGCGCTATATCGAACGCTTCGTGCAGGCGGGTCTGGATGATGTACGCCGGCGCGGGCTGGACGGCATCGTCTGTGGCCATATCCACCGTGCCGCGCTGGTGGAGCGCGATGGTCTGGTCTATGCCAACGACGGCGACTGGGTGGAGAGCCTGACCGCACTGGCCGAAGACCACGACGGCAGCCTGCGCCTGCTCGACCACACCGGCCGCAGCCTGGCCTGCCTGCCCGGCATGGCGAAGCGGGAGAGTGCGCCACCGCAGGATCGCGCGGCCTGATCGCACGGCAGGCGCGGCAGCGGGTGATGCATCGCCCGTCATTGCGGCGTCGGCTGCTAGGATCGGGCGATGGATTCCCTGAGCCAGATCGTTCTTGGCGGTGCCATCGCCGCCGCCATCGCACCCCCTGCCCATCGTCGTGCCGCCCTCCTTGCGGGCGCGGGACTGGCGACGCTGCCTGATCTGGATGGTCTATTGATCGTCGCCTTCACCGACAACCCGGTGAGCCTGATGACCATCCACCGCAGCTTCAGTCATTCGCTGTTCGTGCTGCCGTTGTTCGGCACCTTGATCTGGTGGCTGTACAAGCGCTTCGGTCATGGACGTGTGGCGCAGGCGCCGGTGCGCTGGTGGTGGGCGATGGTGCTGGCGCTGGTCACGCACCCGCTGCTGGATGCGTTCACCGTCTACGGCACGCAGCTCTGGTGGCCGTTGCACCCGCCGCCGACCATGTGGTCGAGCGTCTTCATCATCGATCCGCTGTACACCGTGTGGCTGCTGCTGGGCTGTGTGGTCGCGTGGTTCGCGCGCACGCGGCCACTGGCACAGCATGCGCTGCTGGCCGGGCTGGTGTTGAGCAGCGGTTACCTTGGCTGGTCGCTGCTGGCCAAGGCGCAGGTGGACAAGGCCGCAGCGCAGTCGCTGGCGGCGATGGGGCTGGCCGACGCGCCACGCTTCTCGGTGCCGATGCCGTTCAACACGTTGTTGTGGCGCGTGGTGGCAATGACGCCGCAGGGCTATGTGGTGGGTGACCGATCCTTGTGGGCTGACCGGGGCGCGATGCAGTTCAGTGGTCATCCCTCGAACGTGCAGGCCTTGCGTCAGGCAGCGGAGGTGCCGGCAGTGGCGCGCCTGCAGTGGTTCAACCATGGCTTCATGCGTGCGCAGGTGCAGGACGGCGAGCTGGTGCTCAGTGACCTGCGCATGGGGCTGGAGCCGGACTACAACTTCAATTTCGCCGTGGCCAAGGCTGACGGTGCGCAGTGGCAGGCCATCCCGCCGCGGCAGCTGATGCCGGCCTATCGCGAGGCGGGTAAGCGCGGCGTCCTCAGGCAGCGCCTGGCACAGGTGTGGCGGCGCATCTGGACGCCAGCAGAGCAGAGCGCGGATACAGCGGTTCAGTCCGCCAGCCCCGCCCCGTAACCCGATCACCCGTAGCCCGGGTAAGCGCCAGCGCACCCGGGGCTTTTCGTTCGGGCGGAGGGATTGCCTGTCATGTGGGGTGGTCATGTCTTCCGGCTGGCGGGGGGCCGCGTGGTTCCCCGGGTGCGCTTTGCTTACCCGGGCTACAAGAGCGTGTTGCTTGGGGCCGGGTCAATGCTGCTGGCGTCCCCATAGCCCGGGTAAGCGCCAGCGCACCCGGGGCTTTTCACTCCGGTGGAAGGATTGCGCGCCATATGGGGTGGTCGAGCCTTCCTGCTGGCGGGTGGTCCGCGTGGCTCCCCGGGTGCGCTTTGCTTACCCGGGCTACAAGAGCGTGTTGCTTGGGGCCGGGTCGATGCTGCTGGTGTTCCCCGTAGCCCGGGTAAGCGCCAGCGCACCCGGGGCTTTTCACTCCGGTGGAAGGGTTGCCCGCCATATGGGGTGGTCGAGCCTTCCTGCTGGCGGGTGGTCTACGTGGTCCCGGGTGCGCTTACGCTTACCCGGGCTACAAGAGCGGGATGGTTGTGGCTGGCAGGAGGCTGGGAGGCCTTGTGCTGCAAGGGTTTGTGTCAAAACGCCCTGAGTTTTGTTCTGAAATTGAAACGAATTATTGGAATTTGAGTAATTGTTCCAATTTCATCGGTAAATAGAATAGGTCCCGTCAAGCACGGATCGGCGGTGTTGCCGGTCTGCTCAACCAGGACCCGACCATGACCAGCCAAGCCATTGCCCTCTACAAGAAGCGTCGCTCGCAGTACGCCCTCGGCAAGAACCTGCCGATCAGCCAGAACGACACCACCCACCTGATCAAGCAGGCCGTGCGCGAGGCGCCTTCGGCGTTCAACGCGCAGTCTTCGCGTGCGGTGATCCTGTTCGGCGCCGAGAACCAGAAGTTCTGGGAACACGCCAAGGATGAACTGCGCCGTCTGGTGCCGGCCGATGCGTTCGCCGCCACCGAAAAGAAGATCGACAGCTTCGCCGCCGGTGCCGGCACCGTGCTGTTCTTCGTCGATGCCGACGTGGTGAAGAGCCTGCAGGAGCAGTTCGCCCTGTATGCCGACAACTTCCCGATCTGGGGTGAGCAGTCCAACGGCATGGCGCAGTTCGCGGTGTGGACCGCGCTGGCCGACGCCGGCATCGGTGCCAGCCTGCAGCACTACAACCCGCTGGTGGACCAGGGGGTGCGTGACGGCTGGGGCGTGCCGGCGAGCTGGAGCCTGCGTGCGCAGATGCCGTTCGGTTCCAACGAAGCTGCCTTCGGTGAAAAGAGCTACATGGAAGACGAAGCCCGTTTCAAGGTGTTCGGCTGATCCTCGTCCACGCGACTCTCCCCGCGCGTTGATGCAAGGCCGAACGGCCCGCTGGCTCTGCCAGCGGGCCTTTTTCGTGGGCGTCGGGCTTCCGGGTGATCTGCATGATGCTGCTCCTCGATATGCAGACCACCACCATCGGCTTCCTGAAGCTGCTGCGTGACCGGCAACGTGCGCTTGATCATAATCGCGCGCGGCGTGATCCGTTGACCGAGCTGTCCAACCGCGTCGCGACGCGGAGACGGTGATGGCCAGCATCCAGACACGGCTGAAGCTGCGCCAGGAGCGCAGGCCACAGGTTGATGCATGTTTGAAGCAGAAGGGCTACTGACGGACCAGGGGCGCAAACAAAAACAGCCGGCGTGAGCCGGCTGTTTTCATTCAGGCGATCAGGTGATCAAACGCCGGATCAGGCCTCCACGTCATCCTTGTACGCATCCACCGGGATGCACGCGCACATGATGTTCTTGTCGCCGTAGACGTTGTCCACGCGCGCCACCGGCGGCCAGTACTTCTGCAGCTTCAGCGACGGCAGCGGGAAGGCGGCCAGTTCGCGCGGGTAAGCGTGGGTCCACTCGCTGGCCGACACCGCACCGGCGGTATGCGGTGCGTGCTTGAGCGGGTTGTCCTCGCGGTCCAGACGGCCGTCTTCGATGGCCTGGATTTCCTCGCGGATCTGGATCATCGCATCGATGAAGCGGTCCAGCTCGTGCTGCGATTCGCTCTCGGTCGGCTCGACCATCAGCGTGCCGGCCACCGGGAAGCTCAGGGTGGGGGCATGGAAGCCGAAGTCGATCAGACGCTTGGCCACGTCCTCGGCGCCGATGCCGGAGGTCTTCTCCAGCGGGCGCACGTCAAGGATGCACTCGTGTGCCACCAGCCCGTTGCGGCCGGTATACAGGGTCTTGTAGTGCGGCTCCAGACGCTTGGCGATGTAGTTGGCGTTGAGCAGAGCCACCTGGGTGGCCTTGCGCAGGCCGGCAGTGCCCATCAGGGTGATGTACATCCAGCTGATCGGCAGGATCGAGGCGCTGCCGAAGCTGGCGGCGCTGACCATGCCGACCGGGCCGTTGTCGCCAAGCTTGCCCGGCAGGAACGGGGCCAGATGCGACTTGACCGCACACGGGCCAACGCCCGGGCCACCGCCGCCGTGCGGGATGCAGAAGGTCTTGTGCAGGTTCAGGTGCGACACGTCCGAACCCCACTTGCCGGGCTTGGCCACGCCGACCAGGGCGTTCATGTTGGCACCGTCGGTGTACACCTGGCCGCCGTGCTTGTGGATTATCTCGCAGATCTCGACCACTTCTTCCTCGAACACGCCGTGCGTGGACGGGTAGGTCATCATGATCGCGGCCAGGCGGTCGCTGTACTTCTCGGCGTTGCGGCGGATGTCCTCGACATCGACGTTGCCGTTGCCGTCGGTTTTGGTCACCACAACCGTCATGCCGCACATCTGTGCCGAAGCCGGGTTGGTGCCGTGCGCCGAATCCGGGATCAGGCAGACATCGCGGTGGCCTTCGCCGCGCGACTGGTGGTAGGCACGGATGGCCAGCAGGCCGGCGTACTCGCCCTGCGCGCCGGAGTTGGGCTGCAGGCTCACCGCGTCGTAGCCGGTGCATTCGACCAGCATGGCTTCCAAACCGTCGATCAGTTCCTTGTAGCCCTGCGCCTGGTCCGCCGGCACCAGCGGGTGGATGTTGGCGAATTCCGGCCAGGTGATCGGAATCATCTCGGCGGTGGCGTTGAGCTTCATGGTGCAGCTGCCCAGCGGGATCATGG
>DALZZG010000053.1:0-18253 GCA_031987665.1 Stenotrophomonas sp. | reverse complement strand
GGCCGGGCGCGGCGCCGGCAGCTGCACCGGCTCCACGTCGCTGGGTTCACTGGCACCCACACTGCCCGTCGCCGACACCAGCGGCAGCACCAGCGTGAAGCAGCTGCCCTTGCCCTGCTCGCTGTCCAGCAGCAGGTGGCCGCCCAGCAGCTGCGCCAGCCGGCGCGCGATGGCCAGGCCGAGGCCGCTGCCACCGTAGTGGCGGCTGGTGCTCGAATCCACCTGCTCGAACGCCTCGAAGATCGACTCCACGCGGTCTTCCGGAATGCCGATGCCGGTATCCACCACCGACAGCGCCAGATGCTTCTCGTCAGCCGCCGCGCCAATGCGCGTGAGCATGGCGTGGTCGGCCGGAGCCAGACGCAGCGTCACCTTGCCTTCGCGGGTGAACTTGAACGCATTGCCCAGCAGGTTGTTGAGCACCTGCTGCAGCTTGGAACGGTCGGTGACGAACGCCTCCGGCACCTCCGGGTCCAGGTCGATGGCGAACTCCAGCCGGCTGTCCACCGCCATGTGGCGGAAGTGGCGCAGCACGTCGCGGGTGATGGCTTCGATGCGCACCTCCTCGCGGTACACATCCATCTTGCCGGCTTCGATCTTGGACAGGTCCAGAATGTCGTTGATCAGGCGCAGCAGGTTGGAGCCGGAATCGTGGATGACCGACGCGGCCTCCACTTCCTCCACGTCCAGATGCCCGCTCTCGTTGTCGGCCAGTTCCTTGGACAGGATCAGCAGGCTGTTGAGCGGCGTGCGCAGCTCGTGCGACATGTTGGCCAGGAAGTCGGTCTTGTACTGGCTGGCGCGCGCCAGCTCCTGCGCCTTGAACTCGGTCTCGCGCTGCAGCACCTGCAGCACGTCCTTCTGCTCGTTGAGCACTTCAGTCTTCTGCCGCAGCTCCTCGTTGGAAGCCTGCAGCTCCTCGGCCTGCACGCGCAGCTCTTCCTCCGACGCGGACAGGCGCTGGGCTTGTTCCTCAAGCTCGACGGTCTTGCCCTGCAGTTCGTCGTTGGTGGCGCGCAGCTCTTCTTCCTGTGCCTGCAGTGCAACCTGCGAGCGCTGCAGTTCCTCGGCCTGGGCGCGGGTGCGCTCCAGCAGGGTGCGGGTCTTCTCGGCGGCGAGGATGTTCTCCAGGCCCAGTGCGGCGTGCGGCAGCACGGCATCCAGGAACGCTTCCTGGGTGGCACTGAATTCACCAAAGCTGCCAAATTCCAGCACACCCAGCAGGCGGCCCTGCAGCAGCAGCGGCACCGCCACCAGATGGCGCGGCTGCGCCTCACCCAGTGCCGAATGGATGCCGAAGAATTCGTCGGGCACCTGCTGCACGCTGATGCGCTTGCGCTCCAGCGCGGCCTGCCCGATCAGGCCGTCGCCCAGACCGTAACGCAGGCCCAGGTGCTTGCGCCGCTGGAAGCCGTAGCTGCCCTGCAGACGCAGCTCCTCCGCGCCCTCGTCCCAGGCGAAGAACACGCCGATGGGCGCACCGATCAACGGCGCGATCTGCGAGACCAGCTCCTGCCCGTACTTGTCCACGTCCTGCATCGCCTGCAGGCCGGCACTGACCTCACCGGCACTGAGCTTGACCCAGTTGGCGTCACGCGAGGCCATCGAATTGCGCCGGAACACATCCAGCGCGCGCGCGATCTGGCCGATCTCGTCGCCACGGCCCAGCCCGCTGATTTCCACGTCCAGGTCATCGTTGGACAGGCGCGTCATCTTCTCGATCAGGCGGTTGATCGGGCTGACCACCAGCCGCGAGATCATCCACAGCGCACCCAGCACGATCAGGAAGCCGATCACCAGCAGCGCCACCGAAAGGTTGTGCGCGCGGGCGATCCATTTGCTCATCTCGCCGCGCTCGTCGAGCAGCAGGTTCAACTCGGCGTTGTAGATGCCATCGAGTGCGTCGGCCAGCGCCGTGCCCTGGCCGCTGTTGCGCACCGCCAGCAGCCGCGCGCTCTGCGCTTCCGGCGGTTCGCCGGGAACATGCCGCACGGCGTTCTCGATTTCCTTGTCCCATGCCAGGCCCTGCTGCTGCACCGCGCGCAGCTGCTCACTCTGGTGGGTATCACCGGCCGCCAACGCAGCGATGACTGCCGTATCGCGACGCTTGCCGTTCTCGCGCAGGATGCCCAGCGCTTCATCGCCATCGGCCAACAGGTGGTTGCGCAGGGCGATCTGCTGGATGTGCACCGCCTGGATGGCTTCTTCCGTCTGGCGGATCACCTCGATGCGGATGGTCTCGTTCTGGCGAGCGGTGTCATCCTGGCTTGCAGTGCGGTAGCTGACGAAGCTCGCAGCAAGGAAGCACAGAAACACCAGGCCGAATGCGGCCAACATCTTTCCCAACAACGGGACGTTGTTGATCCAGTTGTCTCTGTTCTGCGTCATGGTGGTCCCCGGCGAATACGTACTGGTGGGTATTGCAGCACCCTGCCCTCTATTCAGCTAAAGGTAACCCAGAATCGGCGGGCGCCGCGTATAGGCCCGTTCAGGAAGCGGCGGTCTTGTCCTGATCGCGGGGAACCAGCCAGCGGGACGCATGAATGCCCAGCTCGTAGAGCAGGCACATGGGGATGGCCAGCATCAGCTGGGACACCACGTCCGGCGGTGTCAGCACCGCCGCCACCACGAAGATGCCCACCACGGCATAGCCGCGCCCGTCGCGCAGCTGCTGGGGCGTGACCCAGCCCAGCAGCACCAGGATCACCATCGCCACCGGCAGCTCGAAGCTGAAACCGAAGGCGAAGAAGATGGCCAGCACGAAGTCCAGATAGGCGTTGGCGTCCGGGGTGATGGCGATCACGTCCGGGCGGAACGTGGTCAGGAAGTGGAACACCGCCGGCAGCACCAGGAAGTAGGCGAAGGCGCAGCCGATGTAGAACAGCGCCACCGCCGAGCCCAGCAGCGGCATGGCCAGCCGCTTCTCGCGGGCATACAGGCCCGGCGCGACGAAGGCCCAGGCCTGGTACAGCAGCCACGGCACCGCCACGAACACGGCGGCGAAGAAGGTCAGCTTCAGCGGCGCGAAGAACGCACCCGCCGGATTGGTGGCGATCATCGACTGCCCGGCCGGCAGCTGCGAGATCAGCGGCGTGGCCAGATGCGTGTACAGGGTGCGCGAGAACGGCATCAGTGCCAGCAGCACCACGCCCAGCCCCAGCAGCCCGCGTACCAGCCGCGCACGCAGCTCGATCAGGTGCTCGATCAGGGAGCTTTCGTTGAAGTCCTGCCCGCTCACGGCTTGCGCTCCACGGTATCGGCCGATGCATCGGCCGGTGCCTGCAGGCTGTCGAACGGGATCGCGCGATTATCGGCGCTGTTGTCGCCACTACCCGCCGCGCCGGTGGTGGCCGGCACGATCAGGCGCGGCTCGATCACGCGTTCCGGTGCGGTTTCCGGCTGTTCCACTTCACGCTTGAACGCGTCGGCGCCGTCGTGCACCTGCTGCGCCTGCTCACGCAGGCCGGCCTCGGCCTGCTGCATCGACTGCCGCACATCCTGCAGGTTGCGCTTGAGTTCCTCGGCATGCAGCTCGCGCTCGAGCTCCTGCTTCACCGAATCCCACTGGTTGCGCGCCCGGCGCACCCACAACCCGGCAAAGCGCGCTGCCTTGGGCAGGCGCTCCGGGCCAAGGACCACCAAGGCCACCACTGCGATCAGCAGCAGTTCGCTGAAGCCGATATCAAACACGTCGAACGCCCGGGATCAGCGCGCGTCGCGATCGCGCTCGGCCTGCTTCTCGCCGCTCTTGTCGCCATCACGCGATTCGTCGCTCAGCTGTGCAGCCGGCTTGTCGTCATCACGCATGCCCTTCTTGAACTCTTTGACCGCACTGCCCAGATCCTTGGCACCGCTCGTCAGGCGCTTGGTGCCAAACACCAGCAGGACGATGACCAGCACGACCAACCAGTGCCAGATGCTGAAACTGCCCATGATCTGCTCGCGTTATCTGTGTGAGGGTCGTTGAGCATAGCGCACCCGCAGGAAGGGTTCGCTATGCCAAAGGTCAGTTGCCGCCGTCCAATGTCTCGGTACGGATTTCACCTTCCGAAACCGGCTGGAAGCCCTGCTGCGGTGCGGTTTCTGCGGGTGCCGGCAAGATCGGTGCGGTGGTGGCGGTATCGACGGCGGTATCCGTCGGCGCTGCCACGTTGACCGCATCGGCGCGTGGCGCGCTGGAAGCTACCGGCGCCGCAGCCCCCTGGGTACCGCGCTTTTCGCGGGCCGCATAGGTCGATTCCTCCAGGCGATCACGGAAGCTGACCACGTCGCTGGATGGCGGCGCGCTCAGGCGGCCTTCCAGAATCATGCGCGGGGTGGTGTTGGCACCATAGGCGTCAAGGTTCGCCTCATCGTCGATCTGCAATACCGCGCCATCCAGGGCAACACCGGCAAACAGGCCGCGGGCGCGCGACCAGGACCAGATTTCCGCCTTCAGCTGGCCATCGGTGGCGGCTGCGGCACTGCGGCCGACCGGACCCGCGGCAACGCCCGCGTCCGCACCCAGGGTGAACTTGCCGTTGACGATGTTGTCCAGGCTGCGGTCGTTGCGGAACACCAGGATCACGTCCGAGGACTGCACGCCGGCCTGGAAGCCGATGCTGCCGCCGGTGAGCTTGATGAACACCGGGTTGGACCAGCTGCCATCGGCGGTCTTGACCGACATCAGGCCGTGGCCACGACGCCCGCCCAGCACCAGGCCGGCCTTGATGGTGTCGGGAATGACGATGATCGCCCGCCCCTCGTCCAGCAGCTTGTCGGGGATGGCCTGCTCGGGAATGTTCTGGATTTCACTGAGCACGCGCACGGCATTGCGGGCGCGCTGGTCCTCCTGCGGACCGGCAACAGCATTGGCGGACAGCAGGCTGGCGGACAGCAACAGGGCAAGCGGCAGGCGGCGCATGGTGAACTCCACAGGTCAATGCACAGGAAGATAACGCAAGTACCTGAAATTAGGGACGAGGCCATGAATCGGGAATGAGTGGAGGCGCTTGGTCAAAGCAGAAAGCCGAAGCACCCCTCCCCCGCCCTCCCCTGCGCTGGGCGCAAGGGAGGGGGCTTTCCCCGCGCACCTTCAGATCATCGGCGTTTCCCCCTCCCTTTGCCGCAGGCAAGGGGAGGGCCGGGGAGGGGTGGCTCTTCCGCGCTTCCGCTCCCACTTCCCCCACCCGAACCTGCCCCCTCCCCCCTCCGCAGCCAGACCTGCGAAAATGACCGGATGTCCGACGCACCCACCACCGCGCTGCTCGCGGTCAATCTAGGCACGCCCGACACCCCCACCGCTCCTGCGGTGCGTCGCTATCTGGCCGAATTCCTGTCCGACCCGCGCGTGGTCTCCATTCCCGCGCTGCTGTGGAAGCCGCTGCTGTACGGCCTGATCCTGCCGCTGCGCGGCGGCCGCTCGGCGCAGAAATACGCGCAGGTGTGGCTGCCCGAAGGCTCGCCGCTGGCCGTGCATACGCGCCGCCTCGCCGAAGGCATCCAGCGCGAACTGCCGCAGTGGCAGGTGCGCGACGCCATGCGCTACGGCAGCCCGGCCCTGCAGCCGGCGCTGGATGCACTGGCCGAAAGCGGCGCACGCCGCATCGTGGTGCTACCGCTGTACCCGCAGTATTCCACCACCACCACCGCCTCGGTCGAAGACCAGGTGCAACGGTGGCAGGAGCGCCACCCGAAGGTGAAAGTGCAGCTGGTGCGCGACTACGCCGACGACCCGCAGTGGGTGGCCGCCGTGGCCGCGTCCATCGCCGACTACTGGCAGCAGCATGGCCGCGCCGAAAAGCTGGTGTTCTCCTTCCACGGCATCCCGCAGCGGGTGGCCGACGGCGGCGACCCTTATCCGCAGCGCTGCCAGGCCAGTGCGCAGGCCATCGCCGACGCGCTGGGCCTCACCACCGACCAGTGGCAGCTCACCTACCAGTCGCGCTTTGGCCGCGAGCGCTGGCTGCAGCCCTACGCCGAACCCACGCTGTGGGCGCTGGCGGAAAGCGGCGTGCGCAGCATCGACGTGGTCTGCCCGGGCTTTGCCACCGACTGTCTGGAAACGCTGGAAGAAGTAGCGCTCGGCTTCACCGCCACGGTGGCCGAACGCGGCGCTCGCATGCGTTACATCCCCTGCCTCAACGACAGCCCGGCCCACGCGCGCGCGCTGGCGGCACTGGCGCAGGCGCAGTCGGCATGAGCGCTTCGGCGTTTGAACTGACCGTCGAAGGCCAACGCGTCTGCGGACTGTGCAGCGGCACGCAGGGGGGGCTGAAGGTGCTGGCGCTGCACGGCTGGCTGGACAACGCCGCCAGCTTCCTGCCGCTGTCCGAACACCTGCCGATGCTGGACATGGTGATGGTGGATCTGCCCGGCCACGGCTTCAGCGATCACCTGCCGCTGACCACGCCCTACACCACGCCGCAGGCCATCGTGCACACGCTGGCCATCGCCGATGCACTGGGCTGGCAGCGTTTCGTATTGCTCGGCCATTCGATGGGCGCGGCCATCGCCAGTCTGGTGGCAGCGGTCGCGGGTGAGCGGGTGCAGGCGCTGGTCTCGATCGAAGCGCTGGGCGGCCTCGCCGCACCGGCCAACGAAACCGTTCAGCGGCTGCGCACGCATGTGGATGCGGCCATGAAGCTGGGCGACAAGCAGCTGCGCGTATTTCCCGATCTGGCCGCGCCGGTGCGTGCGCGGATGATGGCCAACCAGTTGAGCGAGGCATCGGCGCGGCTGTTGATCGAGCGCGGCGTGAAACCGGTGGAAGGCGGCTGGAGCTGGCGCAGCGATCCGCGCCTGATGCTGCCCACCGCCGTGCGCATGACCGAGGGCCAGGTCTGCGACGTGGTCAGCGCCATCCAGTGCCCGACGCAGGTGATCTACGCCACGCCGGCGCAACCTTATTTCCCGGAACCGGAGCGCAGCCAGCGCGCGGCGCTGTTGCCCGATGGCCGTCTGTACATGCTGGAGGGCCACCACCATGTGCACATGGACCAGCCGGCGGCGGTGGCGCAGGTCATTCTGGATTTCATCGCGGATCTGGATGACGTGGGCTGAGAGCTAACCCCTCCCCAGCCCTCCCCTCCGCTGCGCGCAAGGGAGGGAGCCGAACACGCGAGCGGATGGGTTCACGGGATGGCCGCATTCTCCTTCTGCTGCCTTCGGCGCAAGGGGGGGGGGCTGATTGCGCGAGCACATGGGTTCACGGGAAGGCCGCTTTTCCCCCTCCCTTGCGCCGAAGGCGGAGGGGAGGGCCGGGGAGGGGTGAGCCTTTCAGCCCCTTGAATCCACCCTACCCCTGCACCTGCAACAACTGATGCAGCGTGCCCTTCAACCGGCGACCTTCTTCGCGCAGATAATCGCGCTCGCGCTGCCATTGCGGGAAACGTGCTTCCACCTCCGCCCAAAACGCAGGCGAGTGGTTGGCCTGCAGCAGGTGGCACAGCTCGTGGACCAGCACATATTCAAACGCCGAGGAGCGCCCCAGCACCAGGGCCAGGTCCAGTGCCATCGACCCGTCCGGCGCCAGCGAGCCCCATTGCGAGGACATCACCTTCAGGCGCAGCCGTGCGGGTGCGCGTGACAGGCCCGGCAGATATTTGGGCAGCCATTGCCCCACATCCGCACGCGTCTGCGTTTCATAGAACTCGCGCAGCGCGCGACGCAGCGCGGCTTCGCCCGCGCGCGCCGAGAGCTGGATGCGCACGCTCGCGTCATCGGCCTCGATGCGGGTGAAGCGCCCTTCCTGCCATTCCACCGGCAGCAGCGCACCGCGCAATGGCAGCACGCCGGGTTCGCGCAGCTGCAGCCGTGGTGCCAGCAGTTCATCACCATCGAAACGTGCCAGCTGCTGCTGCAGCCATTGCCGGTTGGCGTGCAGAAAGCGCTCGCCCGATACCAGACTCGCGCGCAGCGGCATGGTCAACCGCGCACCGCGTTCGTCCACGCTGAGTTTGAGCCGGCGCGCACGCGGGTCGCGCACGCGCAGCACTTCCACCTCGGTGTCGTCCAGACGCAGGCGCACCGTATCGCGCTGGATCACCGGCGCGGGAGACGCGATCAGGCGGCGTAACAGACTGGCCATGGTCACAGCATAGACCCTGCCCGGTTACAGCGCAGGGTCGTTGCTTAAGCGGTTCAGTTGTCGGCCTTGCTCAGCTTGAACGCCTGCTCCAGCAGCAGGAACAGACGGCGGATTTCGCCGCTCTGCAGCGCGAAGCGTGCGTCGAACTCGGCGCGGCGGCCGTCTTCGTCGGCATGCTCCAGCTGGTCCAGCGCGCCGTCCAGGAATTTGAGCTTGCGCACGATCAGGTCGTCGCCCAGCACGAAGGACAGGTTGTCCTCGAACACCAGCGCCAGCTTGGTGACCTGCTTGCCGGCATCCAGATGCTTGTCGATCTCGTCGCAACGCAGTTCCTGGTGCTGGCACTTGACCACCGCGCCACCTTCCGCCGGGTCCTTCATCTCGCACTCTTCGCCCAGGCTCAGGCCGGTGGGCAGCGGCTCGCCGGCGATCCATGCGGTGAGAATGGCGCGTGGCGCGACTTCGGCGTTCAACGGCATCGCCGGGAAGCTGCCGAGCATGCCGCGGATGTCGCTCATCACGTTCTCGCCGGTCTTGCGGCTGGAGGTATCCACCGCGACGTAGCCGTGCTCCAGGTCAAGGAAGGCATCGGTGCGCGAGCTTTTCACGAAGGCGCGCGGCAGCAGCTCGTGCAGCAGGTCGTCCTTCATGCGCTTGCGCTCACGACCACCCGGCTTGCGGCCTTCCTTCTCCTCGATTTCCTCCAGCTTGCGCGCCAGCAGGTCGTTGACCACCGCGCCCGGCAGGATCTTGTCCTCGCCACCGACGGTCAGCCACAGCGCATCGCCGATGCGGTGCGAGAACACCTCTTTCTCCTCGCGGCCGAACGGCGAGATGAAGCCACGCGAGGTCATTTCCAGCGCGCCGACCGGCTTGAGCACCACATGCGGCAGCAGCGTATCGACTTCGGAAAAATCAATGGAGGTGGGAAAACGGAACAACGTGAGATTTTTGAAGAACATGAATTCGGAGCCGGAAACGAAGTGGGAAGGTGAGGCTGAAAGGCGTGCGTCGGGGGACGGGAAACGCGGGGCGGCCTGGAATCAGGGCGCGTCGCGCTCGGCTCCCGGTTCCCCGCTGCCCAGCCACGCATGGACATCGGGCAGCGCTGCGTCGTCGCGGCGGCCCAGCGCCATGAAGTCGAACAGGTTGGGATCGGCCAGCTGCGAGGGACGGATGTCCCCCAGCGCGCGAGAGATCTGCTCGATGCGGCCGGGGTGATCCTTCTCCCACTGCTTCATCATCAGCCCCACCTGCTTGCGCTGCAGGTTTTCCTGGCTGCCGCACAGGTTGCACGGAATGATGGGGAACTGGCGCGCGCTGGCGTACTCGATGATGTCGCTTTCGCGCACATAGGCCAGCGGCCGGATCACCACATGCTTGCCGTCATCGCTGCGCAGCTTGGGCGGCATGCCGGAAATCTTGGCGTGGTGGAACAGGTTCATGAAGAAGGTGGCCACCATGTCGTCGCGGTGGTGGCCCAGCGCGATCTTGGTGAAGCCGTTTTCCTCGGCGTAGCTGTACAGCGAGCCACGGCGCATGCGCGAACACAGCGAGCACATGGTCTTGCCTTCCGGGATCACCCGGCTGACCACCGAATAAGTGTCCTGTTCGATGATGTGGTACGGCACGCCCATCTCGGCCAGATATTCGGGCAGCACATGCTCGGGAAACCCCGGCTGCTTCTGGTCAAGGTTCACCGCCACCAGCTCGTACGGCACCGGCGCCTTCTTCTGCAGCTGCAGCAGGATGTCCAGCAGGGTGTAGCTGTCCTTGCCACCGGACAGGCACACCATGACCTTGTCACCGGCCTCGATCATGCCGAAGTCGGCGATGGCCTGGCCCACCTGGCGGCGCAGGCGCTTGGCCAGCTTGTGGTGTTCACGCTCGGCCACGCGGGGGTCGCGGGCACGCGGGACGGGGTCGGGAAGGGGAATGACGGCACTCATTGCCTGCATTCTACCGGCTCGGCGCCGCCCCCTCTCACAGGACACGGCAACCGGGTATGCTCAGCCACCGTGGAGACCATGACGCCCGCCGACATCTGCCAGCGCATCGCCGAGTTGCGGGCCGAGCACCGTGACCTGGACGACCGTCTTGGCCGCCTCGCCGCCAACCCGGACGACGACCTGGAAGCCAAGCGTCTGAAAAAACGCAAGCTTCATCTGAAGGACTGCATCATCCGGCTGGAAAGCATGCTGATCCCGGACGAGCCTGCATGAGCCTTGCGCTGCTGCGCGACCTACGACAACTCTGGAAACAGCGCTACTGGCGCGCCGCCATCATCCTGGTGGCGCTCGCCGCCGTGGCCGTGGCCGCCATGGGGGGCTTCGCCACCGCTGCCTCCAAGAAGGGCCGGCCCCCCGTCGCCCAGCCGGGCCAGCGGCTGACCACCGGCGCCTTCGCCATCACTCCCCTGTGTGCGTGGACCGACGACCTGCGCCCGGGCCAGCCGGAAATCATGCGTGGTCAGAAGCGCTACCTGATGCTTCGCGCCCGTGTGGAGAATCTGGGCGACGACTGGCTGGCCATGAGCGCCTACCTGACCGAGGACGTGGTGCGCCTGGACGAGGGCGGCGACACCGGCCAGCGTTCCAACAGCATGCAGCGCGTGGACGACCACAGCTTCAACGTGAAACTGCAGCCGCGCCTGCCGGTGCTGCTGGATCTGATCTGGGAACAGGCCGAGGGCAAGCCGGTGCCGGCGGAGGTGCCCTGGGGCATCTACCTGCGCCGGCATGTGGAACGCGGCTATCTGGCCGGTGACGAATTCTGGGTGCAGAACGGCGCCGGCTTCCGGCTGCCGATGAAACTCACCGCACCCTGCGGAGACCCGGCGGCATGAGCACGCGGAAACTCAACTTCAGCTGGTCGCTGGCCATCGCCACGCTGTGTGCGCTGGCGCTGATCGTGGTGCTGCGCAAGCACCAGCCCAGCTACGAGGAAAAGGTCGCGCCGATCGCCGTGCAGGGCCGCATGGGCGAGCCGGTGCAGGGGCGCAATTTCGCGGTGACCGCCAAGAAGCTCCGCCTCACGCAGGCCTACCGCATCGACGGCAAAAGCATGAGCGACCCCAGCCGCGCCGTGCGCGCCGATGGCATCTGGCTGTCGGTGCTGGTGGAAGCGGCGGTGCTGGAGCAACCGGGCTTCATCAGCGCCCAGCTGCGCACCCGCAATGGACGCACCTATACCGCCTCGGAAAGCGACCGCCCCGCGCTGAAGGGCGTGAACCTCAGCGAGACCCAGCTGCTGGTCGGTTTCCCGGCCACCGGCGCGTTCTTCTTCGACGTTCCGCCGGATGTGCTGGAAGGCGCCACCCTGCTGTTCCACTGGGGCCTCAACGCGCCGCAGTCGCTGGACAGTCTGGTGGAGATCGACCCCGGCCTGGACAAGGCCACCGTGGCCCAGCTCAAGGAGAAGGCCGTGCCGGAACTGGACATGCGCACGCGGACGGGCCGATGAGCAGCGCACCTTCCCCCGTCCCCGCACGCGGCTGGTGGCGGCGCAACCTGGGCTGGTTGATAGGCGCAGCGGTGCTGGGCACGGCGGCCTTCGTGCTGCCCTACCGCTCGGCCATGCGCGACCTGGACAACCACACGCCACGCCACCGCATCGACGGCACCGCCAAGGGCACCGTCTACGAAGGCTCGCGCTGGCGCGTGGTGGGCGTGGAACGCAAACCCGGTGGTGGCCGCGCGGTGATCGACTACCCGCACGCCGACGGCGACACGCTGCTGATCCGCTATGAAGTGATTGCCGGTGAGGGCGTGGATTCCAAGATGCTGGACCGCTGCAAAGGCCGTCTGGTCGATGCCGATGGCCGTCGCTGGGAAGCCAACGAGCCGTGGAAACTGCAGCGGCGCTACACCGCCGAGAAGATGGCCACCAACTGCGGCAGCGGCTACGGCTGGGATGGCAAACAGCCAACGGCGAAGCCGGGCCAGCCATTCTTTTTCACCCACATCTATCTGGTTCCCGCCGGCACGCCATTGCAGGGCCTGCGCGCGGAAATCCTGCTGCCATCCATGAAAACCACGCCGCCGGGCAGTTACCTCAGCTTCCCGCTGCAGCCCGATCCGGCACGCTGAGGCGGTCTGCCCTCACGCCACCGCCTCCTGCCCCTGCCGCGGCAGGCGCCGCAGCCCTGCGACGGCACGGTCGAAGGTGGCGGCCAGCAGCACGATGCGCAGCAGCTCGGTGAACAGTGCCGGGCGCAGCGAGATGGGGCCGTTGAACAGCAGCGACGCGGGGCCGCCCATCACGCGCCATTCGCGCCAGTCATGCGGGCCGATCCATTCGGACACCACGCGCCACGCATGGGCGTCGATGAAGGCCAGCAGCTGCCAGCCCACGCACAGCACCAGCAGCGCCGGCAGGCCGGCACGCAGCACCAGCCGGATGCTGTTGAGGATGGGCACGCCCTTGCTGGTCCAGCCAGCGGCGAATTTCTCGATGATGCGCCGCCAGACCAGATGCATGTGGCGGTAACGACGCGCCGCCAGACGCAGGCGCGACTCGGCGGCATCCAGACGGCCACGACGGCGCAGGTCCATGCCGTAGACCAGCGCGGTGATCGCCAGCCACACCAGCGGCATGATCATGCCGCCGAACGCAGTGCCGACCACGTCCCACAGCGGCTCCACCACGCGCTTGAGCGGTGCCAGCGAGATCACGCCGGCAAACGGGTTCTCCCACCAGTCGGTGACCGCCACGTAGGCCACACGCGCATGCCACCAGTCACGCGCCCACGCATAGCCCTTGGCGATGACCGCCGCGCCCACGAACAGCCAGTACGCATCGCAGATGGCCGATATCACCGACCACACGCCGCTGCCGGTGGCGGTGTACAGGCGCTTGGCCGCCAGCCGCAGCACCAGCGCCACGATCAGCGCGATCCACAGGCCCTTCAGGCTCAGGATGTCGCTGAGCCGTTCGCGGTTGTCGAAGGACACGCCGTACAGATAGCTGAGGGTGAAGTCGCGCTTGACGCCATCCAGCAGGCCCCACGTCGCGTAGTAGGCGAAGAACGGCAGCAGCGCGATGGCCAGCACGTTCAACCAGGGCCGCACCTGCACATAGCTCGAAACCTGCGGCCCACCGGGCGCCATGGTCGGCAACGAAGGGCGCAGCACCAGCAGCATGGCGATCACGCCCAGCAGCTGCGCCACGATCAGCACCGCCACCGCGCCGTAGGACAGCAGCACGCTGGTTTCGCCCAGCCGGATGGCCAGCGCCAGCAGCAGGTCGTAGGCCACGCGCTGGGCGAAGAACCAGAACAGCAGCGCCGGCCAGTGTTGCCACAGCAGGCGCCCGGCCAGGCCCGGAATCTGCATCCAGGTCGGCGCGGGAGCCGCAGGCAGGCGGTCGATCGCAGGGTCGAGGCTGTTCATCCGTGGCCGGCACTGTCAGAAGTTGTCGCCGAACCTACCACGCAGTCGCGCACGGCATCATCAACAACGCGTGCCGTGTAGCCCGGGTAAGGGCAGCGCACCCGGGGCCGTTCGCACCCATGCACGACGTCCTGCCGGATCTGCTTTCAGCATGCGCGTCGCGCACCGATGACCGTGCGGAAAGCCCCGGGTGCGCGCTGCTTACCCGGGCTACGGATTCGGTGGCTTCGGCGGTTGCCGCTTACGTGGCGTGTCATGTAGCCCGGGTAAGCGGTAGCGCACCCGGGGTTGTTCGCATCCATGCATGACGTCTTGTCGAATCCGCTTCCAGCGTGCGCCTCGCGCACCTGTGACCGCGCGGGAAGCCCCGGGTGCGCGTTGCTTACCCGGGCTACGGATCCGGTGGCTTCCGCGGTTGCTGCTTACGTGGCGTGTCGCGTAGCCCGGGTAAGCGGTAGCGCACCCGGGGTTGTTCGCATCCATGCCCGACGTCCTGCCGGATCTGCTTCCAGCATGCGCCTCGCGCACCAAGGACCCCGCGGAAAGCCCCGGGTGCGCGTTGCTTACCCGGGCTACGGTTTCGATGGTTCTGGTGGCTTGCTGCTTACTTGGCGTCGGGGGCCGGCAGGTCCGGCTTCACCGCTTCGGGGCTGACGCGCTCGATGGTGTGGCGCAGCTCGCGGCCGAGGATGAACTTGGCGTCCTTGGCCCAGGCATCCAGACGGTCGTCGAACAGCAGCTTGGAGTTCTCGTCCGGCCACACCAGCTTCAGCTCGCGCATCTTCTGGATGAAGCCACGGAACAGCGACTTGTCGAAGAACTCCGGCGCCGCCGGTGCATACAGCAGGCTCAGGCGCTGCGCCGCCTGCTGGCACAGGCTCTCCAGCTCGGCTGCGCCCAGCGTGCCGGGGCCGTTCTTCACCAGCACCGCGATGGCGATGTAATAGCGCTCGAACGCCTGCTGCAGCGAGTGGCCGATGGCGCGCAGGCGGAACACCTCGTCGGTCTGGCCGGTGCTGCGCGCCAGCATGCCGCCGTCGTCCTCGCCCACATGCTGCAGCAGTCCTTCGCGCACGAACACGCTGATGGTCTGGTCGATGCGCGCGGCGAACTCGTCCTCGCTCCACGGCAGGAACAGCTCGGCCTGCAGGAACGGGTACAGCCCGCGGCCCAGCCGCAGCAGGCCGCCACGGCTCATGCGGCGGTTGTTCTGGAAGCAGCACGCCACCCACGAGGACGCGGTGAACAGGTGCAGCACGTTGTTGCGGAAATAGCTCAGCAGCACGGCGGTGTCGCCGCTGACGCTGAGCACGTCGCCCAGCGGGTGCTTGATGCGGCTGAGGACGTTGATCTCCTCGGCGTGGGCGATGATGCGCTCGGGCGAATGCGGGGTGACCGTCACCCGGTCCGAGTAGGGCATTTCCACCAGCAGCTTCTTGCTCAGCTCGATCTGCGCGACCAGATCCGCCTCGCCCATGGCGTGCTTGGGCGTGGA
Organism: Stenotrophomonas sp.; assembly: GCA_031987665.1. Classification (GTDB taxonomy): domain Bacteria; phylum Pseudomonadota; class Gammaproteobacteria; order Xanthomonadales; family Xanthomonadaceae; genus Stenotrophomonas. Next base: position 3,300 of record DALZZG010000053.1, on the reverse strand, counting down.
CAGCAGCGCCAGCGCCAGCAGGTTGATCGGGTTGACGTCGGCGGCACCGTTGATGCGTACCTGGATTTCCTGCGCCAGCGTATCCACCGTGCCGGACAGCCAGCTCGGTTTCTCGTCCTCGGACACCGGCTCGCCGTTCCACTCCGGCGCCTTCTCGGCCAGCACGTCGTTCAGCGCGATGGGCTCACCAAAGTTCACCACCACCTGGCCGAAGTTCTGCTTGAGCACCTTGGGAATGCCCCACAGCAGCGCCCAGATGGATTCCTTCTCCTTGGGCCGCCCGGACAGCTCGTCCAGGTAGCTGTTGCCTTCCATCAGCTTCTCGTAGCCGATGTAGATGGGCTGGAACAGCACCGGCTTGCGCGGCTGGCGCAGGAAGGCGCGCAGCGTCATCGAGATCATGCCGCCCTTGGGCTGCAGCAGGCGCCCGGTGCGCGAGCGGCCACCTTCGACGAAGTATTCGATGGAGTAGCCACCGGCCACCAGCTGCGCCACGTATTCGCTGAGCACCGCCGAGTACAGCGCATTGCCCTTGATTGAGCGGCGGATGAAGAACGCACCACCCTTGCGCAGCAGCGTGCCGACCACCGGCAGATTGAGGTTGATGCCGGCCACGATGTGCGGCGGCACGATGCCGCGGTCGTACAGCAGGTAGCTCAGCAGCAGGTAGTCCATGTGGCTGCGGTGGCTGGGCACGTAGATGATTTCGTGCCCCGGCGCGGCCTGCTTGAACTTGTCCAGGTGGTGCACCAGCACGCCGGCGTAGATGCGGTTCCACACATGGCTGAGCAGGAAGCTGGCCGAACGCACCACGGGCGTGGAGTAGTCGGCTGCGATTTCCCAGCCGTAGCTCTGCGCCTTCTTCCATGCATCGGTGAGTTTGGAGTTGTCGCGTTTGGCCTGCGCGGCGATGGCCTCGCGCACCGGGTCCGAGGCCAGCACCTTGTCCACCAGCAGGCGGCGGGTGGACAGATCCGGGCCGATGATGGATTCGCGGATGCGGCGGAAGTGCGCGCGCAGCACGCGCTGCAGCTTGCGCACCGTGCGCTCGGGCTCCAGGCCTTCGTTGACGGTCTCGCGCAGCGACACCGGCGGGGCGAAGCGGACGATGGTGTCGCGACCATTGAGCAGCACCGCCAGCAGGCGGCGGAAGCGGCCCACCAGCGCCCAGTTTTCCGAGAACAGCACCGCGAACCAGCCACTCTGCTTGTCCGGCGCGCGGCCCACGAAGATCGACACCGGCACCAGCAGCACGTCCAGCGCGGGGTTGTTGCGGTGCGCCTGCAGCAGCTTGGCCAGCGAGTCGGAGTGGGTCTTGGCGCCCCGCTGCTCGGGAATGATGGCGCTGTTGCTGGAACGCCGCGACAGCGCCACATAGGCGCGCTTGCGCCCGGTGGGGTCACCGGCCAGCGGCACCAGCGGCGAAGGCAGGCCGGCGTCGCGGCAGGCCTTGTCCAGGATCAGCGCGTTGGACAGGCCGTAGTCTTCCAGCACGTAGACCACCGGGCGGCCATCGTCGTACTGGCCGGCCAGCTCGGGTTCGATCTTCAGCCCCAGCCACGGCTCGACCAGCTTGCCCAGCAGCCGTGCCCACAGGGGGCGGCGGCCTTGGCGCGGGGTCGGCGGGCGTGGTCCGCCATGGTCCGGGACGATGGCAGCAGGGGGGGCGGCCGGCGCCTGCGAGGCGTCGTCCGAGGGGAGCAGTTCACCCTGTCCGGGCTGGGATTTCTGTTTCGACATCGGTGCCATTATGGCTTAGCGGCTGGATCGGCGTGCTCGGGGCCGTCAGCCGGGCTGGCTGTTTCGGCGGCGGCGGCGTCCAGCCGGGCCTGCTCCTGTGCCTGTTCGATGACCTGCTGGGCAGCCTGCGCGGCGGCGATGGCCTGGTCGGCTTCGGCCAGGGTACGGGCCAGATACCAGTGGCCCTCGCGACGCTCCAGCGCCACCTGCACATCCATCTCTTTGCCGGCCAGCGGGTACTGCACGCGGACGATGGCCTGGTCGCCATTCTCGCTGACCAGACCGGTACGCATCTGGGTGACGCTTTCATCCAGTGCCAGCCCGTAGCTGGCCAGCACCTTCTTCAGCGTGCCGGCGAACGGCCCGAGCCGCTGCAGGCTGGCGGTCATGCCAGCGTCCTGCAGTGCATCATCCGAATCCAGCCCGGTGGCGCGGGCGGCAGTGGTCAGCAGCGTGATGTTGGCCCGCGCCAGCTTGGCATCGGACAGCGGCGCGGCCTGCGCCCAGCCACTGAGCGCGGTGACCAGCTGCACATAGTGTTCGCGCTCGGTCTCGGTGTAGTCGCCTTGGTGGGTGATGTACTGCACGCCGAACAGGCCCAGCGAATGGGCGGCCTGCCGCACGCTGGCAGCCTGCCCCTCGAACTGGGCACGGAAGGCGCGCTGCAGCGATTGTTCGGCGCCCTTCTCCGACAGCGCCCCCAGCAGCGCGGGCAGCTTGTCGTCCAGCGGCAGCTCGGTCAGCGGCCAGCGGCTGTGGCCTTGTGCCCAGGCGGTCTCCAGCGCGCTGTACTGCGACGGCGGCACCGCAGCGCGGGCGTAGCCAGCCAGGTCGTTGTCATGCAGCTTCTGCGCCAGCTGCCGCACCGTGGCCGCCGGCTCGGTGGCGGCACCGGGCAACGGCTCCGATGCCCGCTTGCAGCCCGCCACAGCGGCGATGGCGCACACAGACAGCAGGATCAGGCACTGATAGCGGCGTGATGAACGGCGTTGCATGGCGTCGTTGTTCCTCCCCCCAATGGGCCGAGGCATCTTGAAGCCTGCGCGGTGACAGCGGCAAGCACGGGGTTCACGACGTGGCGGGATCGGGCGTCGTCCCGCAGCTGCGCCCTGCTTCGGCCCATAAAAAAAGAGGCCGCACCGTTGCCGGTAGCGAACCTCCTCAAGCCGGCGCAGGGCCGGTGGACAGTTTTTGACGCATCGACCGGCAGTGCCGGACGAGGGGTAGCCTACGCGCCCAATTAAGTTAAAGCAACACTTTATTAACCATCAAATAAGTCATTGATTTTATTTGAATGATTCGGCGATCTCGCGGTGGATTGCGAGGGCAGCGGCACGCGGGTCGGCGGCCAGGCGGATGGGCCTGCCGACCACGATGGCATCGGCACCATCGGCGAAAGCTTGAGCCACGCCCACGGTGCGCTGCTGGTCGTCGCCCACCGGGCCACCCGGGCGGATGCCGGGGCAGACGATGGAGAAGCCGGCGCCGGTGGCGGCGCGGATGGGCGCGGCTTCCTGGCCCGAGGCGATCACGCCGTCGATGCCGGCACGCTGCGCGGCC
>DALZZG010000052.1:10079-18311 GCA_031987665.1 Stenotrophomonas sp. | reverse complement strand
CCCGAGCACCGCCGGCTCGCTGGTGGCGCCCGCTGTGCTGGCGCTGCGCCGGCACTGGCCGCGCATCGGCGTGCATGTCAGCGGCGGCATCCTGCCGGAACTGCTGCCCAGCCTGCTCACCCGCGAGCTGGATGCGGTGGTCACCCTGCACACCTTCGGCGACGGCGACCCCGACCCACGCATCCGCAGCGATGTGCTGATGCAGGACGAATACCGCGTGCTCGCCAGCGTGCGCCACCCCCTCGCCCGCCAGCGCGGCATCAGCCCTGCCCAGTTGCTGGAGCAGCCCTGGATCTTCGGCCGCCGTCTGGGTGCGGTGGAGGCCGCCTTCCGCCAGCGCTTCCACGAAGCGGGACTGGAGCCGCCGCTCAACACCATGGAAAGCGGCTCTCCGGAATTCATGCGCGCCATGGTCCGCGACGGCGGCTACCTCACCCTGCTGCCCAGCCGTCTTGCGCAGGCCGAACTGTTGGCCGGCCAATGGGTGAAGCTCGACGCCCCCGGTTTCGCCTGGCAGCGCCCTGTGATGGTCTACACCCGCGCCAGCGAGCCGCAGAGCGCACCACTGGCCAGGTTTCTGCAGGCACTGCGCAATGCGGCGGAGCAGGCACGGGTACGCGACGCGCAGTGACCGCCGCCGCGCAGGTGTCTGCAGCATTTCCTCACACGGCAACGCCGATACTTTCCGGGCACCAGGCCACACCCCATGGACCCGGCATGTACCCACGGAAGGAATCCGCGTTTTGAAGAAGCTCTTTGACCTGCTCACCGGCAAGCACCGGAAGCAGGAAGCCGTACCCGCCAGCACCGCCGCACCGCACATCGAACCGCCAGCCACCTCGCCCGAAGCCCGGGTCACCGCCTTCATCGCGCACTGGCACAGGGAGTGGACGCGTGCCCGCGCTGAAATGGGCCAGAACGTGGATTTCGAGCGATGGGGCGCGCAGATCGCGTCGGTGGATCGCGCGCACTACCTGCCCGGCCACCGCTGCGGATCACACACCAGCTACAGCTCGGTGCCCGATCATGATGCGCGGCAGGAACAGATCATCGACTGCACGATCGACGGTGACAGCGCCTGCGTCCATACCAGGCTGCACTCCACCGCCTACCCGCTCGTCCGCTACCACGGCTTCGATCTGAAGCGCGATGCCGAAGGAAACTGGCTGATCGAGCAGATGCACAGCGCGCTTTCGCCGCCCACCGAGAGCTTGTTGAGGCCAACGGAACTGGATGCGCTGCGCGCGATGAGCCGCGCCGATGCGCCGTTGACCGCCGCACCTGATGACCTGCTTCTGAAGGAAGCCACGCTGTTCCAGGGCAGCCGCGCACTCGCCACCGAGGCCATCACCGGCGAGGTGACGCAGGCACGCATCGGCACGCTCGCCATCAGCTCGGGTGTGCTTGGCATCAAGGACCTGGGCTATGACTTCCACGGCTTCAAGCCACTGCACCGGCGCGCACCGATCGGGCGTTTTCCCGTGGAAGCGGTCAACGTCGGCAGGCATGTGGCAGGCATCCGCGTGCTGTTCCGCGAGGACGCGCCGGCCAGCCAATGGCGCGCCGCCAGCACCGAGGATGGCCGCAGCATCCATTCCTCCGATGCCGCCAACCTGGCCATCTTCGATCTGGATGCACTGGTTGATCTGAGCGAGATGGACAAGGAGCGTGCCTTTTCCGGCTGGAACAGCCGCATGGAAACCCGCCTGCTGTCGCTGCGTGCGGCGAATGACTGCGTCATCGCCAGCAGCGGCTACGGCGATGGCAGCTACCCGGCGCAGTGGGGGCTGGATGACAGTGGCGAGGTCGTTTCGCTGTACATCGACTTTCTGGTGCTGGTCGAGGAAACGGCGGACGGGCGGTACGTGTCTGTGTGAACGGCTTACCCCTCCCCAGCCCTCCCCTTGGCTTGCGCCAAAGGGAGGGAGCTGAAGGCACGCTTCCGCGATCTGACAGGTCGCTTGAACCACTCCCTCCCTTTGGCGCAAGCCAAGGGGAGGGCCGGGGAGGGGGGCATTCCACAGCACAGCCTGCCTCCCTCACCCCATCCACGTATCATCCACCGCTCAATCATCACCGCTGAAGATCGCCCATGACCGCCCTCCGCCCCTTCCTGGACAAGATGCCCATCGTCGGCGAGCGCGTTTATGTGGACCCGGCGTGCACGGTGATCGGCGACGTGGTGGTCGGTGACGACGCCTCCATCTGGCCGGGCACGATCATCCGTGGCGACGTGAACTACATCCGCATCGGTGCGCGCACCAACGTGCAGGACGGCACCGTCATCCACGTCAGCCATGACAGCCCCTACAACAAGGGCGGCTACCCCACGCTGATCGGCGAGGGCGTCACTGTCGGCCATGGCTGCATCATCCATGCCTGCACCATCGGCGATTACTGTCTGATCGGCATGGGTGCCTGCATCCTCGACGGTGCGGTGATCGAAGCCAATGCCTTCATCGCCGCCGGTGCCGTGGTCGGGCCGGGCAAGGTGGTGCGCAGTGGCGAGCTGTGGGCCGGCAACCCGGCGCGGCTGATGCGCCCGCTCAGCGAGAAGGACATCGAAGGCCTGCGCTATTCGGCCGACCACTACGTCAAGGTCAAGGACCAGTACCGCGGCATGCAGGGCTGAGCCCCTGCCCGTTGCCGGATGGCCGGCAGCGCGCGCACACTGCACGTCCGGGCGTGGGGACGCCCAACAGGGGTAAGACATGAAGTCGATCAAGTCCGTGGCGCTGGGCCTGCTGGCCGCTGCGTCGCTGCTGTGCGTGGTTCCGTTCACCGCCGCCCAGGAAGGGGAAGGCATGAGCGCCGAGCAGTTCGTGAAGTCGCTGGATTTCCACAGCGGCCGCATCGACGTGCCGGAAGCCAAGGCCCACTTCAATCTGGGCAACGAGTTCCAGTTCCTTGAGAAGGATGACGCCCGCCGCGTGCTGGAAGACATGTGGGGCAACCCGCCCGACGACAGCGTGCTGGGGCTGATCGTGCCGCGCACGCCTACCCTCACCGAGGAAGGCAGCTGGGCGGTGGTGGTCACCTTCTCCGATGACGGCTACGTCTCCGACAGCGACGCCAAGGACATCGACTACAGCGAGCTGCTGGAATCCATGCAGACGCACATCCGTGACGCCAACCCGGAGCGCGAGAAGGCGGGCTACGGCACGCTGGATCTGATCGGCTGGGCGGTGCCGCCGCGTTACGACGCCAGCAGCAGGAAGCTGTACTGGGCGCGCGAACTGGCCTTCAACAACGAGCCGTCGCATGGCCTGAATTACGACATCCGCGTGCTGGGCCGCTACGGCTACCTCAGCCTGAACGCCGTCGCCTCCATGGACGATCTCGCCACCGTGCGCACCGGCATGGACCAGCTGCTGCCGCTGACCGAGTTCAACGAAGGCGCGCGCTACGCCGACCACAACGCCAGCACCGACAAGGTGGCCGCCTATGGCGTGGCCACGCTGATCGGTGGCGGCCTGGCGGCCAAGGCCGGCCTGTTCGCCAAGATCGGCCTGCTGCTGGCCAAGTTCTGGAAGCTGCTGCTGATCGGCGTGGTGCTGCTGGGCGGCACGGTGAAGAAGCTGTTCTCGCGCAACAGCGACAACCGCACGGTGCGCTGAAACACCGCACAGAGCCTGCCACCGCCACGGTGGCAGGCTGGGCTTTCACACGGGTGCCGGGTAAAGTCGAAGCCCTGACAGGATGCAATCGAGACCCGCATGCCACAGGCAGCCGTCCGGGCCGGATACCGGACCTCCCGCCTCGATCGACCGCGCCCGTGCCCACTGCACCGGGGGCTGCGGTGAGCGTTGCGCGTCCCATGCTCGACACCTTCCGTGAAGTCATCACCCCCGAAGGCGTGCCGCTGCAGCTGCCCGCTGCCGGCCCGGTGCCGCGCGCGCTCGCGTGGCTGATCGACCTGGTGGTGCGCTTCGGTGTGCTGGCGCTGATGAGCCCGGTGCTGATGGCGCTGGGCGGGCTGGGCCAGGGCCTGTACCTGGGCCTGATGTTCCTGCTGTTCTGGGCCTACCCCATCGTGCTGGAAGTCTGGTTCGGCCAGACCCTGGGCAAGCGCGTGCTGGGGCTGCGCGTGGTGGCCGGCGACGGCGCCCCGCTGGGCTGGATGCCGGCCATCGTGCGCAACCTGCTGCGCACCGTGGACATGCTGCCGTTCGGCTATGCGCTGGGCCTGATCAGCTGCCTGTACGACCCCTATGGCCGCCGCCTCGGTGATCTGGTGGCCGGCTCGCTCGTGGTGCATACACCGCCGCGTGCCGGTGAGATTCCTGCCCGTACCGACAGTGCGCTGGCACCGCCGCTGGTGTTGCAGCCCGGCGAGCAGGCCGCGCTGATTGCTTTCGCCGACCGCGCGCCCGCGCTGTCCGGCCCGCGTCAGAACGAGCTGGCCGACATCGCCAGCGGACTGAGCCAGGCCAAGGGCCAGGCTGGCGTGCTGCGCCTGTATGCCATGGCCAACTGGTTGCTGGGGCGGCGATGAAACAGGAACAGTTCGTCACCCGTTACCAGCACGAATGGCAGCAGTTCGAGCAGTGGCTGCAGCGCCGTGGCGAGGTGGCCGGCAGCAAGCGCGGCCTCGCCCCGGACCCCAACCTGCCCGCCGATGACACCATCCCGCAGCGCTACCGCCGCCTGTGCCAGCAGTACGCACTTTCGCGCCGCCGGGGGTACAGCCCGCAGCTGGTGGAGCGCCTGCAGCAGCTGATGCAGCGCGGTCACAACCTGCTCTACCGCACGCCGGCACCACGCTGGCAGCGCACGGTGGAATTCCTGTTCGCCGATTTCCCGCAGACCGTGCGCAGCCAGGGCGCAGCGATGTGGGTGGCCTGCGCGTTGTTCGTGCTGCCGCTGGTGGGCATCTTCGTGCTGCTGCAGTACAAGCCGGACCTGATCCACATGCTGCTCGATCCCCGCCAGATCGCGCAGATGGAAAAGATGTACGACCCCGCCGCCGACCACCTGGGCCGCGACAGCGGCACCGACTGGGCGATGTTCGGCCACTACATCATGAACAACATCAGCATCGGCCTGCGCACCTTCGCCAGCGGCCTGCTGGCCGGCATCGGCACGATCCTGGTGCTGGTGTTCAACGGCGTCACCATCGGCGCGGTGGCGGGCCACCTGCAGAACGCCGGCTTCGGCGGGCCGTTCTGGAGTTTCGTGGTGGGCCACGCGCCTTTCGAGCTGACCGCCATCGTCATCGCCGGTGGTGCCGGCCTGCAGCTGGGCCTGCGGTTGCTGGCGCCGGGCCGCAAACGGCGCATCGATGCGCTGGTGGAAGGCGGCATCATCGGTGCGCGCCTGTGCCTGGGCGTGGCCTTCATGCTGCTGGTGGCGGCCTTCATCGAAGCGTTCTGGTCCTCCATCGCGTGGATACCGATGTGGGGCAAGCTCACCGCGTCGGGCATCCTGTGGACGGTGGTGATCGTGTGGCTGTGGCGTGGCGGGCGCGGGGGCAACCATGCGCATTGACCAGCTCGACGTAGTGCTGCGCGCACGTTCGCAGTGGGAAGCGATGGAACTCGGCACCGCGCTGGTACGCCGTCACGCCAGCGCCATCTGGAAACCATGGCTGCTGGTGACGCTGCCGTTGTTCGCCCTGTTCAACCTGGGCGGCTGGCTGCTGGACAACTTCTGGCTGGCGGCGTTTGCGCTGTGGTGGTTCAAGCCGGCGTTCGAGCGCATCCCGCTGTATGTGATCTCGCGCGGCGCGTTCGGTGCCGAGCCCAGCACCCGGGAAACTCTGCGCGCGCAGCTGCACTGGGGCTGGCGTGGCATCGGTGCCTATCTGGGGTGGCGGCGGCTCAGCCCGGCACGCTCGCTGCTGATGCCGGTGGACCTGCTTGAAGGTGGTGACGCCGCGCAGCGACGCATGCGCCGGCGCACGCTCGGTGCCGCCAGCTATGGCCACGCCACGCTGCTCACCACGGTGTGCTGGCACTTCGAGAGCATGCTGCAGCTTGCCGGCGTGGCCCTGATCTTCATGTTCGTGCCGGTGGACCTGCTGCCTGAATCCCTGCGCGCGACATGGTCGTTGATCGGCGAAGAGACACCCGCCTGGGCCTGGATCGGCCTCAACCTGCTGGGTTGGCTGGCGATGACCCTGATCAGCCCGTTCTACAGCGGCGCCGGCTTCGGCCTGTATCTCAACCGGCGCACGCAGCTGGAAGCGTGGGACGTGGAAATCGCCTTCCGCCGCATGCGCGAGCGTCTGGCAAAACTGGCCCCGTTGATGGTGCTGGTGCTGGCCGTTTGCGTGTCGCCGCTGCGCGCGCAGGAAGCCAACTCCACTAGCGCGCCTCGCCACGACAACCACAAGGGCGCGACCGAGGCCGCGCCTGCTGCGCCCGCCACGCCCGAGACGATATTCGCCGATGGCAAGGCCGACACCGCAGGCTTCCGCCAGGCCGCCGCGCGCGCCTACGAAGACCCGCAGCTCGGTGCCAAACGCACGGTGGACCGCTGGGCGCGCAAGCCGCGCGACAAGGCACCGGAACGGGAGGCGACGACGGACCCGGGCGCCCTCGATGTCATCGGCAAGCTGCTGGCGCTGCTGAGCGAGAGCGTGCTGTGGATCGTGCTCGGCGTGGTGCTGATCGCGCTCGTGCTCACCGCCCGCTGGTGGCTGCCGTGGCTGCGTGGCAGTGGCCGCCTCCCGCGCGAAAAGGAAACACCGGTGCAGCACGAAGCCCTGCTGCTGCCGGAAGTGCTGCCGCCCGACATCCTGGGCAGCGCGCGCCGGTTGTGGAATGAAGGCAAGCCGCGTCATGCGCTGGCGCTGCTGTACCGTGCCTCGGTCGAGGTGCTGGGCCAGCGCGCGGACATCGTGCTGCCGCCGGGTGCCACCGAAGCACAGTGCCTGCGTGCCTCGCGGCGCATGCCGCAGGAGCAGGACCGCACGTTGTTCGCACACATGGTCCGCACCTGGCAGTACGCCGCCTATGCCGGGCGTCTGCCCAGTGAACAGGAATTTGAAGCATTGATGGGCGACCTGCACCGCCAGTATGGGTGGCCCGCATGAAGCCGAACGTACGCAACGCCATCATCGCCGTCATCGCGCTGCTGATCGGTGCGCTGGTGGTGATCTGGGTGCTGTCCGGCTTCGAGAAGAAGAAGGAAGTCATCACCCTGCCCGCCTATGGCGAGCCCACCTACAACCCCCTGTACGCGCTGCGCGAAACCCTGCGCCGCGACGGCCTCACCGCCGAATCACGCCGCGAGCTCGACCTCCCGGCCATGCGCCTGCAACCCGGCGACAGCGTGCTATTGCTGGACGACCCGCGCACGCTCACACCCTCGCAGGTGGGCGAACTGCTGACCTGGGTGGAGTTCGGCGGCCACCTGATGCTGCAGATGCCCGAGGCCGATGAAGACCTCGACGGCGACGACCGTGGCCTGCTTGAGCGCCTCGGCGTGCTGACCAGCGAGATGCCCGCACGTTGCCAGTCGTGGCAGGTTTCCGGGCAGGAAAGCCATCAGGAGTTCTGCACCGGCGCGCGTTTCACACTGGAAGATAAGGTGCGCAGCGAACGCCGTTGGGGCGATGACGAGGATGAGACCCTCGCATGGGCCCGCCTGCGTTATGGCATCGGCCGCGTGGACATCCTCGGCAGCACCGACTTCCTGCGCAACGGCGGGAACGTACGTGACACCGGCCTGCGCGACATTCCCCATCGTGACCTGGCGCGCCTTGTGCTTTCGCCCAACTACGGCAAGGGCACCGTGCACCTGATCTATGAAATGCAGATGCCGTCGCTGTGGAAGCTGATCTACAAGCGCGGCTGGCCGGTGTGGGTGCCCCTGCTGCTGGCGCTGTTCGCGTGGCTGTGGATGATCAGCCAACGCTTCGGCGCGCTGCTGCCCTCGCCACGCGGCGACCGCCGCTCGCTGCTGGAGCATGTGCGCGCCGCCGGCGAATTCCTGCACCGGTACGGCAAGACGCCACTGCTGTATGAAGCCGTGCGCCAATCCTTCCTCGCCCGCCTGCGCCGCCGTGCGCCGCTCGCCGCGGCACTGACCGGTGATGCGCAGGCACAGGCCATCGCCGACCACCTGAAATGGCCGCTCACGCGCGTGCAGACTGCTCTCCAGCAGCCCGGCTCGCGCGATGACACCGCCCTGCGTGACCGAATCCGCCTGCTCATCCAGATGAGAAACCAGCTATGAACCAGACGCCGCTGCCGCCCGACCTTCCCGGTGACGAACCCGCTTCGCGCA
>DALZZG010000052.1:0-10069 GCA_031987665.1 Stenotrophomonas sp. | reverse complement strand
CCACCACGCCGCCTGCCGCACCCGAGGCGGTCGCCGCACCGGCCGCGCCATCGGCGGACAACGCCGACCTGATCGCGCGCGTGGAGCGTGTCCGCGAGGCCGTGGGCCAGGCCTTCATCGGCCAGGCCGACGTGCTGGACCAGATCCTGATCGCGCTGCTGGCCGGCGGCCATGTGTTGATCGAAGGCGTGCCCGGCCTGGGCAAGACTCTGCTGGTGCGCGCACTGGCGCAGGCACTGGAGCTGGACTACGCGCGCGTGCAGTTCACGCCCGACCTGATGCCCAGCGACGTCAGCGGCCACGCGGTGTACGACCCGAAGGCCGAGAGCTTCAAGATCCGTCGCGGCCCGGTGTTCACCAACCTGCTGCTCGCCGACGAAATCAACCGCGCACCGGCCAAGACCCAGTCCGCACTGCTGGAAGTGATGCAGGAAGGCCAGGTCACCATCGAAGGCAAGGCGTTCGCGCTCACGCCGCCCTTCCTCACCCTGGCCACGCAGAACCCGGTGGAGCAGGAAGGCACCTACCCGCTGCCCGAAGCGCAGCTGGACCGCTTCCTGCTGAAGGTGCTGATCGACTACCCGCAACTGGAAGACGAGAAGCGCATGGTGGAAGCCATCACCACCGGCCGTACCGCGGGCGACTTCAACCTGACGCAGGTGCCGCGCGTACTGTCCGGTGCCGATGTGGTCGCGCTGCAGAAGGCGGTGGCCGCGATCACCGTGGACCCGCAGGTCATCGACTACGCGGTGCGTATTGTCGCCGCCACCCGCAAGTGGCCGGGCATCGCACTGGGCGCCGGACCGCGCGGCAGCATCGGTCTGGTACGTGCGGCACGCGCGCAGGCGGTACTGTCCGGGCGTGATTTCGTCACCCCCGACGACGTCCGCGAAATCGCCAAGCCCACCCTGCGCCACCGCATCACCCTCGCCCCCGAGCTGCAGATCGAAGGCCAATCCACCGACGACGCCCTCACCGCCCTGCTCGCCAAGGTAGAGGCCCCACGCAAGTGATCCCTCAGGCGCCAGCGACGAGCCACCCTGCTCCCTCCCTTCTGCGCGAAGCGCAGAGGGGAGGGCTGAGGAGGGGTAGCCGTTCGCTTCATCGCCAGACACCCCAAAACCCAACTCCCTCCCAACCTCCCCCTGCGGGCTACGCCCCCAAGGGGAGGAGCCCTGCTCGCTCCCTTCTGCGCGAAGCGCAGAGGGGAGGGTTGGGGAGGGGTAGCTCTACGCTTCACCGCCAGATGCCCCAAAACCCACCCCCCTCCCAGCCTCCCCCTGTGGGCTGCGTCCCCAAGGGGAGGAGCTGCCCTGCTCCCTCCCTTTTGCACAAAGTGCAAAGGGGAGGGCTGGGGAGGGGTGCTTCCAGCAGCGGAGCCCATCCATGAGACCTGCACCGCTTCTGCTCATCCTGCTGGTCCTCTGGGGCCTGCTCGGCATTCCCGTCGCGCTGCATTACCTCCCGCCGCTGGCGTGGACCATCACCGGGGCCGCCATCGGCGCGCTGGCCCTGCTCGATGTCCTTTTGCTCTGGCGCAGCCCCACACCGCTGGTGCGGCGCGAGCTGCCCGACTCCCTCGCGCTCGGTGTCGAACGCGAAACCTGGCTGCAGCTCGATGCCTTCGGCCGTCAGCGCGTGGATGTCTACGACCTCGTGCCCGATGGCTGGCAGACACCCGGCCTGCCGCGCACCCTGCAGCTGCCGCGCGCCAGCGAAACCCGCTTCAGCTACCGGCTCACGCCTGCCAACCGTGGCACCTTCGTGTTCGATGGCGTGCACCTGCGCCTGCATTCACCGCTGCGCCTGTGGCGACAGCTGCGCACGGCCGGCATGCCGCAGACGGTGCGCGTCTACCCCAACTTCGCCCCGCTCACGCGGCTGGCGCTGCTCAGCGCGGAAATGGCCTCGCGTCTGGTCGGCGCCCACCTCAAGCGCCGCCGTGGTGAAGGCACGGACTTCCACCAGATGCGCGAATACCGCGTCGGTGACAGCCTGCGCCAGATCGACTGGAAGGCCACCGCACGCGCGCGCAAGCTCATCTCACGCGAGTACCAGGACGAGAAGAACCAGCAGCTGCTGATGATGATCGACACCGGCCGTCGCATGATGGCCGAGGAAGATGGCCTTTCGCATTTCGACCATGTGCTCAACGCTGCATTGGTGGTGTCCTATCTGGCGCTGCGTCAAGGCGACGGCGTGGGCATGTTCGCCACCGGTGGCGACAGCCGCTGGGTGGCGCCGCAGCGCGGTCTGGGCGCCATCGACACCCTGCTGCGCGCCAGCTACGACCTGCAGCCGCAGCCCGTGGCCACCGACTACCTTGCCGCCGCCACCGAACTCTCGCTGCGGCAGTCGCGCCGCTCACTGGTGATGCTGGTCACCAACGTGCGCGACGAGGACATCGAAGACCTGCTCACCGCCGTGCGCCTGCTGCAGAAGCGCCACCTGGTATGCGTGGCCAGCCTGCGCGAACGTGAGTTGGATCAGGCGCTGGTGCGCGACGTGGAAACCATCCCCGACGCGGTGCAGGCCGGCGCCATCGCGCGCTACCTGCAGCAACGCGCCGACGCCCACGAAGCCCTGCGCAGCCACCGGGTGATGGTGCTCGACGTCACCGCCGAAGAACTTCCCGGCGCACTGGTGGAACGCTACCTCGCGGTCAAGCGCGACGGCCTGCTCTAGCCATCCTGCAGACGATCCAGCAGGCGCTCCACCGCCTGCTGCAGCACGCGCCGATGCCGCGCCTGCTTCATCCACGTTGGCAGCCGCGAGAACATGGAAGCGTGCACGCCATTGCCCTCGCGCAGCTTGGCTACCGCGAACGCCTGCAGTGCCTGCAGATGCGCTTCGTTGTAGGCCCAGACCACGCCTGCGCGGGTGGGCTCCACCAACCGCAGCGGCAGGCCGAAATGCGGATCGACGGGCGCGCCGTCACGCACGGGCCGCATGGAGATATCCACCTCGCTCTGCCGCCCGCACTGTGCGCAGGTTCCCGGCAGCGTGGATGGCATCCTGGTTTCAGCCGATGGCTGGCGCTCGCAGGCACTGACCCATTGATGGCCGCAGTAGCCACACGGGCGGCGACCACTCCATTGCACCGCACCCAGCCAGCGGCCATTGCCGCTGTCCGCTGCGGCACTGCAGCTGGAACAGCGGAAACGCGCACTCCAGCGATAGGGCTGCCATTGCGCCAGTACCCAGCCCGCCGCGCCGCAACGATGACACTGCACGGCAACGCGGTCGGCATAGGCGCCCAGGCTGCGTCCATCGTCGAAATGCCGGCCCGGCACCTCCACGGTGCGCCCTCTGCTTCCCGGTCGCCGCCGTATCGCCATGCTCAGACGTAGATCCGCGTGCTCCCCTGCGGCGCGTCATCGATGATGGCGTGCGGCAGGAAACGGGCACTGTCACGGGTGATGCGGCTGTCATCCTCGCGCACGCCGATGCCGCAGGCGCGGTCACCCACCACCCAGCTGCCCACCATCGGGTAGTTGCCGTCGAACGACGGCAGCGCGTGTAGCGCCTGGCGGATGCTCGGGCCGCTGTAAGGGCCTTCACTCTGCTGCCAGCTCCCGTCGTCCATGTGCATGGCGACGTTGGCGCCTTCGCGCGAATGCAACGGCTTGCGCACCCAACCCGTCGGCAGCGCGCTGCCATCGTCGAAATGCGCTTCCAGCAGATTGGGATGGCCGCGATGACGCTGCCACAGCAGCGGCAGGATGCCCTTGTTGCTCAGCACCGCCTTCCACGCCGGCTCCAGCAGCTGCACGCCCGAACGCGGCAACGCGGCGCCGAATTCTTCCTGCATCAGGTCTTCCAGCGGATACAGCTTGAACAGGCTGCCGATGACCGTATCGTCCAGATCGGTGAAGCGCCCGTCGGCGGAAAGGCCGATGTCCTCGATGGCGATGGCCGCGCCATGCAGCCCCGCCTGTGACGCGCAGTCGCGCAGGTAGGCCACGGTGCCCTGGTCTTCTTCCGACTCGCGCACCGCGCTGAAATACAGCGGCGGTGGCAGGCGCGCGGACAGCTCGGCAAAGCGTTCCACCAGCGCTTCATGGATGGAATTGAACTGGTCGGCCTGCTGCGGCAACGCGCTGCGGTTACGCTGGTCCTCCAGCCATTGCCACTGGAAGAACGCCGCCTCGTACAGCGAGGTGGGCGTGTCGTAATTCAGCTCGTACAGCTTGGCCGGGCCCTTGCCGTCGTAAGCAAAATCCAGCCGGCCATAGAGATGCGGATCGCGACGGCGCCAGCTTTCGGCAATCCAGTCGCGGAACGGCTCGGGAATAGCCAGCTGCGCCATCAGCGCCTCGCTGGCCACCACCTCCCCCACCAGATCCAGCGCCATCGCGTGCAGCTCGGCGCTGGGGTCTTCCAGATCGTTCTCTATCTGGCGCAGGGTGAAGGCGTAGTACGCGGTTTCATCCCAGTACGGCGCGCCGTCGATGGTGTGGAAGCGGAAACCGGCCTCGGCCGCGCGGGCACGCCAGTTGCTGCGTTCGGCAATGGCAACGCGCTTCACCGCATCAACCGCCGACGCTGGTGCGGCCGCTGCTGCGTGCGCCGAAGCCACCACGGCTGGCGGTCACCGCGCGGTTGGGCTGGCTGGTCACCGGCGCCAGGCCGGCCTTGCCCGCACCGATGCCACTGTTGGTGTTCATGCCACCGGTGCCACCCGGCGCAGCGGCCGGCTTGGCCCAGCCGTTGGCGTTGTCACGGAACGCAGGCTGCGAAGCCGGCGGTGCCGCCACCGCACCACGGCTGTTGTTGAGCATCTGCGACATGAAGAAGCCCATCATCATCGGCCCGATGAACGAGGTGCCAGCGCTGGTGTGCTGCTGCACGCACTGCTCGGCCGGGTACTCCTTGGCGCACTCTTCCTTGCTGGCGTACTTGGGTGCGGCGTCAGCGGCCTGCTGCTGCGCGGTGGCGAACGCCTGGCGGCAGCTGGAGGGATCGCCGGTCGCTTCGCTGCAGGCTTCCACCGAGGTGTAGAGCCCTTCCTGCACCTGCACGCTCTCTTCCTTCTGGCAGGCGGTGAACAGCAGCGGCGCGGCGCTCATCAACAGCAGCGCGGTGGTCCTGGATCGCTTCATGGCGGATTCCCCGTGAAAGTAATACCCGAATGATGCCCGATGAAGATGCAAATACGAAAACAACGTGGCTGCCGAAGCTGAATCGGGTTTCAGGTGGTGGGACTGGTTTAGGTTGAGCCCCCCTCTCCCCAACCCCTCTCCCGCAAGGGGAGAGGGGCTTTGATTCCTACGTTTGCAGACATTCACCGCAAGCCATTGCCTTGAGCCCCTCTCCCCTCGCGGGAGAGGGGTTGGGGAGAGGGGGAAAAGGCACGGAAAACCCCCACTCCGTTGGTTGCAGCTGCAACCGGGAACTTGATGCAGAATCGATCTCCCCACACTGCTGCCAGCACGACCCGCGCCCCCTCATGCCTGAATACCGCTCCAGAACTTCCACCGCCGGCCGCAACATGGCCGGTGCCCGCGCCCTGTGGCGCGCCACCGGCATGACTGATGGCGACTTCCACAAGCCCATCGTCGCGGTCGTCAATTCCTTCACCCAGTTCGTGCCCGGTCACGTCCACCTGAAGGACCTTGGCCAGCTCGTGGCGCGCGAGATCGAAGCCGCTGGCGGCGTGGCCAAGGAGTTCAACACCATCGCGGTGGATGACGGCATCGCCATGGGCCATGACGGCATGCTGTATTCGCTGCCCAGCCGCGAGATCATCGCCGACTCGGTCGAATACATGGCCAATGCGCACTGCGCCGACGCGCTGGTATGCATTTCCAACTGCGACAAGATCACCCCGGGCATGCTGATGGCCGCGCTGCGCCTGAACATCCCGGCCGTGTTCGTTTCCGGCGGGCCGATGGAAGCCGGCAAGACCAAGCTGGCCGAGCACAAGCTGGACCTGATCGACGCCATGGTCGCCGCCGGCGACGAGAAGGTCAGCGACGAACAGGTTGCGGCCATCGAACGCAGCGCCTGCCCTACCTGCGGCTCCTGCTCGGGCATGTTCACCGCCAACTCGATGAACTGCCTGACCGAAGCGCTGGGCCTGTCGCTGCCGGGCAACGGCACGGTAGTGGCCACGCACAGCGACCGCGAGGCGCTGTTCAAGCGCGCCGGCCGCCTGATCGTGGAGCTGTGCCACCGCTGGTACGGCGGTGAGGAGGCCAGCGTGTTGCCGCGTGGCATCGCTACCTTCGAGGCCTTCGAGAACGCGATGACGCTGGACATCGCCATGGGTGGTTCCACCAACACCATCCTGCACCTGCTGGCCGCCGCGCAGGAGGCCGAGGTGGCGTTCGACCAGCGCGACATCGACCGCCTCTCACGGCGCGTGCCGCAGCTGTGCAAGGTGGCGCCCAACACGCAGAAGTACCACATCGAAGACGTGCACCGCGCCGGCGGCATCATGGCCATTCTCGGCGAGCTGGCGCGCGGCGGCCTGCTGCATACCGACGTGCCCACCGTGCACAGCCGCACACTCGGCGCCGCCATCGCGCAGTGGGACATCACCCAGACCCGCGACCAGACCATCCTGCAGTTCTACAAGGCCGGCCCTGCGGGCATCCCCACGCAGGTGGCCTTCAGCCAGTCCACGCGCTGGCCCACGCTGGACACTGACCGTGCCGAAGGCTGCATCCGCGACGTGGCCCACGCCTTCTCCAGCGAAGGCGGCCTGGCCGTGCTGTACGGCAACCTCGCCGCTGATGGCTGCGTGGTGAAGACCGCCGGCGTGGACGAATCCATCCACGTCTTCGAGGGCAATGCCCGCGTCTACGAAAGCCAGGACGCTGCAGTGAAAGGCATCCTCAGCAATGAGGTGCAGGCCGGCGAAGTGGTGGTCATCCGCTACGAAGGCCCCAAGGGAGGCCCCGGCATGCAGGAGATGCTCTACCCCACCAGTTACCTGAAATCGAAGGGACTGGGCAAAGCCTGCGCCCTGCTCACCGATGGCCGCTTCTCCGGCGGCACCTCGGGCCTGAGCATCGGCCACTGCTCACCGGAGGCTGCCGCTGGCGGCACCATTGGTCTGGTGCGCGACGGCGACCGCATCCGCATCGACATCCCGCAGCGTGGCATCAACCTGCTGGTGGACGACGCCGAACTGGCACGCCGCCGCGCCGAACAGGACGCCACCGGCTGGAAGCCCGCGCAGGCCCGCCCACGCAAGGTAAGCACCGCGCTGAAGGCCTACGCCCTGCTCGCGACCAGCGCCGACAAGGGCGCAGTGCGCGACAAGGCGCTGCTGGACGGCTGAACGGGCGCCTGTGGTGCGTGTTCGGGAGGCTGCCCACCGAACGCGCGCCCGTCATGGTGAGCGCCCTCCCGTGCGGGTACGGAGAGGGCGGTCGATGGCGGACGCGGAGCTTCCCACCAGGAAGCACGCAGGCATCACGCGGCAGCCAACGCCCCCGGCAGACGATCCAACGGGCTCAGCAGACCGCCCGCGCCACGCCCCAGCACATGGGTATAGATCTGCGTCGTCGCCACATCCTTGTGCCCGAGCAGCTCCTGCACGGTGCGGATGTCATGCCCGGCTTCCAGCAGATGGGTGGCGAAGGAATGCCGCAGGCTGTGGCAGGTCGCCGGCTTGTGGATGCCCGCCTTCGCGCGCGCACTCTTGATCGCCCGCTGCAGCATTTCCTCGCTGGCATGGTGCCGGCCTGTGTTCCTGCTGCGCGGATCCAGCGATAACCGCGCCGACGGAAACAGGTACTGCCACCCGGGCTCCGCATCGGCGTTGGGATACTTCCTCGCCAAGGCATGCGGCAGATGCACCCGGCCAAGACCCGCCGCCAGATCATCCCGATGTATCAGCAGCACCCAGTCACGCTGGCGCATCAGCCGCCCATGCAGCGCAACCGGCAGGGGTACGCGCCGGTCCTTGTTGCCCTTGCCGCTGCGCACGCAGATTTCATTGCGGGCGAAATCCACATCCTTGATGCGCAGGCGCAGGCATTCCAGCAGGCGCATGCCGGTGCCGTACAACAGCTGCGCCATCACCGCCGTCGTCCCATCGGGAATGGCGGCCAGCAGGCGCGCCACCTCCTCGGTCGAAAGCACCACCGGCAGCCGCCGGGGCCGCTTGGCCCGCACCACCTGCTCCATCCATGGCAATTCGATGCCCAACACCTGCTTGTATAGAAACAACAGTGCCGACAACGCCTGATTCTGTGTGGCCGGGGCGACATTTCCCGTAATCGCCAGGTCACTGAGAAAGGCTTCCACCTCCTCGGCCCCCATCTCCCGCGGGTGACGCTTCCCATTGGCCAGCACAAAGCGCCGCACCCAGCCCACATAAGCCTGCTCGGTGCGGACGCTGTAATGTCGAAGTCGAATCTGCTGGCGCACCATCTCCAGCAGACGCGGCGGCCGGGGGCCGGTTACACCGGCATCGGGAGGGGCGTATTCCATGGCAAGGCTTCCAAGCGGTGTATGCATGGGAGTCTGGCGTGGCGATGGGGGTTTGCAGCCCGCGTAAAAGGTTGATTCTTTGTGGGAATTCCCCGGTTACAACCGGAGGGGAAAAGTCGCATACTCGGGCTGAGGCCGCCTTTCGGCGGTATAGATATCGTTAGGCTGCATGGGAGGGTTTCGGGGGTGGTTCGGACTCTGGCCAACCCATCTGTAGTTCAGCGGTCGGTGCCGGTTAGCCGTCAACGCCGCTGTTGAGTTTTGCAAGCGCAATACTCCGGCTTAGGCGTCAGGCTTTCCGCACAATTGTTCTGCTTGGCTTCGGTTACACCCCGCATCACGCATTATCAGGCACGCCCGGCCATGCCAGCTGTGGCACCATCGGTTGCATCAGCAGTTGGGGAGGCGGTGCTGGTCCAGAGACGGTTCACTGGCCCATTCCCGTCTAACTGTTCATTCAAGCCGACGCCGCTTCGCGGCGCGGCTTACTTCAGGCGTTAGATGCGCTTCGGAGCAAACATGCATCGGAAACTTGCAGTTGCCATTTTTCTCGTCCCTGCCTGCTCCGCAGCAGCCCCGACGTCGCCCCTTCGTCCGTCAGATCTCGTTGGCACTTGGCGGTGCGGCCCAACTGTCATGCAGGGACCTGGCTTCACTGTCACGGTAACTGATGAAACAACCAAGTTTCCGGATGCCACCTTCACCGGTTACACCCGTAGCGTAATCTCCGCTCCAGGCAAGGCTCCTCTCACACTCCAAGATCGCAGTAGCGGCACTTGGGAGCTTGTAGGTGACGTCGTGAGATCCCGGATCAACCATGTCGAGTTTCTGTCGGCATCAGATCCATCGGTCACAAAGGAGGCGGGCCAGAGAGCGCAAGACGAGCAGTTAGCCAAGAAATCCGTCTATGAGTCTCGCATCCTTGAGTTCGACGGTACGCACTCGCGCTCCATTCCAGTCAACTCCATGTACAAAGAAGCGGCTGTCGAGTCTACCTGTGAGCGCATCTAACAATTCATTCAAGCCGAAGCCGCTTCGCAGCGCGGCTTACTTCAGGCGTTAGACGGCAGAGCAGACATGACCGTAACTCTACTCATCGCACTTTTTGCTACCGGCACGTCGTCCATGCCTGCCACTGAGCAACCAGCGCTTGAATGCAGCATTGGGCCGGCTGTGAAGCAGTTCGGAGGCAACGACTGGCTGCTGTACGGCTGTGCTGACGGCCATTCCGTAGTGGTCACCGCAGGCGCGCCCAACCCCGCTGCCCCGTTCGTCTTCATCCTTACTCCGGACGGTAGTGGCGGCATTAAACTGCACGGCGAAGGCACC
The DNA here is from genome assembly GCA_031987665.1 of Stenotrophomonas sp. Classification (GTDB taxonomy): domain Bacteria; phylum Pseudomonadota; class Gammaproteobacteria; order Xanthomonadales; family Xanthomonadaceae; genus Stenotrophomonas. Next base: position 295 of record DALZZG010000052.1, on the reverse strand, counting down.
GGAGCCAAGTCCGCTACCGAACCCGCATATGACAGCCTCAGCAAGATGTCCGCCTCGGATCTGGCCGCACTTTTCCAGGAGGCTGATCGGGCCAAGGGGCGGTAAGCTGCCGCCTGACAATTCACTCAAGCCCACTTCCACTTCGTGACAGCGGCTCAACTAAGCGCGTGAGATGCGGAGCTGACATGATTCGGCGATCAAGTGTTTCTCTGAAGACCAATCCCGCTCTGACGGCTCGTCGAGGGGTTCTACCCCGAAATCACGGACGGTTGTAAAAGGGTTGAGAACTTCTGGT
>DALZZG010000051.1:0-18939 GCA_031987665.1 Stenotrophomonas sp. | reverse complement strand
CGTCCTTCCCGGCTGCCGCGTGGGCGCCGCGCGGTGCCGACGGACGCACCAGATAAGGGCGGTAGACGAGACCGGGCAGCACGCCTTCGCGCGCCAGCATGATGTTCAGGCGGTCCGCCAGCTCGGCGTTCCGTTCCATGACCTGCCGTTCGAACACCTGGTACAGCACCAGCTGGGTTTCCAGACTGAGCTGCATCTGCTCACCGGCGCTGCGCAGCGCACGGCACAGCGCGAAGGGTCCGAGGGGCAGCTGCTCCACATCGAACGGGGGGCGCGCGGCCAGCACGGCGAAGCGCTGCCCCAGCAGCTGCAGGGGCGTGGTGGTGCGGATGCCCTCGCGGCGCGCCATTTCGTTGAGCACGATGTCGCGGTCGATGTCGGTGTCTTCGACCAGAGTCATGGTCTTGAAGGCGGTGCCCGGCGCGGCGGCGGTGGCCTGCGGCGGCTCCTTGAAGCTCACCAGCTGTTCGACCAGCGCATCCAGATACAGGCTGGTGAATTCGGGCGCATGCTCGCCGAGCACGCGCAGCTGGGCGTAGATGTCGTTCTGGATCTGGCTGTTGCGTGCCTTTTCAGCCTTCTGGAACAGGCTGCGCTCCAGATCGACCATGCACAGCTTCAGCGGCGTGCGTAGCACTTCCTCGCTGACCTGCCAGGCGGCCTCCAGCAGCTGCCGCACGCGGGGCGGCGCCGGCGTCGCTGCAATCCGTGCACGCGCATGGCTGGACAAACTGGATGCGGTCCCTGACATCGACATCTGATTGAATTCTGCCCCTGTAAGGGCCGATTTCTACCATTTAAGGAATGTCAAAGCTAGCTGGCGTCTTACGATCAACTCAGGAAGAGCTCCACAACATCATTGGTGAAACGCCTACCCAATTCAGTTGGGATCAGGTGCTCCCCCTGCACCAATAGCCAGCCCCGCTCGACAGCAGTGGTCAGTGCCGGCTGGAGGGCCCCGCGTGGCAGGCCGGTGCGCGATTCAAAATCGCGCAGGCTGAACCCTTCATGCAGGCGCAGCAGGTTGAGCATGTACTCGAACGGCAGCCGTTCGGCGCTGATCACCTCGTCGCCGCCGATGGAGGCCGCCGTGCCGGCGGTATCCATGAAGGTCTGCGGGTGCTTGTGCTTCCAGCGGCGCAGCACATGCTGCTCCGCGCCCGAGCTGATCTTGCCGTGGGCACCCGCACCGATGCCCAGGTAGTCGCCGAAGCGCCAGTAGTTGAGGTTGTGCGCGCACTGGTAGCCCTCGCGGGCGTAGGCGCTGACCTCGTACTGGCCATAACCGGCCTGGGCGAGCAGGGCCTGGCAATGCTCCTGCATGTCCCAGGCATGGTCTTCGTCCGGAATGCCCTGCGGTGGGCGCGCGAAGAAGACCGTGTTCGGTTCCAGCGTCAGCTGGTAGTGCGAGATGTGGGTCGGGTCCAGCGCGAAGGCGCGTTCCAGGTCGTGCTCAGCCTGCGCCAGCGTCTGCTGTGGCAGCGCGTACATCAGGTCGATGTTGAAATTGCGGTAGCCGGCATCCTGCGCCAGCTTCACCGCACGCTCGGCTTCGCTGCTGTCGTGGATGCGGCCCAGGCGCTTGAGCGCCTCGTCGTTGAAGGTCTGGATGCCGAAGCTGATGCGGTTCACGCCTGCCGCACGGTAGCGGTCGAAGCGGCCATGCTCGGCGGTGCCCGGGTTGGTCTCCAGCGTCACTTCCAGATTGGGCGCGAAACGCAGGCGCGCGCTGGCCTGCTGCAGGAAGCGGTCGATGGCCTCCGGCGGGAACAGGCTGGGCGTGCCGCCACCGAAGAACACGCTGTTGACCACCCGGCCCCAGACCAGCGGCAGGTCCTGGTCCAGGTCGCGGATCAACGCATCGACATAGGCATCGAACGGCAGCTCACCCTTGCCGGCATGCGAGTTGAAATCGCAGTACGGGCATTTGCGCACGCACCACGGCAGGTGCACGTAGAGCGACAGCGGTGGCGGGACCAGCTGCGTCGTCGTCTGCATGTCGCAGCCACAGCTGTCGCCGTGAACGTGGGGGTGCGTGCTCATCGCTTTTCCTCAGCGCGCCAGTTGGCTTGAGAGCTTGTGCAGCAGCAGCTCCAAGGCCTTGGCACGGTGGCTGCGCCCGTTCTTCTGGTCGGGCTCCATCTGCGCGGCGGTCAGGCCCAGTTCCTCATCCAGGAACACCGGGTTGTAACCGAAGCCGTTGCTGCCGCGGCGCTCGTCGATGATGCGGCCTTCCCAGCTGCCTTCGCAGATCAGCGGTTGCGGGTCGTTGGCATGGCGCAGCAGCACGATGACGGCGTAGAAGCGCGCGCTGCGGCGCTCAGGCGGCACATCGCGCAGGGCGTCCAGCAGTTTGCTGTTGTTGGCGTCGTCGTTGGTGGGCGTGCCTGCGTAGCGCGCGCTGTACAGGCCCGGGGCGCCATCAAGCGCGTCCACGATCAGGCCGGAGTCGTCGGCCAGCGCCGGCAGGCCAGTCATCTCACAGGCATGGCGCGCCTTGATCAGTGCGTTCTCGACGAAGGTGAGGCCGGTTTCGGCAACATCGCCTACACCCAGCTCGCCCTGCGGCACGATCTGCAGTGGCAGGCCCGCCAGCATCGCCTGCAGTTCCTTCAGTTTGCCGGCGTTGCCGCTGGCCAGTACCAGTTTCATTGTTTGGGCTCCAGCAGATCCCAGGTGTTGCCGTAGAGGTCGCGGAACACCGCGACGGTGGCATAGGGCTCGTCGCGTGGTGTTTCGAGGAACTCCACGCCGCGCGCCGTCATGGCGGCGTGGTCGCGCCAGAAGTCATCGGTGTTGAGGAAGAAGCCGACCCGGCCACCGGTCTGGTTTCCGATGCGGCTGCGCTGGGTGTCGTCACTGGCGCGTGCCAGCAGCAAAGCGGCGCTGCGGCCATCGGCGGGACCGACCACGACCCAGCGCTTGCCGCCCTGGTCGATGTCCTGCAGCAGCTGGAAACCCAGCACGCCGGTGTACCAGGCGATGGCCTCGTCATAGTCGGCCACCACCAGCGTGACCAGGGCCAGGCGCTGGTTCATGCCTGCGCCAGTGCGGCCTGCTGGGCGTCGAACAGTTCGCGGATGCCCTTTTCGGCGAGCGCCAGCAGCGCGTCCAGCTCGTCGCGGCGGAAGGCATGGCCTTCGGCGGTGCCCTGCAGCTCGATGAAGCCGCCGCCGTCATTCATCACCACGTTCATGTCGGTGTCGCAGTCACTGTCTTCGGCATAGTCCAGATCCAGCACCGGCTGGCCCTGGTAGATGCCGACCGACACCGCCGCGACCGCGCCGAACAGCGGGTTGCGCTTGATCTCGCCCCGCTTGAGCAGCAGGTTCACGGCGTCCACCAAGGCGACATAAGCGCCGGTGATGGCAGCGGTGCGGGTGCCGCCGTCGGCCTGCAGCACATCGCAGTCCAGGGTGATGGTGCGTTCGCCCAGCGCGTTGCGGTCGATGCAGGCGCGCAGGGTGCGGCCGATCAGGCGCTGGATTTCGAGGGTGCGGCCACCCTGTTTGCCACGCGCGGCTTCACGGTCCGAACGGGTGTGGGTGGAGCGCGGCAGCATGCCGTACTCGGCGGTCACCCAGCCTTCGCCCTTGCCACGCAGGAAGGCCGGCACGCGGTTCTCGACGCTGGCGGTGCAGAGCACGCGGGTGTGCCCGAAACTCACCAGCACCGAGCCTTCGGCGTGACGGGTGAAGGCGCGTTCGATGGTGACGGTGCGCAGCTGGTCGGCCTGGCGGCCGCTGGGGCGGGTAAAGGTCATGAAAGGTCCGGGTAACAAAGTATTCGGTGGGGTGCCCGGGCGGCAGGCAGGCCGGCGTCCGGGGGCGCCTAGGTTACCATCGCGCCTTTGTAGTCACCGGAAATCCACATGATCCGAAGCATGACCGCCTATGCCGGCGGCGAACGTGTCACGCCCTGGGGCACCCTTGGTTGCGAGCTGCGTTCGGTCAACCACCGTTTCCTGGAGGTGGGAGTGCGCCTGCCGGAGGAACTGCGCGCGCTGGAACCGCAGCTGCGTGAACGCGTGGCTGCACGCGTCAGCCGCGGCAAGCTGGAGCTGGTGATGCGCCTGCGCCAGCCCGAGGCGGCGACATCGCTGTCCGTGAACGACGCGCTGGTGGAGCAGCTGGGCGAGCTGGCCCGTCGCCTGCATTCCCGTTTCCCGGACATGCGTGTGGAATTCACCGAGCTGCTGCAGTACCCGGGCGTGCTGCAGGGCGAGACCGCCGACGCGGCCGCGCTGCAGGCGGAAGCACTGGCTTTGCTGGATCAGGTGATTGATGGCTTCGTGCAGGCGCGTGAGCGTGAGGGCGACAAGCTGGCCATGGCCATCAGTGAGCGCGTGGATGGCATCGAGCGCATCGCCGCTGACGTGCGCGAACTGATCCCGGCCATCCGTGAAGGGCAGCGCGCCAAGCTGGCCGCGCGCCTGGCCGACCTGCCGCATCCGGTGGACCCGGGCCGCGCCGAGCAGGAACTGGTGCTGTGGCTGCAGAAGCTGGACGTGGACGAGGAACTGGATCGTCTGGGCAGCCATATCGCCGAGATCCGCCGCGTGCTGCGCCAGCGTGAGCCGGTGGGCCGCCGCCTGGATTTCCTGCTGCAGGAGTTCAACCGCGAATCCAACACGCTGGGCTCCAAGTCGGTGGACAGCCGCACCTCCAACGCGTCGGTGGAGCTGAAGGTGTTGATCGACCAGATCCGCGAGCAGGTGCAGAACATCGAGTAAGCGTAGCGGCGCTGTCATCTTGGCCCGCTAGGCTCCCGCCTTTCATCGCCGCCCGTGTGCGGCAATGGGGCGGGGAGCTGGCCCGGCATGCCGGGAAACGGGGAATCAACGGCGCATGACGCCGTGCCTGCAAGGCAACCTGCGACCGAATCCATCACGGCCGCGAAGGCGGCCGCTACCTGCAGGGGGCCACATGCCGCAGTTCCGTCACCGCCGTCGTTCGTTCGTGCGAGATGCCGCGCTGTCTGCCGTCATTGCACTGGGTGCGGTGCTGCCGGTGCAGGCGGCGGGCTGGCGACAGGGCGAGTGCGGGCGCTTCACCGTGGCGGTGATTCCCGATACGCAGAACTACACCGATTTCACCCACCAGAAGGCCGAGGGCTTTCCGGTGGATGCCGCGCCGATGTTCTTCGAGCAGATGCGGTACATCGCCGACAACGCGCGCAGCCAGGGCGGCGACATCGTGTTCGCCACCCATCTGGGCGATGTATGGCAGCACTACTCGCAGTGGATGGACCCGGGTCACGAACAGCGTGGCTTCAAGTGGATGCCGAACGCGGCGGGCTCGGCGGTGGCACGGCAGCCGTACCCGCAGGTGCGCGGCTTCGAGATTCCCACCGCCATCAAGGCGTTTGAACTGCTTGCCGGCAAGCTGCCGTTCTCGGTGGTGCCCGGCAACCATGACTACGACGCGCTGTGGACCGATCCACAGCATGCGCCGCAGCCGGGTGCGGAAGACAAGGGCGTGAGCCTCCGCCACATCGGTGGGCTGACCGGCTATCTCTCCGCGTTCTCCAACCAGTCGCCGTTGTTCAAGGGCCAATCTTGGTATGTGGCGTCCAACGATGACGGTGCCGACAGCGCGCAGGTGTTCACTGCCGGTCAGTGCCAGCTGCTGCACATCGGCCTGCAGTTCGATCCGCCGGACAGTTCGCTGGCGTGGGCGCGGCGGGTGATCAAGCGTTTCCCCGGCATGCCCACGCTTGTCACCGTGCACAAATATCTGGACCGCGATGGCCGCCGCGCCGACACGCCCGATCTGGACATGAGCGTGCTCGACCATCGCGACAACAACCCGCAGATGGTGTGGGACGACTTCATCAGCCAGCACGACCAGGTGTTCATGGTGCTCAGCGGCCATATCGCAGGGCAGGGCTACAGCGTGGATCACAACGACGACGGCCACGAGGTGCACCAGATGCTGGCCGACTACCAGGGCCGTTCGCGCGTGGCGCGGCAGGCAGCGGGCGGCGAGGGCAAGGGGCTGGCCACCGGCGACGGCTGGCTGCGCCTGCTGGATTTCGACCTGGATTCGGCAAAGCCGACGGTCAAGGTGCGCACCTATTCGACGCACTACCGCAAGCACAGCACCGAGTTCGCTGGCTACGCCGAGGCCTACAGGAAAGCAGAAGGCCAGCAGGCGCTCAGCGACGAAGCCTTCGCCGCGCGCGATGCCTTCACCATCGAACTAGCGGATTTCTCACGCCGCTTCGGGCATGCCGCCGGTGGCGACGCCGACCGGCGCTGAGGCCCCGGTGGTCACGGGCGGGCGCTGACTGCGTGGTATCCTGCGCTGCCATTCAGCGGCACAGCGGTTCCATGCGCGGGACTCTCTACATCGTCGCCGCCCCCTCCGGGGCGGGCAAAAGCAGCATCGTCAACGCCACGCTGGCGCGCGATCCGCATATTTCCCTGTCCATCTCCTTCACCTCGCGGGCCATGCGCCCGGGCGAAGTGAACGGCAGGCACTACCATTTCGTCAGCGCCGCCGAGTTCGAGCGGATGATCGGCGAAGGCGACTTCTTCGAGCACGCGCTGGTGCATGGCGACTGGAAGGGCACCGCCCGGCAGTCGGTGGAGCCGCAGCTGGCCGCCGGCCAGGACGTGCTGCTGGAAATCGACTGGCAGGGCGCACGCCAGGTGCGTGACAAGGTGCCGGGTGCGGTGAGTGTGTTCATCCTGCCGCCGTCACGGCAGGCGCTGGACGAGCGCATGCGCAAGCGCGGGCAGGACAGCGAAGCGGTGATGGCCCAGCGTCTGGATGCTGCGCGTGAGGAGATGCTGCATTACGACGAGTTCGACTACGTCATCGTCAACGAGGACTTCGATACCGCCGTGGACGAAATGTGCGCCATCTTCGCCGCCAGCCGCCTGCGCCTGACCCCCCAGCAGCAGCGGCACGCTGGCCTGATCGCCTCGTTGCTGGGGCCGGAAAATCAGGCAAGCGATTGATTCACAAGGGACTGTTCATGTGCCGGCTTGATTTCCGGCCGGGCGGCCCCCTACAATCCATCCCCTTTCCCTCATTCGTTCGAGCGGCCGCGCAGGTCGCCGGGAGCCCGCATGGCCCGCATTACCGTAGAAGATTGCCTGGAAGTCGTTAACAACCGTTTTGAGCTGGTCATGATGGCGTCCAAGCGCGCCCGTCAGCTGGCCAATGGTGTCCAGGCGACGATCGACAACAGCGAGAGCGAGGACAAGCCGACCGTGCTGGCGCTGCGTGAAATCGCCGCCCGCCGGATCGACAACGACCTGATCGAGGAAGTCGAGAAGGCCGAGCGCGAGCGCGCCGAGCGCGAAGCGCTGGAATGGGCCGCCGCTGAAGTGGTGGCCGACGAGGACATGTCCAAGAACGACGATTGATCGGTTCGATCAACCGCATCGACGAAGCCTCTGGAACAGCCCGCCCCGCGCGGGCTGTTCTGCATTCCGGGTTTGCCGAAAGAACGCCTGCTGGCATAGTCTTCCCGCATGAACCCAGGCCCCTCCGCCCAGGTAGCCACACCCGCGGGTGCGGCGATACCTGACTATGTCCTTCAACTCGAACGCGCAGCCAGCTACCTGCCCGCCGAGCAGCTGCCGCTGCTGCGTCGTGCCTGGGAGGTCGGTGCGACCGCGCACGCGGGGCAGACCCGCAAATCCGGTGAGCCGTACATCACCCATCCGGTGGCGGTGGCGCGCATCCTGGCCGAGCTTGGGCTGGACGCCGAGGCGCTGATCGCCGCGATCCTGCACGACACCATCGAGGACACACCGCTCACCCGCGAGGAGCTTGCCGGCGAGTTCGGTGAAGCCGTGGCCGATCTGGTCGATGGCGTCACCAAGCTGGACAAGATCAAGTTCCGTGACCGCCAGGAAGCGGCGGCGGAAAGTTTCCGCAAGATGCTGCTGGCCATGTCGCGCGACCTGCGCGTGATCATGATCAAGCTGGCCGACCGCCTGCACAACATGCGTACCCTGGGCGCGCAGAGCGCGGAGGCACGGCGCCGCATCGCGATGGAGACGCTGGACATCTATGCGCCCATCGCCCAGCGCCTGGGCATGAACCTGATCAAGTCCGAGCTGCAGAACCTGGGCTTCCGCGCGCTGTACCCGTGGCGCCACGCCATCATCGAAAAACACATCCGCAGCCAGCCGGTGGTGCGGCGTGAGTCGATGGCGCAGGTGGAGGTGCAGCTGTCGCAGCGGCTGGCGCGCGAAGGGCTGGAACACCGCCTGATCAGCCGCATCAAAACGCCCTGGAGCATCTACACCAAGATGCGCGAGGAGAACAAAAGCTTCGACCAGGTGATGGACGTGTTCGGCTTCCGCCTGGTGATGCGCAGCGTGCCCAACTGCTACCACGCGCTGGGCGCGGTGCATGCCGCGTTCAAGCCGCTGGATGGCCGCTTCCGCGATTTCATCGCCATTCCCAAGGCCAACGGTTACCAGTCGCTGCACACCGTGCTGTTCGGCCCCTATGGTTCGCCGATCGAAGTGCAGATCCGCACCGAGGAGATGGACCTCATCGCCGAGCGCGGCGTGGCGGCGCACTGGACCTACAAGTTCGGCGGCGACAGCCCCAACAGCGCGCAGAGCCGCGCGCATGCGTGGATCGTGGAGCTGATCGATTCGCAGCGTACCGCCGGTTCGTCGCTGGAGTTCCTGGACAACGTCAAGGTGGACCTGTTCCCGGACGAGGTCTATCTGTTCACGCCCAAGGGCAAGATCCTGGCGCTGCCGCGCAATTCCACCGCGCTGGATTTCGCCTATGCCGTGCATACCGACGTGGGCAACCGCGCGGTGGCCTCGCGCGTGGACAAGAAGCTGGTGCCGCTGCGCACGCGATTGGCCAGTGGGCAGACGGTGGAAATCATCACCGCGCGCTCGGCCGCGCCCAAGCCACAGTGGCTGGAATTCGTGGTCAGCAGCAAGGCGCGCACCGCCATCCGCCACCAGCTCAAGCAGCTGGAGCACGAGGATGCGGTGCAGCTGGGTCACCGCATGCTGGACCGTGCGCTGGAAGCCATGGACAGCTCCATCGAGCGCCTGCCCAAGGGGCGCCTGGATGCCTTCCTCACCGAACACCGTTACCCGCGACTGGAGGCCTTCCTGGCCGATGTGGCGCTGGGCAACTGGATGCCCACCCAGGCCGCGCAGGCGCTCACCGCGTTTGCCGAGCAGCAGCAGGGCGGCGGTGGCGGACGTCTGCAGGAAAAGATCCTGATCAACGGCAGCGAGCGCGGCGTGATCAGTTTCGCCAACTGCTGCCAGCCGATTCCGGGCGACGAGATCATGGGGTATCACACGGCGGGCAAGGGCATCGTGGTGCACCGTCTGGATTGCCCGAATCTGGCCGAGCTGCGCAAGTCGCCCGAGCGCTGGGTGCCAATCGGCTGGGATACCAGTGTGGTCGGCGATTACGACACCGCGCTGGTGGTGGAAGTGGAGAACGGCACCGGCGTGCTGGCGCAGCTGGCTGCGGCCATCGCACAGAGCCATTCCAACATCGAGCGCGTGGATTACCTGGACCGCGATTTCAACGCGGCGGTGCTGTGCTTCAACATCCAGGTGCGCGACCGCAACCATCTGGCTGAAGTCATGCGCCGCCTGCGCAGGCTGCAGGTGGTGCAGTCGGTGCGCAGGCAGTAGGGCAAGATCGCCGCACCGTGGCGTGCGGCTTCCCACATTCCCTGATCATGTAGCGCCGAGCCATGCTCGGCGGTGGCTGTGCCGGGAAAGCCCAGCGGAGCATGGCTCCGCTCTACGCGGGGTGTGCTTGTAGCGCCGAGCCATGCTCGGCGGTGGCCGTGCCGGGAAAGCCCAGCGGAGCGTGGCTCCGCTCTACGCTACGCGTGCCTGAGGGTGGGGTGTAGCACCGAGCCATGCTCGGCGGTGGCCCCGTGCCGGGAATGCCCAGCGGAGCGTGGCTCCGCTCTACGCGGGTGGGGAAGGGACGGAGGGGCATGCTTGTCCACAACTTGTGTGACCTGTTGGTTACACAAGCTGTGGATAAGGCTGCATGGCCATTGAACGGCGGGCCTCTTCAGTGCGTGGCGATATTTTGTCCATGCCCTGCGCAGGGTGCCGACGCTACAATGGATGACCTTTTTCCACAGTGGAGCCGTCCATGTCCCGCCAGATCATCAACACCGCCAATGCACCGGCCGCCATCGGCCCGTACTCGCAGGCCGTGCGCGCCGGCAACACCGTGTACTTCTCCGGGCAGATTCCGCTGGACCCGGCCACCGGCGAGATCGTCGCCGGTGATGTGGCCGCGCAGGCACGCCGCGCCTTCGACAACCTCAAGGCAGTGGCCGAAGAAGCCGGCGGCTCGCTGGACAAGATGGTGCGTCTGGGCCTGTACCTCACCGACCTGGGCGAGTTCGCCAAGGTCAACGCGGTGATGCAGGAATATTTCCAGGCGCCGTTCCCGGCCCGTTCCACCATCGAAGTATCGGGCCTGCCGAAGGGCGCCGCGTTCGAGGTGGATGCGGTGATGATCCTGGACTGATCCAGCCGCCGGAAAGGGCCCGCATGCGGGCCCTTTCTCATTGCGAACTCATTGCGGCGGCGTGCGGGCCTGGCTCGGCGTCTGCCCGGTCCAGCGTTTGAATGCGCGGCGGAATTCGCGCGCATCGTTGTAACCAAGCTGCCCGCCAATGGCGGCGATGGCCAGCTCGGGATTCTGCAGCAGCTCCAGTGCCAGTTCGGTACGCATGCGGTCATGCACTTCGCTGAAGCTGGTGTCCTCGTCGGCCAGCTGCCGGCGCAGCGTGCGCTCGCTCAGGTGCATGGCCAGAGCCACGTCACTCATCTGCGGGTTCTCGCGCAGGCGCGGCCGCAGCACGCGTTCCACCGCCGCGGTGGTTTCGCCGCGCCGTGACTGGCCCGCCAACTGGCCGTGGCACAGCGCCAGTGCCTGCTGCGAGGTCACCGGGTTGTAGCTGGCGAACGGCAGCTGCATCCAGCGGCTGTCCACCACCACCGCATGCCGGGGCTGGTTGAAGCGCACTTCGCAGCGGAACAGGGCGCGGTACTGATCAGCATAGCGGGGTGGCGGGTAGGCCAGCTCCACGCACAACGGGCTGAAGGCGTCGCCGGCCAGCTCGCGGCCCAGCATCAGGATGCTGGCGAACAGCTCCTCGCACAGGAAGGGCAGCACGTCATCGGCTTCTTCCGGCGCGGTGGCGACCAGCGCCAGCGTGTCGTCCTGCTCATGCAGGGTGAGCGTCATCAACGGGCCAAGGTTGCGCTGGTAGTCCACGCCGATGCGCACGGCATCGCCGAAGGTGCGCGCGGTCTTCATCGCCAGACCCAGCAGGCCGAAGTTGCCGCCGTTCTGGCTGCTGCCCATGTGCAGGCCCACGCCGTCGATGGGCAGGCTGGGCAGGGCGCGGCGGATCACCTTGATCGCTTGCCGGTAGGAGATGCGCGTGCGCGGGTCGTCCAGCTGGGTGCGCTGCAGGCGCAGCCCGGCCAGCCAGCGATCGCTGTCCACGCCCAGTTGGCTGCCCAGCAGGAGCAGCCCACACAGCATGTTGGTGGGTACATTGGCGACCGCAAGCCGGTCATCGTTCCGTTGTCGCATCGAAGCTCCCTCCCAGCTTGTCCGCTTTGCCCCCCCAAGTATGCCGCTCCTGCCCTTCGCGTGAACACTGGCTGAAGGAAGACTGCTGAAACATCTGGTGGCGTATGGGAGGCCAAAATCATGCAGCGCAGCATTACCTTGGCAGTGGCGACCGCAGCGGCCCTGCTTGCGGCAGGTTGCCAGAAGCAGGCTCCACAGGCCCCGGCGGTTGCCGCGGCGGACGGGGCATTTGCGGCCACGCTGCAGGAACGCCTGCTCGATGCCAAGCCGGGCGACGTGATCGAGATCCCTGCCGGGCGCCATCAGTTCGAGCGCAGCCTGTCGCTGCGCGTGGACGGGGTGACCATCCGCGGGGCCGGCATGGACCAGACCGTGCTCAGCTTCAAGGGCCAGAAAGCCGGTGCCGAGGGGCTGCTGGTCAACGGTGACGACTTCACCATCGAGAACCTCACCATCGAGGACTCCAAGGGTGACGGGCTGAAGATCAGCGAGTCGGAGAACATCACCATCCGTGGCATCAAGGTGCAGTGGACCGGCGGCCCCAGCACCAGCAATGGCGGCTACGGCATCTATCCGGTGCTGACGAAGAACGTGCTGATCGAGAACACCGTGTCCATCGGTGCCTCCGATGCGGGCATCTACGTGGGTCAGTCCGATGGCGTGATCGTGCGCGACAGCCGCGCCGAACAGAACGTGGCCGGCATCGAGGTGGAGAACACCCGCAACGCCGACATCTACAACAACGTGGCCACGGGCAATACCGGCGGCATCCTGGTGTTCAACATGCCGGGGCTGTCGCAGCAGGGCGCGAACATCCGCGTCTTCAAGAACAAGGTACTGGCCAACAACCACCCCAACTTCGGTGCCAAGGGCACGCCGGTGGCCAGCGTGCCGGCAGGGTCTGGCATCGTCATCAACTCCAACGATGACATCGAGATTTTCGAGAACGAGATACGCGACAACGACACGGCCAACATCATCGTGTCCAGCGTGTATTCCACCGGCTACAAGGACAGCAGCGCCTCGCCGAATTTCGACCCATATCCGGAGCGCATCTACGTCCACGGCAACACCCTGTCCGGTGGTGGTGATTCACCCGACGGTCTGGATCTGAAAGCATTGAAGGTGGCGATGTATGGCCTCACTGGCCACTTCCCCGATGTGCTGTGGGATGGCTACTACAACAAGGATCGCGTGGTGGATGGCGCCAGGCCCGGTCCGCAGATCTGCCTGCAGGGCGTCAGTGGCGTGATCAATGCCGATGGCCCGGGGGGCTACAAGAAGCCGGGCAAGGATGCCAAACCGTTCGATTGCCAGTTGCCGCGTCTGCCGGCGATTGACCTGAAGCGTGGTTGAGGCGGACAGATGCGCGCAATGATGGTGCGGGTAGGCATGCTCACGGGCCTGCTGATGCTGTTGGCAGGCTGCGGGGACAGCGGGCAGGCGGTGCGCTTTTTCGACGAAGGACAACCGCAGACGCTGGAGGAATGGCAGGTGCTGCGCGTGAGCGGAGGCAGGCTGTCGTTGAACGATGGCGTAGTGCCGTACGACATGAACACGCCGCTGTTCAGCGACTACGCACACAAGCTGCGCACGGTGTGGATGCCCGAGGGGAAGGCAGCGGGCTACCAGCCCGAACATGCGTTCGATTTCCCGGTGGGCACGATTCTCAGCAAGACCTTCTACTACCCGTTGCCGGCGGGCAGTGCCGATGCGAACGCGGTGGCGCGCACGCCACCTTCGCAGTCGGTGCTGCAGGGTGAGATGCTGGACCTGTCCAAAGTGCGCCTGATCGAAACCCGCCTGCTGGTGCACCGCAAGGAAGGCTGGGTGGCGCTGCCTTATGTGTGGAACCGCGAGCAGACTGCCGCCACGCTCAAGCGCACCGGTGACAGTGTCGATCTGGAACTGGTGACGGCGGATGGCGCCCGCGAAGCCTTCACTTACCAGGTGCCCGACCAGAACCAGTGCGGCGGCTGCCACATCACCGACAACCGCTCGCGCAGGCTGCAGCCCATCGGGCCGAAGGCGCGCCACCTCAACCGTGATTTCGACTATGCCAGCGGCGCCGAGAACCAGCTCGTGCATCTTGCCAAGGTGGGCTATCTGCAGGGGCTGCCTGCTGGCGATCAGATTCCGCATGCCGCCGATTTGGCCAATGCCATGCTGGCGCTGGACGCGCGTGCCCGCGCCTATCTGGACGTGAACTGCGGCCATTGCCACAGCGCCACCGGCCCAGCCATCACCTCCGGCCTGTGGCTGGACGCCCCGACCCAGGACAACCTCAAGCTCGGCCTGTGCAAGCAGCCCATCGCGGCGGGGCAGGGCACCGGCAACCGCCTGTACGACGTGATGCCCGGCGATGCCGATGCCTCGATCCTGGCCTACCGCATGGACAGCCATGACCCGGCGGTGATGATGCCGGAAGTGGGCAGGGCGGTCGTGCATACCGAAGGCGTGGCGCTGATCCGTGAGTGGATCAACGCATTGGAAGGAAGTTGCGATACGACAGCCGGCACGGCGCCGGTCAACACCACGGGACCACCGGCCGGTTGAGGTCGGTTTCACCCACTGCTTGGAGAGAGGCGATGCGAGTGAAGCAACGTAGTCTGGTGACAGGGCTGCAGCGGGCTATGGCCGGGCTGATGGTGCTGGGGGCGGGTGGAACGGCGATGGCGCAGTCGGCCACGGAGGACGCCGCCACCACGCTGGACCGCATCACCGTCACCGCGCAGAGCCGGCAGCAGGAACTGCAGGACGTTCCCATCGCGCTGCAGGTGGTGGACCAGAACCTGCTCAGCGACGTGGCCGCCGAGAACCTGGGCGACATCGACGCCTTCGTGCCGGGTCTGGAAATCAGCGCGGTACAGCCCACCCAGCCGTCGTTCAAGCTGCGTGGCGTGCAGACCGACGACTTCGGCATCGGCACCGATCCCGCCGTGGGTGTGTTCGTCGATGGTGTCTACGGCGGACGTGGCGGCGGCGTGCTGCTGCCGTTCGTCGATGTGGAGCGCATCGAGGTGCTGAAAGGGCCGCAGGGCACCCTGTTCGGCCGCAACACCGCTGCCGGTGCGGTGTCGCTCATCACCCGTCGCCCGCAGGCGGCGCAGACCGAAGCGCGCGCCACCGTGCGCGTGGGCAACTACGGCAAGAAGTACGCCGATGCCATGTGGAACATTCCCACCGGCGAGCGGTCGGCGCTGCGCTTCAACGCGCTGATCAACACCAGTGATGGCTGGTTCCAGGACGGCGCCACCGGCAAGGACCTGGGGGGCGAGAACGTCTGGGCCACGCGTGCTGCGTGGCAGACCTCGATCGGAGACAGCACCACCGTCTACGCGACCTGGGACCATGAAAGCCTGGACCAGAACGGGCGCGTCACCACCGGCGTCGTCGCGCTGCCGCAGTACCCGCAGCGGCCGCCCGCGCCGGCCATGGACGACGACCTGCTCGATCCGCGCAAGCTCAAGACCTACAGCGACACGCCGAGTGCCGAGTGGCGCACCTTCGACGGCATCACCCTGATCGTCGATCACGGCATGGACTGGGGCCACTTCACCTCCACCAGTTCGTGGCGCGAGTACGACTCCACCAACCACACCGAGGAGGATGGCACCAACCGCGCCGACCTGTATGTGGATTCGGTGAATACCGAGAGCAACAAGACCTTCTACCAGGAGTTCAAGTTCTCCGGCAGCAACGACCATATCGACTGGGTGGCCGGCGTCAGCTACTTCGACGAGGATGCGCGCCAGACCAGTGAGGTCAACACCAATACCTCGGCGGTGGACAACATCGTGCGCAACCTCGGCATCGCGCCCACGCCCGACGGCAGCCTGTTCGGCTTCACCACTATGCTGGCGCAGATGAACGGCGTCCCGATCTCGCTGCTGGGCGAACAGTGGAACGAGCGCTTCAACAACACGTTGGCGACCACCTCGTACGCCGCCTTCGGTGACGTCATCTGGAAGGCCACCGACCGTCTCAACCTCACTTTCGGCCTGCGCTATACGCGCGATGAAAAGGACTTCACCTGGCTCAACGGCCCGCGCAACGCGCCGGGGCTGGAAGGCAAGCTGGCGATGCTGGAGGCCGGTGGCTTCTTCGATGCGCTGGCCGCCATGAACGTGCCGATCAGCCGCGAGACGCTCACCTTCGACATGGCCTTCATCGACCCGCCGGCCATGGTCAACAAGGGCAGGCTGGTGCGCGACAAGAAGCGCTGGAGCGACTGGAGCCCGCGTTTCGTCATCGATTACCACATCAATGACGACACCATGGTGTTTGGTTCGCTGGCCAAGGGCTACAAGGCCGGTGGCTTCAATGCGCTGCAGATCGGCCCGGCATTCGAGAACGAGGATGTGTGGAACCTGGAAGTGGGCATCAAGCAGGCCTTCGACCGCTTCTCGTACAACGCCTCGGTCTTCCACTACCGCTACGACAACCGCCAGTCGATCCGCCTGATCGACGCGGACCCGAACAACCCGGTCGATATTCCGCGCTATGTATTCGATACCGGTGACCTGGAAGCGACCGGCGTGGATTTCGACATGCGCTGGAAGGTCACCGATGCCTTCACCCTGGACGCGGCGGCGGAGTGGATCGATTCCAAGTACAAGAGCTACGTGACCCCGGAAGGCGTGAATCTGGACGGCGCGCCCACCGGCCAGCCGCGCTTCACCGCATCGATGGGTGCGGTCTACCAGGTGGAGCTGGGTGACAACGGAAAACTGCGCCTGTCCATGCGCCACGCCTACCGCGGCGCCTTCCGCTGCAACGCCGGCTCCGGCCTGCAGGGTGACTGCGGCGTCAACCGGCTGCTCAACATCGGTGAGGCGCAGCAGCGCACCGATGCCCGCATCGGCTGGACATCGCCGCGTGGCCATTGGAACTGGGCGATCTATGCCAACAACGTGTTCGACAAGCAGTACGTGCGTGGCCTGAACACCTATGGCCGCGGCCCGCTGGGCGTGGTCGGCGCCACCATCACCGACCCGCGCACCTACGGCGTGGAAATGACGGTCAAGTTCTGACGCCGGACGAATGAGCCCCTCTCCCGCCCGCGGGAGAGGGGTTGGACTAGGCAGAGATCAAAGAATTAGCCCCTCTCCCGCTTGCGGGAGAGGGGTTGGGGTGAGGGGAAAGCTTCAAAACGCAACAAGGCGCCGATCGACAAAAACGCAGCACGACCACCAACCCGTGCCCCCTTCATCACCCCGGCGGTCCACCACCGGGGTTTCTGTTTTGCGTCCGGGGCGGCATCCTTGGCGCCATGCCTGTACGCCGTGACCTCGCTTCCCTCGATCTTTCCACCGAACCGCTCAGCCGCCTTGCCGGGGTCGGGCCGCGCGTGGCCGCCAAACTGGAGGCGCGCGGGCTGACCACCCTGCAGGACCTGTGGCTGCACCTGCCGCTGCGCTACGAGGACCGCACCACGCTGCTGCCCATCCGCGCGCTGAAGGCAGGCCTGCCCGCGCAGGTGGAGGGCAGGGTGGAAGCGGTGGAGCGGGGTTTCCGCTACCGGCCCATGCTGCGGGTGGCGGTGTCCGATGATTCCGGTGCCACCGTGGTGCTGCGTTTCTTCCACTTCCGCGCCGCGCAGGTGGCGCAGTTCGCGGTAGGCACGCGGCTGCGCTGCTACGGCACGCCGCGTCCCGGTCAGCACGGATTGGAGATCGTGCATCCCAGCTACCGCGTGCTGGCAGAGGGCGAGGATGCCGTGCTGGGCGAGGCGCTGGACCCGGTGTACCCGGCCATCGAGGGCGTCGGGCCGGCCAGCCTGCGCAAGCTCATCAGCCAGGCACTGGACCGCCTGCCCGATGCCGCCCGTCTGGAGCTGTTGCCGCCCCACCTGCTGGCTGGCCTAAAGCTGCCGTCGCTGCGCGATGCGCTGCTGACCATGCATCGCCCACCCGCCGATGCCGACATCGCCGCACTCGCGGCCGGCACCCATCCGGCGCAGCAGCGGCTGGCGATGGAAGAACTGCTCGCCCACCACCTGAGCCTGCGCCGCCAGCGCATCGCCCTGCAGCAGCACCGGGCGCCCGCCCTGCGTGGCCGCGATGGGCTGGTGAAGGCGTTGCTGGAATCGCTGCCGTTCCGGCTTACCGGCGCGCAGCAGCGGGTGTTCGATGAAATCCGCAAGGACCTGGCGCGCGCCCACCCGATGCTGCGTCTGGTGCAGGGCGATGTCGGCTCCGGCAAGACGGTGGTCGCGGCACTTGCCGCGATGCTGGCGGTGGAGCGCGGCAAGCAGGTCGCGCTGGCCGCCCCCACCGAGCTGCTGGCCGAACAGCATCTGGTCAACCTGCGTGGCTGGCTGGAGCCGCTGGGCGTGCGGGTGGCGTGGCTGGCAGGCAAGGTCACCGGCAAGGCGCGCAGCAAGGTGCTGGAGGAGGTCGCTTCCGGTCATGCGCAGGTGGTGGTGGGCACGCATGCGTTGATGCAGGACAACGTGCTGTTCAACGATCTGGCACTGGCCATCGTCGATGAGCAGCATCGTTTCGGCGTGCACCAGCGTCTGGCGCTGCGCGACAAGGGGGCAAGCGCCGGCATCGTGCCGCACCAGCTGGTGATGACCGCCACGCCCATTCCGCGCACGCTGGCGATGGCGGCGTATTCGGATC
This sequence comes from Stenotrophomonas sp., assembly GCA_031987665.1. Lineage (GTDB taxonomy): Bacteria > Pseudomonadota > Gammaproteobacteria > Xanthomonadales > Xanthomonadaceae > Stenotrophomonas. Next base: position 731 of record DALZZG010000051.1, on the reverse strand, counting down.
TGGATGTGTCGGCCATCGACGAACTGCCACCCGGGCGCACGCCGGTGCAGACCATCGTCATCAGTGCCGAGCGCCGCCCCGAACTGGTCGAGCGCATCCGCGTGGCCTGCCAGCAGGGCCGGCAGGTGTACTGGGTATGCACGCTGATCGACGAGAGCGACGAGGTGGTGGCTACCGCTGCGCAGAACACCTTCGAGGCGCTGTCGGCCCAGCTGCCGGAGCTGCGCATCGGCCTGGTGCACGGGCGCATGAAGGCAGCGGAGAAGCAAGCGGCCATGCGCGCATTCAAAAGCGCCGAGACCGATCTGCTGGTCGCCACCACCGTCATCGAGGTGGGCGTGGATGTCCCCAATGCCTCGTTGATGATCATCGAGAACGCCGAGCGCCTCGGTCTGGCCCAGCTGCATCAGCTGCGTGGCCGGGTGGGGCGCGGCGCGGCGGCGTCCAGCTGCGTGCTGATGTACCAGTTGCCGCTGTCGAACATGGCGCGCGAGCGTCTGGAAACCATGCGCCATACCGCCGACGGGTTCCTCATCGCCGAGAAGGATCTGGAGCTGCGTGGCCCCGGCGAACTGCTGGGCACGCGCCAGACCGGCCTTGCGGCGTTCCGCGTGGCGGATCTGGCACGCGATGCCGCCATGCTGCCGGCGGTGCACGCGCTGGCCGAACGGCTGATGGCCGAATCGCCCGCGCTGGCCGACCGCGTCGTCAACCGCTGGATCGGCGGCGCG
>DALZZG010000050.1:0-18957 GCA_031987665.1 Stenotrophomonas sp. | reverse complement strand
CTGCAGGCGAGGCCGTGGCCGCGTTCCAATCTACCGCAGGGCGGGGCATTCAATGCCAGTTTCCCGGCCCAGCAGGGCGGGGCCACGTTCTACCCGTTCGAGCCGCGCCTGCCCGTGCAGGACGCCGCATCGACCCCGCAGCCGCCGCTGCACCGCTGATCGTCGTGCCGGTGGCGGTCGTGCCACCGGCCCTGTCCCCTCTCTTCTTGATCCACCCTGCGTGCCCATGGCATGCAGTGCTCGGGTTCCCCCACATGTTTAGCTGAATCGGAGGCTCGCTGATGTCCCACCGTATCCACACCCAGCTGTTTGGCCTGCTGGCGATGACCCTGCCGCTGGCGGCCTGCGCGCAGAGCACTGCACCCAGCGCGCCGACCGAACAGGTCGCCGCCGCGCGCCCGGCGGCAGCCCCGGCGCCGCAGCTGGTCAGCGGCCTGCCTGACTTCACCCAGCTGGTCGATCAGGTCGGCCCGGGTGTGGTCAACGTCGAAACGGTCATCGGCAGCCGGCGTGACCCGCGCATGGCCGGTGGCCCGGACATGGACGAGATGCCGGACTTCTTCCGCCGCTTCTTCGGCCCCGATTTCCAGATGCCCGGCCCGGGGCAGGGCCCGCGTGGCCGCCAGGACAATGGCCCGCGCGGCCGTGGCATGGGCTCGGGCTTCATCATTTCCAATGACGGCTATGTGCTGACCAACCACCACGTCGTGGACGGCGCCGAGTCGGTCAAGGTCAAACTCAGCGACCGCCGCGAGTTCACCGCCAAGGTGGTGGGCAGCGACGCCCAGTACGACGTGGCCCTGCTCAAGATCGACGGCAAGAACCTGCCGACCGTGCGCGTGGGCGATTCCAACTCGCTCAAGCCGGGCCAGTGGGTGGTGGCCATCGGTTCGCCGTTCGGGCTGGACCACTCGGTCACCGCCGGCATCGTCAGCGCCACCGGGCGCAGCAATCCGTACGCCGACCAGCGCTATGTGCCGTTCATCCAGACCGACGTGGCGATCAACCAGGGCAACTCCGGTGGCCCGCTGCTGAATACGCGCGGTGAAGTGGTCGGCATCAACTCGCAGATCTTCTCGGCCTCGGGCGGCTACATGGGCATCAGTTTCGCCATTCCTATTGATCTGGCGATGGGTGCCGTCGACCAGATCAAGAAGACCGGCAAGGTCAGCCGTGGCCAGCTGGGCGTGATGGTGGGCGAGGTGACGTCCGACATCGCCCAGGGTTTCAAGCTGCCTGACAGCCGTGGCGCGCTGGTCAACCAGATGGTTCCGGACAGTGCAGCCGCCAAGGCCGGCATCGAGGTGGGCGACGTGATCCGTTCGGCCAACGGCACTGAGATCAACAATTCCAGCGATCTGCCGCCGTTGATCGGTGCCATGGCACCGGGCAGCAAGGTGCGCCTGGGCATCCTGCGCGATGGCAAGCCGCGTGAGGTCACGGTCACGCTGAACGAACTGACCGAGGATGCACAGCGTCAGGCCACCGCTCCGGGCGGCAGTGCCCAGGAGGCTGCGCCGCAGGCCGGTGCCAACGCGCTGCTGGGGCTGGAAGTGGCTGACCTGACCGCCGCCGAACGCAGTCAGATGGGTCTGGCGGCGGACGAAGGCGTGCGCATCACCGGCGTGAACAGCCAGGCCGCCCGCGAGGCGCGGCTGTCTCCGGGCATGGTGGTGCTGAAGGTCAGGAGCGCCAAGGTGGGCAGCGTGGCGGCCCTGAACCGGGAGCTGGCCGGCTACAGGAAGGGTGATGTGGTGCCGCTGCTGGTGCGGGCCGGTGCCAACAGCGCCTATGTGGCGGTCAGGGCGGGCGACTGAGCCCCGCCGGCCCAGTCACCGCAACGGGAGCCGCCTTCGGGCGGCTCCTTCCGTTCAGCCAGACGCAGCACGCTGGAAGAGCCCCTGTGCGGGGGCTTGGCCGGGCGTGCGATAATGTGCCGTTATCCTGACGACGCCGCGCGCCGCCGCCACCTATGTCACACGATTCAATGCGGATGATCCGCAACTTTTCCATCATCGCCCACGTCGACCACGGCAAGTCCACCCTGGCCGACCGCATCATCCAGTTGTGTGGCGGCTTGACCGCGCGCGAAATGGAAGCGCAGGTCCTGGACAACAACCCGATCGAGCGCGAGCGTGGCATCACGATCAAGTCGCAGTCGGTGTCGGTGCCGTATACGGCCCGCAACGGCCAGACCTACTTCCTGAACTTCATCGATACCCCCGGCCACGTCGACTTCTCCTATGAAGTCAGCCGCTCGCTGGCCGCCTGCGAAGGCGCGCTGCTGGTGGTGGACGCGGCCCAGGGCGTGGAAGCGCAGTCGGTGGCCAACTGCTACACGGCCATCGAGCAGGGCCTGGAAGTGGTGCCGGTGCTGAACAAGATCGACCTGCCGACCGCCGACATCGACCGCGCCAAGGCCGAGATCGAGGCCGTGATCGGCATCGACGCCTCCGACGCGGTGCCGGTCAGTGCCAAGACCGGCCTGAACATCGAAGAGGTGCTGGAAGCCATCGTGCACCGCATCCCGCCACCGGCCGACCGTGGCAGCAACAAGCTGCAGGCGCTGATCATCGACTCCTGGTTCGACAACTACCTCGGCGTGGTGTCGCTGGTGCGCGTGATGCAGGGCGAGATCAAGGCCGGCGACAAGATCCAGGTGATGTCCACGGGCCGTTGGCACCAGGTGGACAAGGTGGGTGTGTTCACGCCCAAGCGCAAGGAAACCGCGTCGCTGCGTGCCGGCGAAGTGGGCTGGATCAACGCCAGCATCAAGGACGTGCACGGTGCGCCGGTGGGCGACACCCTGACCCTGCTGGCCGACCCGGCCCCGGAGCCGCTGCCCGGCTTCCAGGAAATGCAGCCGCGCGTGTTCGCCGGTCTGTTCCCGGTGGATGCCGAGGACTACCCGGACCTGCGCGAGGCGCTGGACAAGCTGCGCCTGAACGACGCCGCGCTGCGCTTCGAGCCGGAAAGCTCCGAGGCCATGGGCTTCGGCTTCCGCTGCGGCTTCCTGGGCATGCTGCACATGGAAATCGTGCAGGAACGCCTGGAGCGCGAGTACAACCTCGACCTGATCAGCACCGCGCCGACGGTGATCTACGAGGTGCTCAAGAGCGACGGCACCATCGTGATGATGGACAACCCGGCCAAGCTGCCGCCGGTCAACCAGGTCGAAGAGATCCGCGAGCCGATCATCCGCGCCAACATCCTCACCCCCGAGGACTACATCGGCAGCATCATCAAGCTGTGCGAAGAGAAGCGTGGCACCCAGATCGGCATCAACTACATGGGCAGCCAGGTGCAGATCAGCTACGAGCTGCCGATGGCCGAAGTGGTGCTGGATTTCTTCGACAAGCTCAAGTCGGTCAGCCGTGGCTACGCCTCGCTGGAATACCACTTCGTGCGTTTCGAGGCCGGTCCGTTCGTGCGCCTGGACGTGTTGATCAACGGTGACAAGGTCGATGCGCTGTCGTTGATCGCCCACCGCAGCCATGCTGACCGCCGCGGCCGCGAGCTGTGCGAGAAGATGAAGGACCTGATTCCCCGGCAGATGTTCGACGTGGCCATCCAGGCGGCGATCGGTGCGCAGATCATCGCCCGTACCACGGTCAAGGCCATGCGCAAGAACGTGCTGGCCAAGTGCTATGGTGGCGACGTTTCGCGCAAGAAGAAGCTGCTGGAGAAGCAGAAGGAAGGCAAGAAGCGCATGAAGCAGGTGGGCCGCGTGGAAATCCCGCAGGAAGCCTTCCTGGCCGTGCTGCAGATGGACAACAAGTAAGCCCGTGGCCGGCCGCGTCTGGCGGCCGGCTGGTCATGCTGCAAAGGACCGTGAATGAAACTGTTTGAGATCCTCCTGGTCGTACTGACGCTGGGCTCCGGCCTGATCCTGCTGCTGGACAAGCTGTTCCTGGCCAAGCGGCGCGCGGCCAAGGCCAGCCTGCTCGATGGCGAAGAGCCGGCGGTCGTCGATTACTCGCGCGCGTTCTTCCCGGTGCTGGCGGTGGTGCTGATCCTGCGCAGCTTCGTGGCCGAGCCGTACAAGATTCCGTCCAGCTCGATGATGCCCAACCTGCTGATCGGCGATTTCATCCTGGTCAACAAGTTCTCCTACGGTTTCCGCCTGCCGATCACCAACACCAAGATCATCCCGGTGGGTGAGCCCAAGCGCGGTGAGGTGGTGGTGTTCAAGCCGCCGCACGCGCCGGACCAGAACTGGATCAAGCGCGTGATAGGCCTGCCGGGCGACCGTATCGGTTTCCATGGCGACACCCTGTCCATCAACGGTGAGCCGGTGGCTTATCAGGAACGCGGTGACTACGTGGGCAAGGGCCCGGGCGCGCAGATGACCGGTGCCAGCCTGTTGACCGAGCAGCTGCCGGGGCGTACCCATACCGTGCTGGAACTGCTGGGCCGCGCCGATCCGCGGGGGCAGGGCGACTGGGTGGTGCCGGAAGGCCAGTATTTCGTGATGGGGGACAACCGCGACAACAGCGAGGACAGCCGCTTCTGGACGCAGACCCACTTCCTGCCGGAGCAGAACCTGCGCGGCAAGGCGTTCATGATCTGGCTGAACTGCTCCGGCTGGTTCTGCAAGGATAGTTTCGAGCCGTCCCGCATCGGGTCCGGCATCCAGTGATTCAACAACAACGCGTATCTGGGGAGATGCAATGAAGCGCAAGCAGGGTGGTATGACGCTGATGTCGTTCGTGGTGGTGCTGGCCGTGGTCGGCTTCGCACTGTTCATCGCCATGAAGCTGTTCCCGATGTACCAGGAGTTCTATGCGGTCAAGACCTCGATGAAGGCGCTGGCCAACGAGCCGGGCACCGCGGACCCGATGAAGGCCCGCGAGCTGTTCTTCAAGCGCATGGACATGAACTACTCCGAGAGCGTGAAGAGCAACGACATCAAGTTCGACCGCATCGACGGTGGCGTGCGCATGACCGTGAAGTACGAAGTGCGCCGCCCGCTGGTGGGCAACCTGGACATCGTGGGCAACTTCGAGAATTCCCAGGACCTGACAGGGAGCGGTGTTGAGTAAGACGTTCCAACGGGGTGACCTGATCGGTCACCCGTTCCGGGATCAGGACCTGCTCAAGCAGGCCCTGACCCACCGGAGTGCCGGCGCCCCGCACAACGAGCGCCTGGAGTTCCTGGGCGACAGCATCGTCAACATGCTGATCGCCGAAGCGCTGTTCCTGCGCTGGCCCAAGGCCGACGAGGGCGCGCTGACGCGCGCCCGCGCCTCGCTGGTGTGCGAGAGCGCGCTGGCGGTGATCGCACGCGCCCTGCAGCTCGGCGAACGCCTGACGCTGGGGCCGGGCGAAATGAAATCCGGTGGCCACCGCCGTGACTCCATCCTTGCCGACACGGTGGAAGCCGTGGTGGCGGCCATCTATCTGGATGCCGGTTTCGAGGCCTGCCGCGCGCGCGTGCTGCCGTGGTTTGAGGCCTCGCTGGCGGCTGTGCCGGCGGGCAAGCCGGAGAAAGACCCCAAGACCCGCCTGCAGGAATGGCTGCAGGCCCGGCAGAAGCCATTGCCGGTATACGAGCTGGTATCGGAAACCGGCGACGACCACGCCAAGCACTTCCATGTGCGCTGCGCCGTGGCTGACCCGGCCGTGACCACCGAGGGTGAAGGCACCTCGCGGCGGCTGGCCGAACAACAGGCGGCCGCTGCCGCGATTGAACAACTGGATTCCAAGTGAACGACACCTCCTCCCATCGCTGTGGCAGCGTCGCCGTCATCGGCCGCCCGAACGTGGGCAAATCGACCCTGACCAATGCACTGGTCGGCGCCAAGATCAGCATCGTCTCCAACCGCCCGCAGACCACGCGCCACCGTCTGCTGGGCATCGCCAGTTTCCCCGAAGGCCAGCTGGTGCTGGTCGATACCCCCGGGCTGCACAAGCAGCAGAAGCGGGCGATGAACCGGGTGATGAACCGCGCCGCGCGCAGCTCGCTGGAAGGTGTGGATGCCGGCCTGCTGGTGATCGAGGCGGGCCGATGGGACGAGGAAGACACCCTGGCCTACAACGTGCTGCGCGATGCTGATATCCCGGTGGTGCTGGTGGTCAACAAGGTGGACCGCCTGAAGGAGAAGGGTGTGCTGCTGCCGTTCCTGCAGGAGATCACCGAAGGCCGCGAGTTCGCCGCCGTGCACCCGATTTCCGCGCTCAAGCGCAACGGCTTGGATGCGCTGGTGCGTGACCTGATCGGCCTGGTGCCGGAAGCGCCGCCGATGTTCGGCGAGGACGAAATCACCGACCGCAGCCAGCGCTTCCTTGCGGGCGAGCTGGTCCGCGAGCAGCTGATGCGCCAGCTGGGCGAAGAACTGCCGTACGCCACCACCGTCGAGATCGAGCGCTTTGCCGAAGATGGCAACCTGCTGCGCATCGGTGCGGTGATCTGGGTCGAGCGCGAAGGCCAGAAGGCCATCGTGATCGGCAAGGGCGGCGCACGCCTGAAGGAAATCGGTGCCAAGGCCCGTCTGCAGATGGAGCGGCTGTTCGGTGCCAAGGTGTTCCTGGAAACCTGGGTGCGCGTGCGTGAGGGCTGGTCCGACGACGAGGCCGCGCTCAAAGCCTTTGGCTACGGCGACAACTGAGCCGCCGCCGATGCGCTGCGGCCACTGAGCGGCCATGCGGATCGAGAACCAGCCCGGCTACGTGCTGCATGCGCGGCCCTGGCGTGAGACCAGCCTGCTGGTCGAGGCGCTGACTCTGGAGCATGGCCGCATCGGCCTGCTCGCGCGTGGCGTGCAGGGGCCGAAGAAGCAGGCGCTGCGTGCGGCGCTGCAGCCCTTGCAGGCCATCCAGTTCGACGCGGTGATGGGGGGCGAGCTTGCCCAGCTGCGGCGTGCCGAAAGCACCGACGTGGCCCCACGGCTGCAGGGGCCGTCGATGCTGGCCGGCTTCTATGTCAACGAACTGGTGATGCGGCTGGCCCCGCGCCATGACCCGCTGCCGGAGCTGCATGCGGCCTTTGGCCTGCTGCGCGAGCGCCTGCGCCATGCCGAGCCACTGGCATGGACGCTGCGCCGCTTCGAGCGCGATCTGCTGGAGGTATTGGGCTTTGGTTTCGACTGGGCCAGTGCCGCCGATGGCGAGCCCATCGACCCCGCCGCACGCTACCGGCTGGACCCGCAGGAAGGCCCCTTGCGCCAGCTGACTGAGCGCAGCAGCCAGGAGCGTCGCGGTCTGGCCACCGGTGCGGCCCTGCTGGCGCTGGCCGAAGACGCGCAACCCACTGCCGATGATCTGTCCAGCCTGCGCCTGCAGATGCGCGCGGTGCTGCTGCACCATCTGGGTGGCCGTGGCCTGAAATCCTGGGAAATGCTGGGCGACCTGAGCCGCCCCTAGCCAGCGTTGCCGCTGGCCCCTGTGCCGATGCGGGCGTGCCGCGCGATCAGGTCAGCAGGGCGCTGACCGCACCCTCGAACTGCTGCTGCGCCGTCGCCGACGACGGGCTGGTATGCAGCTGGCGCACCGCACGCGCCAGACGCAGCGCGCCGACGAACCCGCAGCTGGCCTTGAGCCGGTGCAGCTGGCTGCGTGCCTCGTCCTCGTCGTGCTGCAGCAGCGCACGGCGCACCGCATCCCGCGCGCCCGGCAGTTCCGACAGGAACAGCTCGCGCAGCGCACGCAGGTGCGCCTGCTGGCCGTTCAGCGCGCTCAGGGCGACGGTCTCGTCCCAATGCGGTACTTCGGCCTCATCGTCCAGATCGGGGCTGTTGGCTGCCGATTTGGCCAGCGTGCGGCGTATGGCCTTGAGCAGCGTCTCGCGGCTCATCGGCTTGATCAGCGTTTCACTGAAGCCAGCCTGCTGCAGGCTCTGCTGCAGCTCGCTGCTGGCATCGGCGGTATGCGCCAGCGCCGTCACCTGCGGATCGCGCGCGCGCAGCCGCTGCAGCAGGGCAGGGCCGTCGCCATCGGGCAGGTTCACATCGATCAGCAGCAGGTCGTAATGTGCCGTCTCAGCGCGCTTGAGCGCGCTTGCGAAGGAATCGGCGATATCGACCGTCGCCGGCAGGGATTCCAGTGCGAACTGGAAGAAGCCCTGGCTGGTCATGTCGTCCTCGACCAGCAACAGGTGAGGGATCGACCCTTGACGTTGCGTATTCATCTGCTGCCTCCATGCCAGCGTCCGTCAAGCATCTTAGCGAGGGCTGGCGCATGTGCAAGCGAGCGGGGCTCTTACGGTTGGCTTCTGCGACAATGTGCGCCCTTTTTGCCCGCAGCCGTTCGCCACGTGGCCCGATCCAGATCCCGTATAGACAAGACCCCGTTCCAGACCGACATCCTCGACCTGAGCCATGATGGCCGCGGCGTAGCGCGCCGCGAAGGCGAGGGTGGCAAGGTCACCTTCATCAGTGGTGCGCTGCCGCACGAAACGGTGATGGCCGAACAGACCGGCAAGAGCCGCCACTTCGACGAAGCCCGTACGGTTGAAGTGCTGAGCGCATCGCCGCACCGCGTGACGCCGCGCTGCCCGCATTTCGGCGTGTGCGCGGGTTGTGTGCTGCAGCATCTTGAAGAATCGCAGCAGATCGTGGCCAAGCAGCGCGTGCTGATGGACAACCTCGAACGCATCGGCCATGTGAACCCAGGCACCGTGCTGCCGCCGCTGGTGGGCGACAGCTGGGGCTATCGCCGCAAGGGGCGTTTCTCCGTGCGCCGCGTGGAGAAGAAGGACAAGACGCTGGTCGGTTTCCGCGAGCAGGATCCGCGCTTCGTCGCCGACCTGTCGCAGTGCCTGACGGTGATTCCGGAGATCGGCACCAAGGTGTCGGCGCTGTCCACGTTCATCGAATCGCTGGACGGCAAGCGCGACATTCCGCAGGTCGAGTTCATCGGTGGCGACGAGGCCATCGCGCTCACCGTGCGCCACCTGCAGCCGCTGTCCGATGCGGACGCGCAGGCATGGAAGGCGTTCGGTGAAGCCAATGGCTTTGCGATCTACCTGCAGCCGGGTGGCCTGGATTCGGTGCATCCGCTGTGGCCTGCCGAAGGTGTGCCACTGTCGTTCAAGCTGCCGCAGTGGGACGTGGAACTGGCGTTCCGTCCGCTGGATTTCATCCAGGTCAACGCCAAGCTCAACCAGCAGATGATCGCGCACGCGCTGACCCTGCTGGACGCACAGCCGGACGAGCGCGTGCTCGACCTGTTCTGCGGGCTGGGCAACTTCACCCTGCCGCTGGCGCGCACCGTGCGCGAAGTGGTGGGCGTGGAAGGTGAAGCAGGACTGGTGGCGCGTGCGAAGGAGAACGCGCAGCGCAACGGACTGGACAACGCGCAGTTCTTCGCCGCCGACCTCACCCAGGACCAGCGCAATACTCCGTGGATGAAGCAGGGCTTCGACAAGCTGCTGCTGGACCCGCCGCGCTCGGGTGCGATCGATGTGCTGCAGCAGCTGCCGCTGAAACAGTTCAAGCGCATCGTCTACGTCAGCTGCCATCCGGGCTCGCTGGCGCGCGATGCAGGCTATCTGGTCAACGAGCAGGGCTTCACCTTGGTCAGTGCCGGTGCGATGGACATGTTCCCGCACACCGCGCATGTGGAAAGCATCGCCGTCTTCGAGAAGAAGTGAGCCATGGGCATCGAGATCGAACGCAAATTCCTGGTCACCGGCGAAGGCTGGCGTGCCGCCGCGCACGCGGTCATTCCGATGGCGCAGGGCTACATCAACGATCAGGCCGCGATGGACAGCGGCGCGCAGAAGGCCTCGGTGCGCGTGCGCATCCAGGGTGATGCGGCCTACCTCAACCTCAAGTCGCGCGAGCTGGGCCACACCCGCCAGGAGTTCGACTACCCGGTGCCGGTGGAGGACGCGCGCGCGCTGCTGGCGTTGTGCGTGGGTGGCCTGATCGACAAGCGCCGGCATCTGGTCAACCACGGCGGCCTGCTGTGGGAAGTGGACGAGTTTCTTGGCGACAACGCCGGGCTGGTGGTGGCCGAGGTGGAGCTGACCAGTGCCGACCAGGCGTTCGACAAGCCCGAGTGGGCCGGCACCGAAGTGACCGACGAGCTGCGCTACTACAACCTGGCGCTGGCCTCGCGGCCTTATGCGCAGTGGAGTGAGGCAGAGCGGGGCTGAGGCTACTGAGGCTCACCCCTCCCCAACCCTCCCCTCCGCCTTCGGGGGGGGGGAGGGGGTGATTCGTCGCGATCTGCCAGACCGCAGTGAAGCCGCTCCTGCCCCCTCCCTTGCGCCGAAGGCGGAGGGGAGGGCCGGGGAGGGGTAGCGCCCCGCAGCAACCCGCTTCCACAACCCCCTACACCCACTCCACTACGCTGTTACTCCCCCGCAACACAAAGGAACACCCATGCGCATCGATATCTGGTCGGACGTGGTCTGCCCCTGGTGCTGGATCGGTAAGCACCGTTTCCAGCGCGCACTGGCGCTGATGGGCGACAAGGCGCCGGAGGTGGATGTGCATTGGCATCCGTTCCTGCTCGACCCCACGGCCGGTGATACACCGATGCCGCTGCGTGAGGCCTACGCCGTCAAGTTCGGCGGCGTCGAGCGCACCAACCAGATGCTGGCGCAGACCCAGTCCGCCGCGCAGGCCGAAGGCCTGCCGATGGATTTCGACCAGGGCCAGGTCAAGGTGACCACGCTGCCGGCACACCGCCTGCTGTGGCTGGCGGGCCGCGAGGGCGTGGCCGAGCAGGTGGGCGAGGCGTTGTTCAGCGCCCACTTCGCCCATGGCCGCAACATCGCCGATCCGCAGGTGCTGATCGAAGCCGCCGCCGCGGGTGACATTCCGGCCGAGCGGGTGCAGGCCCTGCTGGCCTCGGACGAGGGCATGGCCGAAGTGCGCGCCAGTCTGGGACAGGCGCAGGCGCTGGGCATCCAGTCCGTGCCCACCTTCGTCATCAATGGCCGCTACGCGGTGCAGGGCGCGCAGCCGCCGGAAGTCTTCGCACAGGTACTGGAGAAAGTTGCCGCCGAGCAGGCACCGGCCCCGGCCAAGGATGAACAGGCCTGCGGCCCGGACGGCTGCAGCATCTGACGCGACAGGCGCCATCTGCGACAATGCGGGGCTTCGCCGCCGTCCGCGGCGACCAGGAGTCCTTGCATGCTGTTGATCGGCGTCGCCGGTACCGAACTGACCGCCCAGGAGCGTGACTGGCTGCAGCACGACGCCGTGGCCGGCGTGGTGCTGTTCAAGCGCAATTTCGCCTCGCGTGGGCAGGTGGTCGAGCTGACCTCGGCCATCCGTGCCGCCACCGCGCGTCCCCTGCTGCTGGCGGTGGACCAGGAAGGCGGCCGCGTGCAGCGTTTCCGCGAAGGCTATGCCGACCTGCCGCCGCTGGATGGCATCGGCAGGCTGTACGCGCAGGATCGCGATGCGGCGCTGGCGCTGGCCGAACAGCACGCCTGGCTGATGGCCAGCGAAATCCGCGCCAGTGGCCTGGACCTGAGCTTCGCCCCGGTGGTGGATGTGGGCCATGGCAACCTGGCCATCGGCAACCGTGCCTTCAGCGAAGACCCGCAGGCCGTGGCCGCGCTGACCGCCGCCTATGTGCGCGGCATGCACTCGGTGGGCATGGCGGCAACGCTCAAGCACTTTCCGGGCCATGGCACGGTGCGCGAGGACACCCACGTCGATACCGCCGTGGACCCGCGCACGCTGCAGGAAATTGAAAGCCACGATCTGCTACCGTTCCGTGCCGGCATCGCCGCCGGGGCCGATGCGGTGATGATGGCCCACGTCATCTACCCGCAGGTGGCACCGGAACCGGCGGGCTATTCGCCGCGCTGGATCAACCAGATCCTGCGCCAGGACATGGGTTTCCGTGGGGTGGTGTTCTCCGACGACATCGGCATGGCGGCCTCGTTCGCAGCCGGTGGGGTCAAGGGGCGCGTGGATGCCCACCTGGATGCCGGCTGCGACGTGGTGCTGGTCTGCCACCCCGAGCTGGTCGAAGAATCGCTGCAGGCCGTGGCCGGCCGCAGCCTCAACACTGCCGCCGTGCTGGCCCTGATCAGCCGCGGCGCGATGGGCTGGGGCGGCCTGCTGGCCGACACCCGCCATGGCGACACTCAAAACCGTTTGCTTGAAAACCTTGGAAGAACTGCCTGATGTCCAAACTCACTCTTGAACAAGCCGTGGCCCAGGCCGACCTGCTGGTTGACCGTCCCACCATCGACACGGCCATCGCCGGCATCGCCGACGCCATCGCGCGCGACTACAAGGGCGAGGTTCCGGTGTACGTGTCCATCATGAACGGCGCGCTGCCGTTCGCCGGCCAGCTGGCGCTGGAGCTGGGCGCGCGCGGCCAGAACATCCAGTTCGACTACATGCAGGCCTCGCGCTACCACGGCGAGACCGGTGGCGAGCTGGTGTGGAAGCACCGCCCGGTGTCCTCGCTGTTCGGCCGCCGCGTGATCCTGGTGGACGACATCCTGGACGAAGGCTTCACCCTGCAGGGCGTGCGCGAGTGGTGCCTGGAACAGGGTGCCACCGACGTGCGCATCGCCGTGCTGACGGTGAAGAAGCACGACCGCTGCCTGCCGGGCGTCAAGGCCGACTACGCCGGCATCGAGCTGCCGGACCGCTTCGTGTTCGGCTTCGGCATGGACATCGACGAATCGCTGCGCTCGCTGCCCGCCATCTACGCGATGAAGCAGTAAGCACCACGGGCCGGGGCGGCCATGCCCCGGCCTTGTCGCAAAACCGTGCGCGCTGCCTGCGCCGTTGTCGGCGCCCAGCGCGCAGCCTGCAACGCTGCAACAGGAATCAAGCATGGAACCCATCGCACTGGCCGTGATCGGCGGCACCGGCGTCTACAAGCTGGCCACGCTGGACGATGTCCAGACCCATGAGGTGCAGACCGCCTACGGCGCACCGTCCGGCCCGGTCCGCGTGGGGCGCCTCAACGGCCAGCGCGTGGCCTTCCTGGCCCGCCATGGCGAAGGCCATTCGATCCCGCCACACAAGATCAACTACCGCGCCAACCTGGCCGCGCTCAAGCAGCTGGGTGCCACCCGCGTGCTCGCGCTGAACACCGTCGGCGGCATCACCGACAACTTCGGCCCGCGCGTGCTGGCCTGCCCGGATCAGCTCATCGACTACACCTGGGGCCGCATTTCGACCCTGTGCGAGGAAGCCGGCAGCGAGGTGCTGCATGTCGATTTCGGCCACCCGTACACGCCTTCGCTGCGCGCCCAGGTGCTGGCGGCAGCCCGCGACAACAACGTGGCGGTGCAGGATGGCGGCTGCTACGGCGCCACCCAGGGACCGCGTCTGGAGACCATCGCCGAGATCGCGCGCATGCGCCGCGATGGCTGCGACCTGGTGGGCATGACCGGCATGCCCGAGGCCGGGCTGGCACGCGAGCTGGGGCTGGATTACGCCTGCCTGGCCATTGTCGCCAACTGGGCTGCCGGCTGCGGCGATGCCGAGGAGATCACCATGGCCGAAGTGCTGGCCAACGTGGAGGCCGCGTCGGCCGGCCTGCCCACCCTGGTCGGTGCTCTGGCTGGCGGCTCAGCCCAAGGGTGATTGTCAATGCGGCGGAAGATTTGCATACTCCGCCTGTACGCCTCATTCAGCGTGCGCTAATCCATTCATCGAACAAGGTCTCGCATCATCATGCCGAACGGTACCGTCAAGTGGTTCAACGACGCCAAGGGATTTGGCTTCATCTCACCGGAGGACGGCAGCGCCGATGTCTTCGCGCACTTCTCCGCGATCAATTCCAAGGGCTTCCGCAGCCTGCAGGAAGGCCAGCGCGTCACCTATGACGTGACCCAGGGCCCGAAGGGTGCCCAGGCTTCCAATATCACGCCGGCTGAGTGATCCACTCGGCTGTGCGGAAAAGCCCCGCCGAGGCGGGGCTTTTTTTTGGGCGGACGGGGTAGGCCGCCGGGGGGAAGGGAAATGAGCAAGACCTTGGATGTCGCCATCGTCGGCTACGGCACCGCCGGGCAGGCGCTGGCGGTGCTGCTGACGCGTGACGGGCACCGTGTGCAGGTGTTCGAGCAGGCGGCCGAGCCGGGGCCGGTGGGGGCCGGCTTCCTGCTGCAACCCAGTGGTCTGCAGGTGCTGTGGCAGATGCAGCTGCTGCCGCAGGTGTTCGCGCACGGCGCGGTGGTGCGCCGCCTGTATGGCGAAACGCCCTGTGGCCGTGCAGTGATGGACATGCGCTACGACGCGCTGGATCCGCGCCTGTATGGCGTGGGCATGCAGCGTGGCGCGCTGTTTTCGGTGCTGGACAACGCCTGGGACGCCCCGGCCGCGCTACATGCGGACTGCCGCATCACCGCCATCACCGACAGCACCCAGCGCCTGCAGGACCGGCATGGCCGCTGGCATGGCAATTTCGATCTGGTGATCGCCACGGACGGCTCGGCCTCGGGGCTGCGCGAGAAGGTGCAGGGCACGCGGCTGGACCGGGTCTACCCGTGGGGTGCGCTGTGGTGCCTGCTGCCTGCCGACGACTGGGCGTTCGCCGACGAACTGCGGCAGCGCTACGTGGCCGCGCGCAGGATGATCGGCCTGCTGCCGGTGGGCACGCGCCCGGGCGATGACACGCCACGGCTGAGCTTCTTCTGGAGCCTGCAGCGCGATGCCTTCCAGGCGTGGGAGGACGGCGGGCTGGCACCGTGGCTGGATGAAGTGGCCAGCATCTGGCCCGAGGCGCGCGAGCGCCTGCAGGGCGTCACCGCACAGGCGCAGCTGGCGCGCGCCAGCTACCGCGATGCGGTGATGGACCGCTGGCACCACAAGCGGCTGGTGCTGGCCGGCGATGCGGCGCACTCCATGAGCCCGCAGCTGGGGCAGGGCGTCAACATGGCCCTGCTCGATGCGCTGGCGCTGCGTGATGCGCTGCGCGCGGAAGCCAACATCGACGCCGCCCTGGCGCGCTATCAGGCGCAGCGCAAGGCGCATGTGGCGCTGTACCAGTTCTGGAGCCGCTGGCTGACGCCGATCTTCCAGTCCGAGCATGACTGGATCGCGCATGCCCGCGACCTGCTGTTCAAACCGATGGGGCGCCTGCCCGGTGGCCGTGGCCACATGCTTCGCGTGCTCAGCGGCACCCAGCACGGCCTGTTCGGCAAGCTGCCGCTGGAAGATGGTTTCATTGCAGCCCTGCAGGCGCACGCCGGCAGGTGAAACCGGCGGTAACGCGGGCGTGAGCCGCATGCGGCAGAATCGGGGCGACGCCAGAGGGAGCCGCCGCCATGCCCATGCCGCCGCCGTTCGAGACGCATACCGTCGATAACCAGGTGCCGCCCTTCGAAGGCCGCAACCTGTGGCAGGACGACATCGCGCTGCGGGAGGGCGTGGGGCGTGCCGACGGCGATGGCTACGCCCCGCCACTTGAACACTACGGCGCGCTGGCAGGCGGTGACCTGTACCGCGCAGGCTTCGATGCCAACCGGCAGCGGCCTGTGCTGCGCACCCACGACGCACAGGGCCACCGCATCGACACGGTGGATTTCCATCCTGCCTACCACCAGCTGATGGCCACGGCCAAAGGGAAGGACGTGGCCGGCCTGTCGTGGCATGCCCCCAAACCGGGCGCGCATGTGGCGCGTGCCGCGCTGAGTTACCTGCATCATCAGGCCGAGGCCGGCACCAGTTGCCCGCTGACCATGACCCACGCGGCTGTGCCCGTGCTGCGGCAGTCACCCGCGTTGGCCGAGTGGGCCGACAAGGCCGCCATGCCGTTCTACGACCCGCGTGACGTGCCCATCGCCGACAAGGCCGGCATCACCGTGGGCATGGGCATGACCGAGAAGCAGGGTGGCTCGGATGTGCGCAGCAATACGACCACCGCCACCCCGCTGGCCGGTGAGGGCGAGTACAGCCTGGTCGGGCACAAGTGGTTCTTCTCCGCGCCCATGTCCGATGGCTGGCTGGTGCTGGCGCAGGCACCCGGTGGTCTGAGCTGCTTTCTGATGCCGCGCCGTCTGCCCTGCGGCAAGCGCAATGCGTTCCGCCTGATGCGGCTGAAGGACAAGCTCGGCGATTGGGCCAACGCGTCCAGTGAAGTGGAGTTCTGCGGCGCTTGGGCGCAGCGCGTGGGCGAGGAGGGCAGGGGCGTGGCGACCATCATCGAGATGGTCATGCTGACGCGGCTGGACTGCATGCTCGGCTCGGCGGCGCAGATGCGCATGGCCTTGGCGCAGGCGCTGCATCACGCGCGGCACCGGCAGGCATTCGGCAGGCGTCTGGTTGCGCAGCCATTGATGGCCAACGTGCTGGCCGATCTGGCGGTGGAGTCGGAGGCGGCCACCGCACTCTGGGCGCGTGTGGCACAGGCAGTGGATGCCGCGCCCGCGGATGCCGACGAAGCCGCCTTCGCACGCATCACCACCGCCATCGGCAAGTTCTGGGTATGCAAGCGTGCGCCGGGCTTCGTCAACGAAGCGCAGGAATGTCTGGGCGGTGCCGGTTACGTGGAGGAGTCGCTGCTGCCACGGCTGTATCGGCAGGCACCGTTGAATTCGATATGGGAGGGCAGCGGCAACCTGCAGTGTCTGGATGTGCTGCGCGCGCTGTCACGCGAGCCACGCAGCGGCCAGGTGCTGCTGGCCGAGCTGCAGCAGGCCGGTGGTCGTGGCGATGCCTACGACGCGGCGCTGGACGCGCTGACGACGCAGCTGGCCAGTGGCGAAGTGGGCGAAGCCGACGCACGCGCGCTGGTGACGCGGCTTGCGCTGCTGCTGCAGGCGGCATCGCTGCGGAAGGGGGGTAGTCCCTTGTCCGAGCTGTTCGTGCAGTCGCGGCTGGCCGTGGCGAGCAATGGCTACGGCCTGCTGCCTGCAGCGACTGCGTTCGACGACATCCTGCAGCGTGCGCTGCCTGCGGACTGATCAGCCGCCAGCGTCGCCATCAAGCGCCGGATCGAAATGCAGCACGCGGTTGCGGCCCTCGCGCTTGGCACGGTACAGCGCCGCGTCGGCCTTGCGCAGCAGGGCAGCGCCCGCCACACCGTCGATGGGATAGCTGGCCACGCCGATCGAGGCGGTGATCGGCGGCAGGGTCTTGCCGGCGAAGGGCACGCTCAGCTGCGACAACGCCAGCCGCAGTTCGTCGGCATGGTGCATGGCCTGCTCGGCATTGGCTTCAGGCAGGATCACGGTGAACTCCTCGCCACCGTAGCGGCAGGCGATGTCCTCCCCACGCAGACGCGAGCCCAGCAGCTGGCCCACCGCTGCCAGCAGCGCATCGCCGCCCGCGTGACCGTGGGTGTCGTTGAACTGCTTGAAGTGGTCCACGTCCAGCATCATCACCGACAGGGGGAACTCGCGGCGTGCGCAGCGTGCGATTTCGCGGGTGAGTGATTCTTCCAGATAGCGCCGGTTGTACAGGCCGGTGAGCGGATCGCGGATGGACTGCAGGCGCAGCGATTCGCGCAGGCGCAGGTTGCTCAGCGCCAGCGACAGCTGCTCCATCGCCGATTCGGCCACCGCCTGTCGCGGCAGCGGCCCGGGCCCGGCACCGCACAGGAACAGGAAGCCGATCTGCACGCCCTGCGCCGACATCGGGATGCACACCGTGGCCACTGGCGTGCTGGTCTCGGGCGTGCTGATGTGCGGACAGCTGGCACCGTGGCGCAGGTCATCCACCGCGTGCGGCTGGCCGCGACGCAGCGCCCAGCACTGGTCAGGTGGCAGGAAGGTGCTGGTCTCCACCAGCGGCGTGCCCCAGCTGACGATGTTCTCGGCGCGGTCGTTGGACGCGCGCAGCAGGTACACCGAACCCGCGGTTTCGGGCAGCAGCGCTTCCAGCGTGCGCGCGGTGATGGACAGCGCTTCCTCGGGGCTGACGCAGCTCTGCAGCAGGCCGGTGTAGCGGCCCAGCGTCTGCAGGTCGGCACTTGAGCGCTCCAGCTGCTCGAGGTTGTGCGCGAGCTGCAGGCTGGCGCTGGCCGCGCGCCGCTCGGCACGGGTACGCCGGCGCAGTTCGGAGAGCAGTAGGCCATAGACCGAGGCCACGATGGCCAGGCCGAACGGGATGCCGGCGAAAGCCAGACCCAGCAGCAGGTCGGCACTGCGGCGCGAACTGGCGGCGCGTTCCACCAGCAGGCCATGTTCTTCATCCACCATCGTGCGCACCTGCTCGCGGATGGCGCTGGTGGTGCGGAAGGCGGTCTGGTTGATCGCCGCGCGCGCGGCGTCGAGGCCCTGTGCGTCGTAGATGTCCACGACGTGCTGGATCTGCGCGAGACGGCGTTTGACCAGTGCATCAAGCGCCTGCGCGTTGTGTACCTGGTCGGGGTTGTCGCGCACTTCGCGCGTGAGCGTGGACAGCAGCAGCGGCATGCGCTCGACGCTGGTCTGGTAGTCCACCAGATACGCCTGGCTGCCGGTCAGCAGGTAGCCACGCTCGGCCGATTCGGCGTCCAGCACGCTTGCCTGGATCTCATCGATGCGGCCCACCACTTCGTGCGTGTGAGCGACCAGCCGCGCATCGGCGATGAAGCGACGGGCACCAATAATGACACCGATGCCGATGGCGACGAATACCAGCGCGGAAAATACCAGCGCGATCTTGCTGCGGGTGCGTTGTTGCATCGCCATGTTGTGTGCGTGATGAGCCCGTGGTGCAACGGCGGGCTTCAAGCCGCCGCACGCTCAGGCGTGTCATCCGGGAACAGGTCCCCGGCCCCCTGCGGCATCATCAATCAGGCGTGGATGCCACGCAGCCGCCGTGACTGCGGCGGCTGCGTGGGCAGTCTATCTCAATGCTTGGCTTCGTTCGCCTCCTGGCGAGCGTCCTTGGCCACTTCCTCCGCCTTGTCGGCGGCCTTCTGCGCGGCGTTGGCGGTGGCGGCGCTGGCATCGGCCGCTGCGTCCTTGGCGGCGGCAGAGGCATCCTGCGCGGCGTCCTTCGCAGCAACCTTGGCGTCCTGCGCGGCCGCAGCGGTGGCGTCGGCGGCATTGTCCAGGGCGCGCTCCGATTCGGCAGCGGCTTCACGGGTGGCGGCAGCCGCATT
>DALZZG010000049.1:0-18994 GCA_031987665.1 Stenotrophomonas sp. | reverse complement strand
TGCTGCTGTGGATGGAATGGGGTCGCGAGAAGAACGCGCCGGACCCGGCCACCGTCGCTGCCACGCAGCCGGCCGTGCCCGTGGCCAACGACGCCGACCTCGCTCCGCCCACCACCGGCAACGTGCCGCAGGCCAATGTGCCGGGCCAGGCACCGGCCGCCGCACCGGCTGCCGGCGTTGAAGCCGCCACCGCCGCACCGCGCGTGACCGTCACCACCGACGTGCTGAAGGTCGTGCTGGATGGCCGCAGCGTGCTCGATGCCGACCTGCTGCAGTTCCCGCAGACCAAGGCCGCCGGCAGCCCGCCGGTGCAGCTGCTGACCGAAGACAAGGCACACCCGTACAGCGCCACCGCGGGTTGGGCCAGCCAGTCCGGTTCGCCGGTGCCGGGTGCCGGTGGCTTCCAGCCGGTCGCCGGTGCCACTGCCGTTGCACTGGCCGATGGCCAGAACGAAGTGCAGGTGCCGTTCGTGTGGAACGGCCCCAACGGCGTGACGATCAACCGCACCTACACCTTCACCCGCGGCGAGTACGCCGTCAGCGTGAAGGATGAAGTGGTCAATGCCGGTGCCGCACCGTGGGAAGGCTATGTGTTCCGCAAGCTGGACCGCGTGCCGACCGTGATCAGCAAGGGCATGACCAACCCGGACTCCTTCAGCTTCAACGGTGCTACCTGGTACAGCGCTGACGGTGGTTACGAGCGTCGCGCGTTCAAGGACTACCTGGACGACGGCAATCTCAATCAGACCATCACCGGTGGCTGGGTGGCGATGCTGCAGCACCACTTCTTCACCGCGTGGATTCCGCAGGCCGACCAGGCCTCGCTGTACCTGCTCTCGCAGAACGGCCCGCGCAACGTGATCGAAGCCCGTGGCCCCGGTTTCACCGTGGCGCCCGGCCAGAAGGTCAGCACCGAGGCGCGCCTGTGGGTGGGCCCGAAGCTGGTCAACCAGATCGCCAAGGAAGACGTGAAGGGCCTGGACCGCGTGGTCGATTACAGCCGCTTCTCGATCATGGCCATCATCGGCCAGGGCTTGTTCTGGGTGATGAACCAGGTGCACAAGCTGATCGGCAACTGGGGCTGGTCCATCATCGGCCTGGTGATCCTGCTGAAGATGGCGCTGTTCCCGCTGGCCAATGCGCAGTTCAAGTCGCAGGCCAAGATGCGCAAGTTCCAGCCGCGCATCGCGCAGCTGAAGGAGCGTTACGGCGACGACAAGCAGAAGTTCCAGACGGCGATGATGGAGCTGTACAAGAAGGAGAAGATCAATCCGCTGGGTGGCTGCCTGCCGCTGCTGATCCAGATGCCGATCTTCTTCGCCCTGTACTGGGTGCTGGTGGAATCGGTGGAACTGCGCCAGGCGCCGTGGTTGGGCTGGATCCAGGACCTGACCGCACGTGACCCGTACTTCATCCTGCCGATCATCAATATCGCGGTGATGTGGTTCACCCAGAAGCTGACCCCGGCTGTGGGCATGGACCCGATGCAGCAGAAGATGATGCAGTTCATGCCGCTGGTGTTCGGCGTCATGATGGCCTTCATGCCGGCCGGTCTGGTGCTGTACTGGGTGGTCAACGGTGGCCTGAGCCTGCTGCAGCAGTGGTGGATGATCAAGAAGCACGGCGAGGACGCGCCCACCAAGGCGGTCGAAGCCAAGTAAGCCGAAAGCCCGCCGCAAGGCGGGCTTTTCGCATGTGGCGCTAGAATCGCCACGCTGTCCGCGCTGCTGTGCCTGTGCCGGACGGCGCACGTAAACCCGACGAACATCACGCCATGAGCCACGCATCGACCACCAACACCATTGTTGCCATAGCCAGCGGCGCTGCCGCCGGCGGTGTCGGCATGCTGCGTGTTTCCGGGCCGCAGGCACTGCGCATCGCCATCGCGCTGGGTTGCCCCTCACTGCAGCCGCGCCACGCGCATTACGCGCGGTTCCGCGATGCGGTGGGCGAGGTGATCGATGATGGCATCGCGCTGTACTTTCCCAATCCGCGCAGCTTCACCGGCGAGGACGTGGTGGAACTGCAGGGCCATGGCAGCCCGGTGGTACTGCGGCAGCTGCTTGCCCGCTGCATTGAGCTGGGAGCGCGTCAGGCGCGTGCCGGTGAGTTCAGCGAACGCGCCTTCCTCAACGGCAAACTCGATCTGGCTCAAGCCGAGGCCATCGCCGATCTGATCGCCGCAGGTGACCTGCGTGCCGCGCGTGCCGCGCGGCGCTCACTCGATGGCGTGTTCTCGCGTCGCGTGGACGAGGTGGGCGAGCAGCTGGTGCGCCTGCGCATCCATGTCGAGGCCGCCATTGATTTCGCCGACGAACCGCTGGATACGCTGGGCGGTGAGCAGGTGCGTGCCGGTGTGGAACAAGCACGCGCGTTGCTGGCACAGCTGCGCATCGATGCCGAACGCGGACGCAAGCTGCGTGATGGCCTGCACGCGGTGCTGATCGGGCCGCCGAACGCGGGCAAGAGTTCGCTGCTCAATGCCCTGGCGGGCAGCGAGCGTGCCATCGTCACCGACATCGCCGGCACCACGCGCGACACCCTGCGCGAAACCATCCGCATCGATGGCCTGGAGTTGGAACTGGTGGATACCGCCGGCCTGCGCGAAGGCGGTGATGCCATCGAACGCGAAGGCATGCGCCGTGCCCGCGCGGAAATGCAGCGGGCCGATCTGGCCATCGTGGTGCTGGATGCGCGCGATCCCGAAGCAGGCCGTCAGGCCATCGGCGATGCCGCCGCGCAGGCCACCCGCCAGCTGTGGGTCTACAACAAGTGCGATCTTTTGCCGCAATGGCCGCAGGCGCTGGACGCCGACAGCATCGCGCTGTCCGCCGCCAACGGGCAGGGGCTGGAGCAGCTGCACGCACGCCTGCGCGAAATCGCCACCGAAGGTGCGGGCGAGGGCATGCAGGGCGAATTCTCCGCGCGCCTGCGCCATGTCGAAGCCATCATCAGCGCAGCCGAGCATCTGGAAATCGCCGCCGCGCAGCTGCAGTACGAGCAGCTGGAACTGGCCGCCGAAGAACTGCGCCTCGCGCATGACGCACTGGGCGAGATCACCGGGCGCATGACCGCCGACGAGCTGCTGGGAAAGATCTTCTCTAGCTTCTGCATCGGGAAGTGACACCGTTGGCCGTGGCACATCGGCAAGTCCAGCTGGCACTTCGAGGCCTGACTGAACATTGCTTTCTTACATCGGTCATATGCATGCGTCATCATTCAGCCTTCTTTTCGTAATGAAGGCTTGGAAGCAGATGGTCAGGGGATGGCTGATGGCGTTGGGCGTGGCAAGCTGCATGGTGATGAACGCCCATGCCGCCACTGCTTATCCACAGGTTTCGGTATACGCGCACCGCGGTGCCAGCGCGCTGCTGCCCGAACACACCCTGGCGGCCTACGCCCAGGCCATTTCCGATGGTGCGGACTACATCGAGCCCGACCTGGTGATGACCAAGGACGGTGTGATGGTGGCGCGTCACGAAAATGAGATCAGCACGACCACCGACGTTGCCGCGCACCCCGAGTTCGCCAACCGTCGCACCACCAAGCTGATCGACGGGCAGAAGGTGGAGGGCTGGTTCACCGAGGACTTCACCCTCGCCGAGCTGAAGACGCTGTATGCCCGCGAGCGCCTGCCGCAGCTGCGCAGCACCGCGTTCGACGGCCAGTTCCGCATTGCCACGCTGGGCGAGATCATCACCTTCCTGGTGCAGCAGGCGGGCCGCGCCAACCGTGGCATCGGATTGGCACCGGAGATCAAGCACGGCAGCTATTTCCGTGGCATCGGCCTGCCGATGGAAGACAAGCTGCTGGCTGCCCTGCAGGGCAATGCCTACACCAAGGTGGCGCCAGTGCTGGTGCAGTCCTTCGAGACCGCCAACCTGCGCGCCCTGCATGGGAAGCGCGGCGCTGGTTCCAACATCCGCCTGCTGCAGCTGCTGGGTGCGCCCACGGAGATGCCGGCCGATGTGGCGTTGGCCGGTGGCAAGCTCACCTATGCAAAGATGATGACGCCGGCAGGGCTGCAGGACGTGGCGACCTATGCCGATGCCATCGGCCCTGAGCGCCGTGCGGTGATGCCGCTGGATGCGCAGGGTCGTCTGGCGGCACCCACCTCGCTGGTGACCGATGCACACGCGGCGGGCCTGCAGGTGGTGGTCTACACCTTCCGCCCCGAAAACCATTTCCTGCCGCAGTCGCTGCGCAATGGTGCCGAGAATGCCCGCAACCCGGAAGGCTCGATTTCCGAGATGCGCGAGTACCTGAAGACCGGCATCGATGCCTTCTTCACCGATGACCCGGCACTGGGCCGCAAGGCCGTGGACGGCAGCAGCTGAGACATCCTGTCCATGCGATGACGCAGCCCGGGTAAGCGCGGCGCACCCGGGGTTGTCGTCAGTGACGGATCAGGGGCAGTGCTTACGTTCGTTGCACGGATGCGCTGGGAAATGATCATCGGTGCTGAGAGGGTGCCTGTGTCCCGGGTGCGCTGGCGCTTACCCGGGCTACGAGGTGTCAGGTCGCACGGGGACTGCTCCCTCCCTTTGCCGAAGGCAAGGGGAGGGTTGGGGAGGGGTTGGCTCTCCGCTGCACTCCCTCAGCTTCCTCTGCCAAAAGCACCCCTCCTCGGTCCTCCCCTGCGCCTTCGGCGCAAGGGAGGAGGTGGAAGCGTTGCTGCGTGCTGAAAGTGGGTGATTTGCCTGTATCGCTTCGAGCTTCCCGGGTGCGCTGCGCTTACCCGGGCTACGAGGTGCCGTCACTATTCGCGTGGCGGGTCCTGCCGGTCGCGTGGGCGGAATGGCAGCACCACGTAGTCGCGGCCTTCGCGTGGCTGCCACAGCACCGGCACCTGGCCCGGGGAGGGCGGCTCCAGTTCGCTGTCAGGCTGCGCTTCGGCATCGGCCTGCTCTTCCTCGTCTTCCCAGCTGTAGCGCTTGCGCGGGGCCATCGGGTCGGCGTGACGGAACAGCAGCGCGGCGATGACACCTGCCGCGGCACCGCCCATGTGCGACTGCCAGGACACGCCCGGCTCGTGCGGCAGGATGGTCATCAGCATGCTGCCGTAGAACAGGAACGCGATCATGCCGGCGGCGATGGCCGCGCGGTCACGGCGCAGCAGGCCCAGCACGAATACCAGGAACATCAGGCCATGGGTCACGCCGCTGGCACCCAGATGGTGGCTGCCGATGTCGCCCAGCAGCCACGCACCCAGCCCGGATCCCAGCCACAGCAGGGGCAGGGAACGCAGCGTGGCCTTCGGGTAGACGCTGCCGGCCAGCGTGCCGAGGATCAGCAGGGCCACCGCGTTGGCGCCCAGGTGCTCCACCGAACCGTGCAGCAGCGGTGCGCCCAGCAGGCCCCACAGACCGGTGATATCCAGCGGCGCCACCGCCCAGCCGCGCCAGTCCCAGCCGGTGCTCTGGATGGCGAACACCGCCACCAGCAGCAGCACGAAGCCCAGACTCAGGTTGAACGCGCGCAGCACACGGCTGCGGTCGTTGTTCTTGGGGGCCGGCGCGTTGCCGGTGTCGGGCAGGGTTGGCGTGTCCATGTCAGTGGGATTGCGGCGGCCCCTGCGATTGCAAGGGGCCGCCGGAGGGAATGCCCTGTGCCACCACCGGGACAATCCCGATGGCAGCGTGCCATCAGCCGTGATTGTGCTTCGGCGGGATCTTCAGGCTCAGGATCATGGTGGTGACCAGGATCGCCGCCACCACGCCCAGCGAGACGGGCACCGGGATCTTGATGATGTCGATCAGCAGCATCTTGGTACCGATGAAGGCCAGGATGACCGCCAGACCGTAAGGCAGCAGGTGGAAGCGGTCGGCCATGCCGGCCAGCAGGAAGAACATCGCGCGCAGGCCCAGCACCGCGAACACGTTGGAGGTCAGCACGATGAACGGGTCGGTGGTGATGGCGAAGATGGCCGGGATGCTGTCCACCGCGAAGATCACGTCGGTCACCGCGATAAGGATCAGCACCACGAACATCGGGGTGAACCAGCGCACGCCGTTCTTCTCGGCCATCAGCCGGTTGCCGTTGTACTCGTGGGTGATGCGCAGGTGCTTGCGCATGAACTTCAGCGCCGGGTTGTCATCCAGACTGGGCTCCTGGCCAGCGGCGAACCACATCTTCCAGCCGGTGAACAGCAGGAACGCGCCGAACACGTACAGCAGCCAATGGAACTGGGCCACCAGCACGCTGCCGGCGAAGATCATGATGGTACGCAGCGCGATGGCACCCAGGATGCCGATGATCAGCACGCGCTGGCGCTGGGTCTCGGGCACCGCGAAGTAACCCATGATCAGCAGGAACACGAAGATGTTGTCCACTGCCAGGGCTTTTTCGATCAGGTAGCCGGTCAGGAACTGCAGGCCTACCTCGTTGGCCACGGCCGCGCCGGCGGTCTCGTGCAGGTAGTACCAGAGGCCGGCATTGAAGGCCAAGGCCAGCGCCACCCAGCCGATCGACCACCACATGGCCTCCTTGAAGGTGACCTTGTGCGGGCCGCCATGGCGCATCAGCACCAGGTCTACCAGCAGGGCGGCGATGACGACGGCGATGAAGCCGCCCCACAGCCAAGGATTGCCAATTGTCTGCATCATGGGGAAATTCCGGTCGTGAATGAATGAGCTCTGGACCACACGGGCCAAGGGCTGGACACGGAATCGGGAGAGACCGGGGACATACCTTCGCCATTGCGGCGAAGGTCTTGCTCACAGTTCCGCCGGGCGGAACTGCCGTTGCACCGGAGCCTTGCGGCTCGAATTGACGGCGACAACGTCTGGGAGCTACTCCCCTTCTGCGGCGAATAGTGCCGGTTGGGGCCGTTACAGTCAATGAACGGTCAGCGGGACGGCCCCCCTGCCCGGCTACAATAGCGCCATGAATACCCCACTTCCCGTCGTACGCCTGAAGAACGCGTGGCGCTCCAGCCACCCGTGGATTTTCCAGAAACTGGTCGAAAAGCCCGCCACCAAGCCCAGGTCCGGCACCATCGTCGATGTGGTCGGCGTGGACGGCGAGTGGATCGGCCGTGGTTTCTACAACGGTCATTCGCGGATTGCCGTGCGCATTTTGGAAACCCATCCGGACGTGGCGGTGGACCAGGCATGGTTCGCACGCAAGATCGCCGACGCGGTGTCGCTGCGTCGTGACGTGCTGAAGCTGGACGCGGTCTCCGACGCCTGGCGCGTGGTGCACAGTGAGGGCGACGGCCTGTCCGGCCTGGTGGTGGACCGCTATGGCGACCTGATCGTGGTCGAGTTCTTCGCCGCCGGCATGTTCCGCCACCGCGAATGGATCTACGAAGCGCTGCGCGCGCAGTTCCCGGGGTGCCGCTTCCACAGCTTCGCCGACGAGCATGTGCAGAAGCAGGAAAGTTTCGATTTCCACGGCAACACCACCACCGAACCGGCGGTGATCACCGAGTACGGCATCAAGTTCCGCGCCGACCCGGCCGGCGCACACAAGACCGGCTTCTTCGCCGACCAGCGCGAGAACCGTGAGTGGCTGAGCCAGCAGGTGGAAGGCAAGAGCGTGCTGGACCTGTGCTGCAACACCGGTGGTTTCGCGGTGTACGCCGCCACGCGTGGTGCCAGCGAGGTGCTGGGCGTGGACATCGACCAGGATGTCATCCAGATCGCCAAGGGCAATGCGCGTCTGAACAACGCCAAGCCCAGGTTCGTGCAGGCCGACATCTTCCCGTGGCTGCGTGACGCGGCCAACCGCGGCGAGCAGTACGACGTGGTGATCCTGGACCCGGCCAAGATGACGCGCGACCGCGAGCAGGTGATCAACGCGCTGAAGAAGTATCTGGACATGAACAAGCTGGCGCTGGGCGTGGTCAAGCCAGGTGGCCTGTTCGCCACGTTCTCGTGCACCGGTCTGGTCAGCGAAGAACAGTTCCTGGACATGCTGCGTCGTGCCGCGTTCTATTCCGGCCGCACCATCCAGATTCTCAAGGTGGCCGGCGCCGGCCCGGATCACCCGTTCATGGCGCATGTGCAGGAATCGCGCTACCTGAAGGCCGTGTTCTGCCGCGTGGTGGATTGAGCCGATGCTGTGGTGCGGAGCTGTGCTTCGCATTGGTGTTATCGGTAAAGCTTCGTTACCCCTCCCCAACCCTCCCCTTGGCCTGCGGCCAAAGGGAGGGGGCGGTCATGGGGTCTGGAAGCTTGCGGGGGACTGCTTCTCCCCCTCCCTTGCGCCGCAGGCGGAGGGGAGGGCCGGGGAGGGGTAAGCGCTCTCACCCGTCCCATGCCCTAGGTCACTGGCCGCAGGCGTCATCGCAGCGTTAAGGTCAGCGCTTTCCCAGACGGTGAGGCCTCATGACGCTGCGTCCCTTGTCCCTGTTGGTATCCCTGTCGCTGTGCTGGCCGCTGGCCGCCTCGGCCGTGGAGTTCAGCCAGGCCGAACTGGCCAAGGCCAGCGCCCTGCAGCAGAAGCTGCTGACCCTGGACACCCATCTGGATACGCCGGCCAACTTCGCCCGCCCCGACTTCGACATCATGCAGCGCCACGACCACAACGCGCTGTCGCAGGTGGATTACCCGCGCATGGTCGAAGGCGCATTGGATGGCGGCTTCTGGGCCATCTATACCGACCAGGGCGACCGCAGCCGCGCCGCGCATCTGGCCGAACGCGACCACGGCCTGCAGCGCATGCTGCAGATCCACGAAATGCTGGCCGCCAACAAGGACAAATTCCAGTTGGCGCTCACCGCCGATGATGCCGCGCGGATCAAGGCTGCCGGCAAGCGCGTGGTCTACATCAGCATGGAGAACGGCAGCCCGCTGGTGGCCGACCCCTCGCTGCTGAGCTACTACTACAAGGCCGGCCTGCGCCTGATGTCCACGGTGCATTTCGCCAACAACGAGTTTGCCGATTCGGCCACCGACCCGAAGGGTGCCGAGTGGAAGGGCCTGAGCCCCACCGGCAAGACGCTGGTGAACGACGCCGTGAAACTTGGCATCGTGATCGACCAGTCGCATTCGTCTGATGCGGTGTTCGACGACCTCATCGCGATGATGCCGGTGCCTTTCATCCTCTCGCACAGCTCGGCCAAGGCGGTGTTCAACCACCCGCGCAATCTGGACGACGCGCGCCTGCGCCAGCTGGCGGCCAAGGGCGGCGTTATCCAGGCCAACGCTTACGGCGGCTATCTGGTGGACGAAACCAAGACCGACGAGCGAAAGGCGGCCGAAGAGGCGCTGGAAAAGCGTCTGGGTGGCTGGGAAAACATGAGCATGGCCAAGGGTGCCGAACTGGCCAAGGCCATGGCCGAGCTGGACACGCAGTACCCGCGCCGCAAGGCCACGCTGGATGATTTCTTCGAGCACTTCGCCCACCTGCTCGATGTGGTGGGCCCGGACCACGTCGGCATCGGCATGGACTGGGACGGCGGCGGCGGCGTGATCGGGATGGAAGACGCAGCGGATCTGCCCAAGATCACCGCGTGGATGCAGCGCCGTGGCCTGAGCGATGCGCAGATCGCCAACATCTGGAGCGGCAACGTGCTGCGCGTGATGCGCCAGGCGCAGGACTACGCGGCAGGTCAGGCGAGCAAGCCGTAACGATTGCGCAACGCAGGCAGTGAATGACAGAGCGGGCTTCGGCCCGCTTTGTTTTCATCCACAGGTGGTGTGTGGATAACAGCGTTATACCCCTCCCCAACCCACCCCTGCTGCGCAAGGGAGGGGGCCGGTCATGGTGTCTGGAAGTCTGCGGGGAACTGCTTCTCCCCCTCCCTTTTGCACACAGTGCAAAGGGGAGGGCCGGGGAGGGGTAAGCTTTTCAAACAACCCCACACAAACAAAAAGCGGGCCGTAGCCCGCTCCCTGCAACCATCCACACACCGCTGTGGATCAATTTCGTCCCAGCACCGCGTTGCGGCGGCTGTACAGCGCGTAGACCACCAGGCCCACCGCGTTCCACAGCAGGAACCACTTCTGCGTGCTGGTCGGCAGGCTGAAGAACAGGTAGATGCAGCCGCCGATGGCCAGCGGGCCCACCAGCCACGCCATCGGCGTGCGGAAGGTGCGCGGGCGGTTCGGTTCGCGCTTGCGCAGCACCAGCAGGCACAGGCCCACGGCGGTGAACGCGGCCAACGTACCGGCATTGGCCAGTGCCGCGATTTCATCCAGACGTGCCACGCCGGCCAGCGCCGCCACCAGCACCGCGGTGAACAGGGTGATGGTCACCGGCGTGCCGGTGCGCTGGTTGACCTTGGACAGACCACGCGGCAGCAGGCCATCGCGCGACATCACGAAGAAGATGCGGCTCTGGCCGTAGAAGAACGCAAGCAGCACCGTCGGCAGCGCGACGATCGCCACGATGCCGATCACCAGCGCGGCGGTGCCGTGGCCCAGTTCGCGCATGATCAGCGCCAGCGGCTCGGCGCTCTTGCCGAACACGGTGTAGCTCATCGCACCGACGGCGGCCAACGCCACCAGCAGGTAGATCAGGGTGCAGCCCACCATCGAACCGATGATGCCGATGGACAGATCACGTTTGGGATTCTTGGTTTCCTCGGCCGCGGTGGAAATCGCGTCGAAACCATAGAAGGCGAAGAAGATGATCGCCGCCGCCGCCATCACGCCGCGCTCCACGCCATCGGCGCTCAGCGATTTGGGGAAGCCATACGGCATGAAGGGCTGCAGGTTCTCGGCGTTGAACGCCGGCAGTGCCACCGCCACGAACACGCCCAGCGCGATCAGCTTGAGCACCACCAGTACCGCATTGAGCGTAGCGCTCTCGCGCGTGCCCACCATCAGCATGCCCGCCACCAGGAAGGTGATGACGATGGCCGGCACGTTGAGGAAGCCACCTTCCACATGCGGGCCGGCGGCCAGTGACTGCGGCAGCATCACGTTCCAGCCGAAGCTGGTGTGCAGCCATTCCAGGAAGCCCACGAAGTAACCGGACCAGCCCACCGCCACCGTGCTGACCACCAGCGAGTATTCGAGGATCAGGCTCCAGCCCACCACCCAGGCGATGGTCTCGCCCAGCGCGCTGTAGCTGTAGGTATAGGCACTGCCCGCGGCCGGCATCATCGTGGACAGCTCGGCATAGGCCAGCGCGGCGCAGGCGCAGATGGTGCCGGCGATGACGAAGGACAGCAGCACGGCCGGGCCGGCCTTGTCCGCACCCACGCCGATGAGCGTGTAGATGCCGGTGCCGACAATGGCGCCGATGCCCAGCGCAACCAGGTGGGGCCAGCTCAGCGAAGGAATCAGCCGGCGGCCTTCCTCGTGTTCGGTGAGCTGGTCGATGGACTTGCGCCGGAGCCAGGACTGCATGCGGACCTCTCGGTTCGTTTAGTTCAGAAGGCGCCGAGTGTCGCCCAACGCAATGCAGCAATGCCAGAAATAACCATGTTTTTCATCGATTTTGGCGGCTGCTGCTGGCATTGACGACGGAACCGGCACAAACCAACCGCACCGCATCACGCGTGACGACGTGGGTGGGCCAGCAGGTAGGCCCGCAGGGCCACGGCCTGGTTGTGCTCTGTGTCACGCGCGCCATAGACCAGCGTGACCGGCCCGGCATTCAGTGCGTCGCGCAGTGGCGCCAGCAGCTGCGGCTGCCCGGCCAGCTCCTTCCAGTAGCGTTGCTGGAATTCCGGCCAGCGTTCGGCCTGGTGGTCGAACCACTTGCGCAGGGCATCGCTGGGCGCGACGTCCTTCAACCAGGTGGCGTGCAGGGCCTCACGGCTCACGCCGCGTGGCCACAGGCGATCCACCAGAAAGCGTTGGCCATCACCGGCAGCCGCCGCCTCGTAGGCGCGTTTGCAGTGGATATCCATCGACACTTCCTCCGCTCTGGGCGTGGAACTGATCTGGATCGTACTGCGGGTGCGGGATGCGTGCTGTGACCCCGCTCCCCAGGCTCAGGCCCCTTCGACGCCCAGCCGCACGCCGAACACCATCAGGAACACGCCCACGCCGCGCCGCATCCAGGTGCCCACGCGCGGATAGCCCGCCAGACGCCGCGCGATCAGCTGCCCGCCGAAGATCAGCACCGAACACCACGCGATGCTGATCACCGCGATCAACAGTGCCATGGTGAGCAGCGTCAACGCGCCGCGCTGGCGTACCGGGTCGATGAACAACGGGAAGAAGGCCATGTAGAACAGGATGGCTTTCGGGTTGAGCACACCCACCAGCAGCGCCTGCCGGAACCAGCGGCGGCCCAGCTGCGTGGGCGCGGTGCCGGCGCTGCCCGCGGCGCGCTCGCGCACCAGCTGGAAGCCCACCCAGATCAGATAGGCCGCACCCACATAGCGCAGGCAGGCGAACAGCAGCGGGTGCGCCTTCAGCAGTGCGGCCACACCGGTGGCGGCGATGGTGATCAGAATCTGGTCACCGAGCATCAGGCCCGCAAGGGTCGAATACCCGGCGCGGACGCCACCGCGCGCGGTGGCGGTGAGCAGGGTGAAGGTGCCCGGCCCGGGCAGCATCATGAACACAATGACCGCCACCACGAAGGTGCCCAGATCGCTGATACCCATCCACGGCATGCTGCTGCTCCCGGCTCAGTGCGCGCGCTGCGTGATGGCAGCGGTGATACGCAGTTCGACGTGGCGGGGTGCCGTGGCGGCAGCCAGGGCAGGAGAGGGCAGGCAGGCGACAACCGGCATCAGCCGGCCACCGGCCAGCCGCAGCAGCGGGCAGGGCAGGGACTTCATGGGGGACCACCAACAAGGGGTGCCTATGATCGCAGATGCGGCGCAGCATCTGAGACG
The DNA here is from genome assembly GCA_031987665.1 of Stenotrophomonas sp. Taxonomy (GTDB): domain Bacteria; phylum Pseudomonadota; class Gammaproteobacteria; order Xanthomonadales; family Xanthomonadaceae; genus Stenotrophomonas. The sequence goes on along the minus strand of DALZZG010000049.1, from coordinate 6,249 downwards.
CCCGGGGCTACACTGCGGGGCATGCAAACCGAAATCTTGATCATTGTCAGCCTGCTCGCCCTTGTCGTGGTGCTGCAGCTGTTGCTGTTGTTCCGCCGCACCGACAATTCCGCGCTGGAAACCACCCTGCGCGAGGAACAGCGTACCGGCCGCGGCGAGCTGCGCGAGGTGCTGGAAGGCATGGCCCGCCAGCAGGACGCGCGCATGGACGGCTTCAGCCGCAACCTGACCGACCTGTCCACCCGCACCGACCAGCGCCTGGACCAGCTGCGCGACAGCCTCAACGACGACGCGCGCAAGGGCCGCGAGGAGAACACCACCCAGCAGAAGCAGATCGAACAGCTGCTGGGCACCCGCCTGCAGGAAGTGCGTGGCCAGCTGGAAGCCTTCGGCGAACAGCAGGGCGCCCGCATGGAAGCCTTCGCCCGCCAGCTCGCCGGCCTGCAGCAGAGCCTGCTGGAGGAAACCCGCAACGGGCGTGCGGAAGGCACGCAGGCGCAGTTGCGTTTCGGCGAAACGCTCAACCAGCGCTTGGGCGAACTCACCCAGCGCAACGAACAACGCATCACCGAGATGCGCCAGACCCTGGAAGCGCGCCTGAAGGACCTGCAGGGCGACAACGCCGCCAAGCTGGAGCTGATGCGGCAGACCGTGGACGAGAAGCTGCAGAGCACGCTCAACCAGCGTCTGGATTCCTCGTTCAAGCTGGTGTCCGAGCGTCTGGAACAGGTGCAGCGTGGCCTGGGCGAAATGCAGCAGCTGGCCACCGGCGTGGGCGACCTCAAGCGCGTGCTGAGCAACGTCAAGAACCGCGGTGGTTGGGGCGAAGTGCAGCTGGACAACATCCTGGAGCAGACCCTTACCGCCGAACAGTACGCGCGTGGCGTGAAGCTGCGCCCGGACAGCGGCGAGATGGTCGATTTCGCCGTGCGCCTGCCGGGCCGCAGCAGCGACGACGTGCCGGTGTGGCTGCCCATCGATGCCAAGTTCCCGCGCGAGGACTACGAGCGCCTGCTTGATGCGCAGGAAGCCGGCGACCAGGACGCGGTGCGCGCCTGCGGCAACCAGCTGGAGCGCGCCATCCGCGTGCAGGCCAAGTCCATCAGCGAGAAGTACATCGTGCCGCCGCACAGCACCGACTTCGCGGTGATGTTCCTGCCCACCGAAGGCCTGTATGCGGAGACCATCCGCCGGCCGGGGCTGGTGGATACGCTGCAGCGCGACCATCGCGTGGTCATCGCTGGCCCCACCACCGTCACCGCGCTGCTCAACAGCCTGCAGATGGGTTTCCGCACGCTGGCCATCGAACAGCGCTCGTCCGAAGTGTGGAGCCTGCTGGGCGCGGTGAAGAGCGAGTTCGGCAAATTCGCCGGCATCCTGGAACGGGCCGAGAAGCAGATCAACACCGTCGGCAAGAGCCTGGGCGACGCCAGCCGCAAGACCCGCACCATCGAGCGCAAGCTGCGCGGTGTGGAGTCCCTGTCCAGCGACGCCTCGCAGGCGCTGCTGGGCGATCTCGGTAATGACGACGACGCCGAAGAAGAGAACAACGACAGCCCGTAGCGCCGCGCGCAGTGGTGTTCCACGGTGATGCCTCCTGCCGAGCGTGGCTCGGCGCTACACGTTATCCACCTCCCCGGCACTACCTGCTGGTCGTGCCACTGCCATGCGCGGCGTTTATGCTTGCGCTCTCTCCCACCGCTGCAGGAAACCGCCATGACCGCTTCTCTTTATGACACCGCATTGACCACCATCGACGGCGCGCCGGCTTCGCTGGGCGACTACAGCGGCAAGGTGCTGCTGCTGGTCAACGTGGCCTCCAAGTGCGGCCTCACGCCGCAGTACGAAGGTCTGGAAAAGCTTTACCGCGAGAAGAAGGATGAAGGCTTCGCCGTGCTGGGCTTCCCGGCCAACAACTTCAATGGCCAGGAACCGGGCAGCGAGGACGAGATCAAGCAGTTCTGCGCGCTCACTTACGACGTCAGCTTTCCGATGTTCTCCAAGATCAGCGTGGCCGGCGCCGATACCCACCCGCTGTACCAGCAGCTGACCGCCGCACAGCCGGCAGCCACCGGCGAAGGCCCGATGCGCGAGAAGCTGGTGGGCTTCGGCATCGAAACCAATCCGGCACCGGCGATCCTGTGGAACTTCGAGAAGTTCCTGATCGGCAAGGACGGCACCGTGCTCGCGCGCTTCTCGCCGGATACCTCGGCCGACGACGCCGGCCTGCGCGCCGCCATCGACCAGGCACTGGCCGTTTGATCCAGCACTCTTGTAGCCCGGGTAAGCGAACGCGCACCCGGGGCTTCTGGCGCGGTATGCGGGAACGCCTGTCGGCAGTAGAAATGGCTGCCTGGTTGTTGCGCGCACTGCGGTCTCGGATGCGCTGCGCTTATCCGGGCTACCAAAGCCGAAGCCGAAGCCGAAGCCGAAGCGAAGGCCAAAGCAGAAAAGAAAAGCCCGGGTTTCCCGGGCTTTTCTTCAACAGCGTGATCTGTGTGACGCAGGCGATCAACCGCCCCAGTCGGGCATCGGCATCGCATCGACGGGGATGGTCGGCTGGTCGTCGTCCTGGTCCCTGCGGTCGTGGCGCAGGTCCTTTTCGATCTGGTAGCTGCGGCGCTGCAACCACGCATCGCGGGTCAGCGAGTATTCGTCCACCGCGCTGTCACGCAGCGAATCCACCGCCATCAGCTGTGCGCGCATGTCCACCAGCTGCAGGCCCTGCAGGCCGATGCGCGCCTTGTCCAGCTCGATCTGGCGCACCGGCGAGAGCGGAATGTCGCCGGCCAGGCCGAACACGTCACGCACGGTACGCGGGCCAAAGAACGGCAGCTCTACATAGCGCGAGCGGCGCCAGCCCCAGGCACCGAGCGTCTGGCCGAAATCCTCGCTGCGCTTGGGCACCATGGCCTTGCTGGCGGGGTCGAACAGGCCACCGATGCCGAAGGTGGAATTCATCAGGAAGCGGCCCAGCGTGTCCCAGGCGTCATCGGGATGACCCTGCAGCAGCTGGTTGACCATGGTCAGGGGCGAGCGCAGGTTGCTGAAGAAGTTGGTCACGCCGGTGCGGGCGAAGCGCGGCACCACGTTGGTGTAGGCCGTGGCCAGCGGGCGGGCGATGCCGCGGTCCACCGCCATGTTGAAGCCGTGCACGCGGCGGTTGTACTTCTCCCACGGGTCGTAGGTGGGCGTGGCGGCCTCCGTGGTGCCGTTGGTGTCGGCACTCGGTGCCGGGCCACCGTACAGCGCTGCGAAGTCGTCTTCGGCAGCGGTGGGCGCAACGCCATCGGTGCTGGCCTGCGGTGACGGTGCCACCTGCTCGCTTTCGGCAGCTGCTGCGGCAGCTGCAGCGTCCGCAGCCGCCTCTGCATCCGTGCCGGAGGGACTGGCAGTCGCGTCCGCCGCCTGCGGTGCGATGACGGTGGAAACCGGTGTGGCGTCGCGCGTGGGCTTGCCCGCACAGGCGGCAAGCAGCGCGATGGCGACCAGAAGGGGGAGGGTGCGGAACAGACGCATGTCAGCTTCCTGCCGAGGGAGAGGTGAAATCGAGATCCGGCGAGAGCCGGTAGGCCGCGCGTAGTTCATCCAGACCGGCGGGCGAGCCGATGACCTGACCACCGCCCTGCGCGCGCAGGTGTGCGGTCAGTTCGCCCAGCAGTGCCATGCCGGCGCTGTCGATGCGCTCCACGGCGGCAAGGTTCAACTGCCGCAGCGGGGCAAGCCCGCGCGACAGCTGCGGCCACAGCGTGGTCACCGCGCCACGGTCGAGCACGCCGCTCAGGTGCAGCGTGTCGCCGTCAACGCGGAAGCCGGCATCATTTGCCACGGGGAGCCGGGCCGGCGTTGGCCTGGATGCTGCCGCTGCGCAGCTCGGTGGCCACCTGCCTGATCGACTTCTGGCGCAGCGGGGTGTCGAACTGGTTCTTGAAGGTCTGCACGTAGGAAATGCCTTCGATCATCACGTCGAAGATCTTCCACTGGCCACCGACGTTGCGCATCAGGTACTCGACCGGCGTGGGTTCGGCACCGGCGCGCACCAGCTCGGTGGACACCTTCACGCCGCGGTTGCCCGGCAGCGGGGATTCGCCCTTGTAGCGGAAGCTGGGCTTGCCTTGGATGTCGAGCAGGGTGGTGCCGTAACGGGCCATCAGGTTGTCGGCCATCGCATCGGCGAACAGCTTCACGTCCGCATCCGAAGCACCACGGCCATGCACGCCCAGCACCAGACGGGCGGCGTAGTCACGGTCGAAGCCACGGCTCAGCTCGCCGTCGATGAAGCTGCGCAGGGTGTTCGGGTTGGCGCGGAACTCGCTGCGGCGTGCCTGCAGGGTGTCGATGATGCGGCTGCTGGAGTCGAGCACGGTGCGGGCCGCTGCCGACGGCTGCGCGGCGGTTGCGGCGGGGCGGGCCTGCGCCTGCACCAGCGACGGTGCGGTGGCCAGCAGGGCCGAAGCGAGCACGGCGGTAAGCAGTTTCACTTTCATGGTTGCGGTTCCGTTGCGGGCGCGTCTGCGCCATGGGTTTCATTGTCAGTGGCACCGGACGCATTGCCGCCGCCGCTGAACATGTACTTGCCAACCAGCTGGATCAGATCCACCGCCGGTTGGGTGAACACGATCTCGTCACCGGATTTGAGCGGTTCCGGATCGCCACCGGGTTGCAGCCCGATGTAGCTCTCGCCCAGCAGGCCGCTGGTGAAGATGCCGGCGGAGGTGTCGGCGGGCATGTCCTTGAACTTGCCGTCCAGCGCCAAGGTGACGATGGAGTCGTATTTAACGGGGTCCAGCTGAATATCAGCCACTTGCCCGATGGTGACGCCGCCCACCTTCACCGGTGCCTGCTTGCGCAGCTGGCCGATCTGGCTGAACCTAGCCTTCAGCACGTAGTCGCCACCGCTCATGCCGAAGCGCTGGTTGGTGGACGCCACGGCGAGCACCAGCAGCGAGGCCAACGCCAGCAGCAGGAACGCGCCGACGGAAAATTCGAGTCTGGGTCCGCGGATGGCCATGTTCTCTTTTACTCCTGATCCAACTGCTGCTTCGTAAGAGGTGAAGCAGCTTGTTCGTAGGGGCCCACCACAACCTCGGGTGGGCGAATGCGATAAACCGGTATTACTGGAACAACAGGGCCGACAGCACGAAGTTGAACATCAGCACCAGCAGCGAGGCATTCACCACCGCGCGGGTGGTGGCCACCGAGGTGCCTTCGATGGTTGGTTCGGCATGGAAGCCCACATAGGCCGCCACCAGCGCTGCCGTGCCGCCGAAGATGGCGGACTTGAGCAGGGCGACGGCGAAGTCATCCCAGAAATCGACACTGTTGCGCAGGCCCGACCAGAACGTGCCGTTGTCCTGGCCCAGCACATGCACCGCCTCGAAATAGCCGCCGGTGATGGCCAGTGAGCAGAACACGCCGGTGAGCAGCGGCACCGTCAGCACCGCCGCCCAGAAGCGCGGCGCGACGGCCTTGGCCACCGGGTCGATGGCCATCAGTTCCAGTGCTTTGATCTGGTCGGTGGCACGCATCAGGCCCAGCTCGGCGGCGATGGAGCTGCCGGCGCGGCCGATGAACAGCAGGGCGGTCAGCACCGGTGCCAGTTCGCGATACAGCGACAGGCCCAGCAGGGTGGACAGCGCATCGGCCGCACCGAACGTGGTGAGCGTGCGGTAGCCCTGCAGGGTCAGCACCAGGCCGACGAAAGCACCGCCCACGGCGATGATGGGCAGCGAACGCGCACCGATCTTGTAGATCTCGCGGGTCAGCTCGGCCAGGAAATCGCGGGTCGGCAGCGAGCCGCGCAGCACGGTCAGCGAGAACAGGCCGGCGCGGCCCAGCGAGCGGATGGACGAAGCGAAAGGCATCAGGCGTTCTCCAGCCCGTAGTTGCGCTGGGGCGCGTCGAACGGAATGGGGCCGTCCGGCTGGCCATCGAGGAACTGGCGCACCAGCGGGTCGGTGCTGGCCTGCAGTGCGTCCGGGGTGCCGGAGAAGACGATGCCGCCATTGGCGATGACCACGGCCTGGTCGCTGATGGGCAGGGTCTCGTGCACATGGTGGCTGACGATGATGCTGGTCAGGCCCAGGCTGTCGTTGAGGCGCTGGATCAGGCTCATGATCACGCCCGAGGCGATGGGGTCCAGCCCGGTCAGCGGCTCGTCGTAGATCATCAGCGGCGGGTCCAGCGCCAGCGCACGGGCCAGCGCCACGCGCCGTGCCATGCCGCCGGACAGCTCGCGCGGCCAGGCGT